>OKRF01000236.1:14399-23985 GCA_900290315.1 Candidatus Sulfopaludibacter sp. SbA3 | reverse complement strand
GCCCAGCGGATCCGCGCCACGGCCGCCGCGGTGGCGGAACTGGATGTGACGGCCGCGCTCGCCCAGGTAGCGGCGGAGAATCGGTATCAGCGCCCGTCGTTTTCGGACTCCGGCGAAATGCGCATCATGGCCGGGCGCCATCCCGTGATCGAGCGGCTGAGCGAGCAGGAATCGGGACGCTTCATTCCCAACGATCTGTACCTGAACGATTCCACCGATCTGATCGCCATCATCACCGGGCCCAACATGGGCGGCAAGTCGACGTACCTGCGGCAGGCGGCGCTGATCGCCATCCTGGCGCAGATGGGCTCGTTCGTTCCGGCCGATTCGGCCAGCCTGCCGATGATCGACCGCATCTTCACGCGCATTGGCGCGTCCGACAACCTGGCGCGCGGGCGTTCCACTTTCATGGTGGAGATGACCGAGACGGCGGTGATTCTGAACACGGCCACCCAGCGCAGCTTCATCGTGCTGGATGAAGTGGGCCGCGGCACGGCTACCTACGACGGCCTGGCGCTGGCGTGGGCGGTGGTGGAGCACGTGCACCAGCGCACGCGGGCCAAAACGCTGTTCGCCACGCACTATCACGAACTGACGGAACTGGCCGGCGAGCTCAGCGGCGTGCGCAACCTGATGGTCTCGGTGAAAGAGGCCGGCGACCACATCATCTTTCTGCGCAAAGTGGAGCCGGGCAAGGCCGATCGCAGTTATGGAATCGAGGTGGCGCGCCTGGCGGGACTGCCGGTGAGCGTGATCGAGAGGGCCCGCGAAGTGTTGTTGCTGCACGAGCGCAGCGAGCACGCGGTCACGGGCGAACTGGTACACAGCGAGCCGGCAGGTCCGGTGCAGATTCAGCTCTTCGAGCCGGTGGGATATGGCCTCGCGGAACGCATACGGAATCTGAACCTGGACCGGCTCCGGCCCATCGAAGCGCTGCAATTATTGAGCGACTTGCAGCAGGAGTTGAAGCGGCAATGAGAGTCGCGGGGATCATGAGTGGCACGTCGCTGGATGGCATCGACGTGGCGATTGTGGAGATCCGTGGCCGCGGCGTGGAGACCATCGGGTTCGAGTCATTTCCCTATCCCGCGGCGTTGCGGGCGGATATTCTGGCGGTCTCCAACACGACGGCCACGACGGCGGCGATTTCGCGGCTGAACTTCGCGCTGGCGGAACGGTACGCCAAGGCGGTGCAGCGCGCCGTGCAGCGGCATGGCGTGGTGGAGTTGATCGGCTGTCACGGGCAGACGGTCTACCACGAGGGCGGGCGCAACACCTTGCAACTGGGCGAGCCGGCGGTGCTGGCCGAGCGGACCGGCGTCCCCGTGATCTCCAATTTCCGCGCGCGCGATATTGCGGCTGGCGGGCAAGGTGCGCCACTGGTGCCCTTTGTCGATTACCTGCTGTTCCGCCACGCGCGGCGGCGGCGCATCGCGCTCAATATCGGAGGCATCGCCAACATTACGGTGATCCCGGCGGGGGCGGCGGCGGAAGAGGTGATTGCGTTCGATACCGGGCCGGGCAACATGGTGATCGACGCTCTGGCGCGCGAGTATACCGGCGGCAAGCAGAACTGCGACCGCGGCGGAAAGATCGCGGCGGCGGGAATGGTGCGGACGGGACTGCTGGCCGAGTTGCAGCGCGACCCGTACTATCGGCGTGGTGCGCCCAAGAGCACGGGCCGCGAGCAGTATGGCGCGGAGTTCGTGGAGCGCCTCAAGCGCTCCGGCGCGTCTCTGCCCGATCTGATTGCGACGGCGACGGTGCTAACCGCCGCTACCATCGCGATGGGGATTGGCAGGGCTACCGGCGGCAAGATCGCCGGCGTTACCAGGGCTACCGGCGCCACCAGGACCGACCTGATCGTTTCGGGCGGTGGGGTGCACAATCCGCAGATCATGGCGCATCTCGCGGGTTTTCTGCCGGACGTAGCGATTTCGACTTCGACCGATCACGGCATCGATGCCGACGCCAAAGAGGCGATGGCTTTCGCCATTCTGGCGCATGAGACCTGGCATCGCCGGGCTTCGAATCTGCCGTCGACTACAGGGGCGCGGGGCCCGCGAGTATTGGGCAGCATTACGCGTTGAGGCTGTCTGGTACAATCGCGCACATGTCTAAACTGCTCTTGACCATTTCGGCTGCATGCCTGATGTTGGCCGCTACCTGCTGTCAGAAGCTTCAGCCCGCAGCACCCGCCTCCGCGACGATCGATGCATCGAAGTACTACGGGGTGTTGCTGACGAACGGTTCGGTGTACTTCGGACATATCGAGGGACTCGGTTCCCCGTTTCCGGTTCTGAAAGAGGTTTACTACATACAGAGCTCGCAAAATCCCGAGACAAAGGAAGTCAAGAACATCCTGGTGAAGCGCGGTAAGGAATGGCACGGTCCAGACCGCATGATCATCAACGAAAAGTCGATCGTCTTTGTCGAGCCCGTGGGAATCGATTCCACGGTGGCTAAGCTGATTGAAGAATCCAAGCGTTAGCGGAACATTGGTTGTGCCTGCGTGGCAGCGGGTCGCGCCGTCACCTNNTTTCTGTTGAGGGCGCCAGGTGCCGGGTGCCCCGCGCTTCGCCGCCCGGGCGTTTGTGGAAACGTCGTCCGTTGGTGCGTGCAGCCAAATAATGCATTGACTAACGAGTGAAGCATGTCGGGTCCCCTTTCAATACGTTAGATACATCAAAGAGGCCGTTAGTTTCAGTTTGCCTGGATACGGAGTACCACAGGGGTGTACGGGTACTTACAGTTCTGCCAGTCTGGCGGCGATAGATTGAGCAATCATGGCGCCGTGAAATCTTCCATTTTCGATGAAAATCTCGTTGGTGTGCATGCCTGCGACAATCACGCCGGCGAGGTAAACTCCAGCGCGTTCGCTCTCCAAGGTCTCCGGATTGGTGCGCGGTCTTTGACTTTGCAGCTCCAGGGTAATTCCCGTGGCGTTGAGGAAATTCAGGTCAGGTCGATACCCAATTAAAGCGAAGACAAAGTCATTTTGTAATACACGCTCGCCTTCCGGTGTCGCAAGGCGGATGGAATCGGGCAGAATCTCCACCACACGCGAGTGAAAGTAGCCCTGGATTTCGCCGTTCTTGATGCGGTTTTCAATGTTGGGCTTAATCCAGTATTTCACCTTGCTGGAAATGGCCGCGCCGCGATGAATCAGGGTGACCCGCGCGCCCGTCCAGTAAAGCTCAAGCGCGGCGATGGCGGCCGAATTCTTGGCTCCAATTACAGCGACGTCGTGATTGTAGTAGGGGTGCGGCTCTTTGTAATAGTGGAGACACTTTTCCAGGTCTTCGCCGGGCACGTTGAGGCGGTTGGGCACATCGTAATAGCCGGTGGCGAGCACGATCTTGCGGGCGCGGTAGACGCGGCCGCAGCCCAGGCGATCTGTAGTGAACACCTCGAAACCATTGTCCTCGCCCGCGATGCGCTCCACCTTTTCGTATTGGCGGACATCCAGATGGAAGTGGGCGGCGACCTTGCGATAGTACTTGAGCGCTTCGGTGCGGTTGGGCTTTTCGTTGAGGCTCGTCATCGGAATATTGCCGATTTCGAGCAGCTCCGGCGTGGTGAAGAAGGTCATGTTGGTGGGGTAGTGGTAGATGGAATTGACCACGCACCCCTTCTCAATCAGGACGGTCTTCACGCCGCGGCTCTGCAGTTCGATGCCGCAGGCGAGGCCGGTGGGCCCCGCGCCGACTACCAGGGCGTCGAAGGTCTCGCTCACAGCTTGCTCTCGACGTCCTGCCAGGCGGCATCGAGAGCAGCCGGCAGAGCGGACGCATCTTTGCCGCCGCCTTCCGCCATATCGGGACGGCCGCCGCCTTTACCGCCCACGGCCTGCGCCAGNNACACGATAGAGACGCCGCTCTCGTCCGCCGCGGCCAGTACGACGACGGCGCTCTTCCACTTATTGCGCAGCGAATCGGCCAGGGAACGCATCTGCTGACGGTCCATTCCATCGACGCGGGCGACCAGCACCTTGACATCTTTGACTGTGCGGGCCTGCGCTTCGAGTCCCCCGGAGGCGGCTTGGGCCAGTTTTTCCTTGAGCTGATCCACCTGGCGTTTCAGGGCGTGCTGGTCGGTGAGCATCTTTTCGACGTGCTCGATGAGCTCGGGCTCGGAAGCGCGCACCATTTCGGCGATGCGCTTGAGCGAACTGGTGGATTCCTGATACTGGCGCAGGGCGGCTTCGCCGGTGATGGCTTCGATGCGGCGCACGCCGGCGGAGATGCTGCCTTCGTAGACCACTTTGCAGACGCCGATATCGCCGGTGCGGCGCACGTGCGTGCCGCCGCACAATTCGCGGCTGAATCCGGGGACGGAGACGACGCGGACCTGTTCGCCGTACTTTTCGCCGAATAGGGCCATGGCGCCCGTGGAGATGGCCTGATCGAGCGGCATGACGTTGGTCTCGACCACGATGTTCTTGAGCACCTCGTCATTCATGAGGCGCTCGACTTCTTCCAGTTCCGCGCCATCCATGGCGGCATAGTGCGTGAAATCGAAGCGCAGGCGGCCGGGTTCCACCACGCTGCCGGCCTGTTTGACGTGGGTGCCAAGCACCTGCCGCAGGGATGCGTGGAGCAGGTGCGTGGCGGTGTGGTTGCGGCGTGTGGAATCGCGCAGGTGCGCGGCCACTTCAGCGCGGAGCACGTCGCCCACACGGATGGGCGCATGCGTCACGATGCGATGGACGCTCAGGCCGGGAACGCCGGGGAAGACGGTTTCGACGTCGGCGACTTTATCGCCCGCGGCGGAATAGAGAGCGCCGTGATCGCCCACCTGGCCGCCGGATTCGGCATAGAGCGGCGTCTGATCGAACACCAGTTCCGCCTTCGTGCCGGCGGGGACGTGATCCACGAGCTGCTTTTCCAGCAGCAGGCCGATGACGCGCGAGGTGGCTTCGAGTTCCTCGTAGCCCAGGAATTTGGTGCGGTCCTGCTCCAGCAGCTTCTGGTAGGCGGGCACCATTGCGCCCTTCTCTGCGCCCTTCCAGCTTGCGCGGGCGCGCTCGCGCTGCTGCTCCATTTCAGCATCGAAGGCGGCGCGATCGAGTGTGAGTCCTTTTTCGCGAGCCATCTCTTCCTGCTCGTCGAGCGCCAGGCCGTAGGTGTCGTAGAGCTTGAAGGAAACGGCGCCGGGGATGGTGTGGCCGGTCAGCTTTTTGACTTCGTCGTTGAAGACCTTCTCGGCCTCCAGGAAGGTGGTGGCGTAGCGGTGCTCTTCGTCTTTCACCACGCGGGCCACGCGCTGGACGCTCTCCATCAGCTCGGGATAAGCGGGCTGCATGAGCTCGGCCACAAAGCCGGTTAGCTTGTAGAGGAACTGATCTTCGACGCCGATCAGGCGGACGTTGCGCATGGCGCGGCGCATGATCTTACGCAGCACGTAGCCGCGGCCATCGTTGGAAGGCAGCACGCCATCGTGAATCAGGAAGGCGGAGGCGCGGGCGTGATCGGCGGCGATGCGCAGGGCCGTATCGACGCGCGGATCGGCGCCGGGAGTCACGCTAAAAAGGTTGGCGGCGCGCTCGATGATGGGATTGAGGAGGTCGGTCTCGTAGTTGGAGAGCTTGCCCTGCATGACGGCGGCGATGCGCTCCAGGCCCATGCCAGTATCGATGGAGGGACGCGGCAGGGGTGTAAAGTGGCCGGCGCTATCGCGATCGAACTGCATGAAGACCAGGTTCCAGATTTCGACGAAGCGTCCGCCGGCATCGTCGGGGAACTGTTCGTCTTCGCGGCCGGGCTCGGCGGCTTCGATGCCCAAGTCGTAGTGGATCTCCGAGCATGGGCCGCAGGGGCCGGTTTCGCCCATCTGCCAGAAGTTGTCCTTTTCATCGAGGCGGAAGATGCGGCTCTTGGGAACGCCGGCGACTTTCTGCCAGAGGGCTTCGGCTTCATCGTCCTCGCGGAAGATGGTGACGTAGAGCTTGTCTTTGGGCAGGCCGTAGCGGTTGGTGATCAGGTCCCAGGCGAAGTCGATGGCTTCGGCTTTGAAGTAGTCGCCGAAAGAGAAGTTGCCGAGCATCTCAAAGAAGGTGTGATGGCGGCGAGTGTAGCCGACGTTTTCCAGGTCGTTGTGCTTGCCTCCGGCGCGGACGCATTTCTGGGAGCTGGCGGCGCGGACGTAGTCGCGCTTTTCCATGCCGAGGAAGGTGTCCTTGAACTGGTTCATGCCTGCGTTGGTGAACAGCAGTGTGGGATCGTTCGCGGGGACGAGCGAAGAGCTGCGGACCACGCGGTGTCCGCGAGCGGCAAAGAAGTCGAGAAAGAGCTGTCTGGTTTCGTGACCTGTCACGGAGATTCCTTAAGAGGTTGGGCTAAATTCTAGTGTAGCGGAATGGGGGCCGGGGCCAGCAACGCCACCGACTGTGTCGGATTGAACGGGGCGTGACTCGGGCGCATCGCGAGTCGAGGATGGGCGCGGGTGCTGACCGGTGGGATGAGAATTCGTTAGCCCCGTGGGACAGACGATCGTTTTTTGTCGTCTGTCTTCTTCGGGCTGCGGGCATTTTCGAGAGAGGCAACTGATTTTCGCAAGGGCGGCGAAATCAAACGCCTGCCACCGCTTTGCGGGAGATACGTCGTTCTCATTTTCGAGAGAGTCGGCCTTCAGGTGCGAGGCCCCTCCCTCCGCCGCACTATCTGGGATTGACATGCTATCAGGGCGGTAGGAGGATATTATCAGGTAAAGAGATCTGTTTCCTGCTAAATTGTTACGGGAGTTGCCCGAAGCGCCAACTTCCGATGGTGGGGGTCGGGACAGCCGCTGCGCGAGCCACGGTCGCGCCGCGTAAACGAATTGAGACATCGCATCAGTCGGAGACTGCCGTTGTCCAGGAAGCATCGGAGCCAAACGGCTCGGTCCGCCCCGTAGTTCCCTTACGGACGTGGAAGCGTATCAGAAGGATGAATCGTATGCCAGAAAATGTGCCATGTCTCAGTGAAGAACGTATTGGTTACCTGGAGGGGTTGGTCCATCAAGCGAGAACCGCTGCCGCCGTCTTCACCCAATACACGCAAGAGGACGTCGATCGCATTGTTAAGCCCATGGTCACGGCTGGGATGGAGCAGGCTCAATACCTGGCCCGCCTGGCTATTGAGGAAACCCGGCTCGGGGTGATGGAAGACAAAGCGATGAAGAACATGGTGGCCACGGAGTTTGTCTATAACTACGTCAAGGACAAACGGACTGTTGGCCAGATTCGCGAGATTCCGGAGCGCAACCTAGTGGAGGTGGCTGAGCCCATCGGCGTGCTCTTCTCGCTGACGCCGATTACGAACCCGACAGCCACGGTTCTTTTTAAGTGCATCATGGCTATCAAGACCCGGAACGCGGTGATCTTCAGTCCCCATCCGAAAGCGTGGCGCTGTTGCAGCGAGGCCGTGCGAATCATGTACGAGGCGGCCGTAAAGCACGGTGCTCCGGAGGGTGTTTTTACGTGTCTGGAATCGCCCACCTTACCGGACAATGCCTACCTCATGCACCACAAGCACGTCGGCCTGATTGACGCCACCGGTGGACCGGGCGTGGTCAAAGCGGCGTATAGTTCCGGCAAACCGGCTCTAGGCGTGGGGGCTGGCAATACGCCAGTCTATTTGGACAAGACGGCGGACCTTGACATGGCCGTGGTCGACATCCTGACCTCCAAGACCTTCGACAACGGAACGATTTGCGCCTCGGAGCAAACGCTGGTGATCGATGATGAGGTTTACGACCTCGTCCTGAAGAAGTTTGCGGATCTGGACGCCCATATCTGCAACGCGGAAGAGACGGAGCTGCTGGGCCGCACGGTGATCGATCCCGAAACAGGATTCGCGCGGCCAATGGCCATCGGCCAGAAAGCGACTACCATCGCCGGTGTGATCGGTCTATCGGTCAAGCCGAATACCAGGCTCCTGATCGCGCCGATTCAGGGCGTCGGCCGGGAACATCCTCTCTCGGTGGAGAAACTGTTCCCGTTGCTGGCGGTCTACCGGGCACACTCCGTCGATGAAGCCCTCAAAGTGTGCGTCGACGTCAACCATGCGGGCGGCATTGGACATACCGCGGTGGTCTTCTCGCGCAACGACGAGGTGATCCGGAAGTTCAGTGAGGCCATCAACGCAGGGCGGATCATTGTGAATTCTCCAGGATCCATAGGCGCCATCGGCGGCGTTTACAACGACATGGTTCCCACGTTTTCATTCGGCTGCGGAACTGGCGGCGGTAACAGCACGACCGATAACGTGAATGTGTATCACTACCTCAATATCAAACGGGTGGCGCGGAGGACACAAGCCCATATGTGGTTCCGGATTCCCAACCAGATTTACTTCAACAGGAACGCCGTGGAGAATATCGGCCGTTTCCCGTCGCGATCCACAATCGTAGTCACCAGCCCGGTTTTGGAACAAATCGGCCACGTGGACATCGTCCGCCAGAACATTCCGCCGCAAACCCACGTGCATGTCCTGGTGATTCCGGACAAGGAGCCGGAAGCCAGCGTGGTCAGTGAAGGAGTGGAGGCGCTCCGTCTTTACAAAGCAGACCAAATTGTCGCGCTGGGGGGCGGATCGGTGATCGACGCGGCTAAAATCATGCGGCTCAAGTACGAGTCTCCGCAGGCGGACTTGGAGGAACTGGGCGCGCCGTTCCTGGATATTCGCAAGCGTGTAGCCGAGTTCCCGACTGAAAAGACAAACCGGGCGCGCCTGATCGCCATCTCCACCACCAGTGGAACAGGCAGCGAAGTCACGCCCATCGCCATGCTGATCGATAAAGAGCGCGGGCGCAAGGTAACGCTGGCGGACTACTCGCTCAGTCCGGATGTGGCGATCGTCGATCCGCAGTTCGTCATGTCCATGCCGAAACGGCTCACTGCCGATACCGGCATTGACTGTTTGACCCACGCTCTGGAAGCCGGGGTTTCGGTTTACTCGTCACCGTACACCGACGCGCATGCCATGCAAGCCATCCGGATGGTGTTCAAGTACCTGCCCATCGCCTACGAGCATCCCGGCGATGAAGAGGCACGGAGTATGATGCACAATGCCGCCTGCATTGCGGCGCTGGCCTTTTCCAACGCGTCGGTGGGGGTGTGTCATGCGCTGGCGCACGCGTTCGGTGCGCGCTTCGGCGTGGCACACGGCCGCGCCAACGCGCTCCTGTTACCGCACGTCGTCGCATATAACGCGTCCGTGCCCACCAAGTTCATGCCTTCGCCGCACCAACGAGCGTATGTTGCGCACAAGAAATACGCCATGGTAGCGGACCTGCTTGGCATGGGCGGTAACACGATTGCAGAAAAGGTGGACCGCCTGTTGGCGGCGATCGAACAGTTACTCGACCGGCTGGCAATTCCGCGCTCGATCGCCGACGAAGGAATCTCGCAGGGAGAATTCGAGCGGGCGGTACCTGGTTTAGCCGAGATTGCCTTCGACGACCCTTCGTGGCGGCCGACGAACCCGCGCATGCCCCTGGTGAGCGAATTGGCCGATCTCTTGTGGAAGGCTTATCGGGGGCGGCGCGTGACTCAACAAGCAACAGCGAAGGATGATCTTCCGTATGCCGATGAATACAGTCTGGC
>OKRF01000236.1:0-14389 GCA_900290315.1 Candidatus Sulfopaludibacter sp. SbA3 | reverse complement strand
AGAAGTAGTCCTGGATTTCTCCGGCGTGCAGCGCATCGATCCGCGCGCCCTCGGAGCGTTGGAGAAGTTAGCGGGTAGCGCAGACACCAAAGCCGTCAAGGTTGTGTTGCGCAGCGTCAATGTCGCAGTCTATAAGGTGATCAAGCTGATGAGGCTGGAGCCGCGATTTTCGTTCAGGACGTGAACGGAAAGCGATTCTCCGACGGGTAGCCGAGTGGGACAGACGATCGTCTTTTGTCGTCTGTCATCTTCCGAACGGCGCAGCCGTTTTCGAGAGTGAGGCTTGTTGCCTTCCTACATCTTAGGCGCGTAATATCCCGGACGCACGCGGACTATCAGCTCCTTGTGGCCCTTCACCCGCAGATCCACCGGGTGGAAGAGACCGTCCGTCTTCAGCGGCTCGGGACGATACAGAATAATGTACTGGTGCGTCAGTTCGTTGTTGATGTTCTCGAAGGACTGCGCCAGATCTTCCACTTTGAACGGGAAGTAAGGGCGCCCCCCGGTCTTATCGGCGTAATACTTCAGCACCTTGTCGCCATCCGTATCGCTCCGGCTGATGTTGGTCGAAATCGTGTAGATGACCACGTCCGCCTTCTGCGCCATTTCCAGAGCCTGGTCGCGCGTGTAGCGGCTCTGGTTGTCGTCGCCATCGCTTAGTACCACGATCGCGCGGCGGAACTTGGTCCTCGGCTGATCCTGCGACAGCTTGTCGCGGCAGGCAAAGTAGATGGCATCGTACAGGGCGGTCCCGCCGCCGGGGCGCAAGTCGTGAATCGCGGCCACCAGCTTGTCGGGATTTTCAATCAGGTCGGAAACCAGCTCGGCGGAGGTGTCGAAGCTGACGATCATCGCCTTATCCTGGCGGCTGCGCATCACACTGCGGAGGAACTCACTGGCGGCTTCCTGTTCGAATTTGAAGCGGTCCCGGATGCTGTTGCTGGTATCGATGAGGACGCCCAGGCGCAGCGGCAGGTCGGTTTCCGCCGAGAATTCCTGAATCACTTGAGGGCGCTTGTTTTCGATCACTTCGAAATCGTTCTTCGTCAGGTCGGTGACGAAGCGGCCCTTCCTGTCCATCACGGTGAACAGCATATTGACGCGGTCTACGTTGACGGTTATCCGCGTGGGCTCGTCGGCGCGAACGGGGGCGGTCTGCGGCTGTTGGGCCAAAAGCGCAACGGCCAGCAGAATGGCGGCCGCGAGAGATCTCATATTGTTGAGATTATCACGCTCTCACCTTGGCCGACCGGCGAGAAGACCGCCGGCGTTACCCCCAATGCTCCAAATCTGCCGGCAAAGGCGAAGTGAGCACAATCTCGGCCCCCGTTGAGGGATGCTGGAACCGGATCCGGTGGGCGTGCAGAAAATACCGTCCCAGTGGCGGACGGCCCTCGATGCGCGCCGGCGCGCCGTACAGCGTGTCGCCCACCACCGGGTGCCCGATGCTCGAAAGATGCACGCGAATCTGGTGCGTGCGCCCGGTTCCGATCCGTACCTCCAGCAGGGTGAACTGCGGGAAGCGGCGCAAAACGCGGTATTCGCTCCACGCCGCGCGGCCTTCGTCCAGCCGCGCCGTCATGCGCGTGCGATGCACCGGGTCGCGGGCGATGGGCCGCTCGATCCGGCCCTGCTCCTGCTTGACTTCGCCGTGCACCATCGCCAGGTACACCTTTTCCACCTGGCGGTGCGAGAATTGGGCCGCCAGGCGCTGATGTGCGGCATCGTTTTTCGCCACGAGCAGGACCCCGCTGGTGAAGCGATCCAGCCCATGCACAATGCCGGGCCGCAGCGCCCCACCCACTCCCGAAAGCGCCTGGAAGCGATGCAGCAGGGCATTCACCAGCGTTCCCGAATGGACGCCCGCACCGGCGTGCACCACCATGCCGGCCGGCTTATCGATCGCCACCAGGTCATCATCTTCGTAGAGAATCGTCAGCGGGATGTCCTCGGCCACGGCGTGCAGCGCCGGCGGATCCGCCGGTTCCGCATGGATCGCATCCCCCGCCCGAACCAGGTACGCCGCGCGCGCCGTCCCGCCATTCACCTGGACGCGGCCCGCCCGAATCCACTCCTGAATGCGAGACCTGCTGAATTCTGCGAAGCGCTCGTGCAGCAAAACGTCCAGACGCTTGCCGGCGTCACACTCAATCACTATAAGTTGCACAGTAAGGTTTCGGGGGCCAGGGGCCAGGGGCCGGGGGGTAGTTGCTCGCTGCGCTCGCGTCACTATTTTAGAGAAGGCGGCGCGGTGGTGGAGTGGGCGTTCTGCTCGCGAGATTTGATGAAAAGAACCAGCGACCGGCACCGCGAGCGAAGCGAGCAATACAACCCTGGCCCCTGGCCCCTGGCCCCCGGCCCCAGTTCTTCGCCCCTGGTCCCCCGCCCCTAATGCCGCTTGCTCCGTCATCATCTACTGAGTCTACTCTATAGGAATGGCACTCGAATCGAAGACCGCACTCGTCACCGGAGCAAGCAAAGGAATAGGCAAGGGCATCGCCCTGGAACTCGCCCGGCAGGGGTGCGATGTCGCCGTCAATTACCATTCCGACCAAGCCGGCGCGGAAGCTACCGTGGCGGAAATCGCCGCCATGGGCCGCACCGCCTTCGCCGTCTCCGCCGATGTCGGCAACGCCGCCGCCGCCGCTCGCATGTTCGAAGAGGTGCTGGCGCGCTTCCCCCGCCTCCACATTCTGGTCAATAACGCCGGCACCCAGGTCTGGAAGCCCCTGCTGGATCTGGCCGAGGCCGAATGGGATCGCGTCATCGCCACCAACCTGAAAGGCTGCTTTCTTTGCACCCAGCTCGCCGGCCGGCACATGAAGCAGCAGGGCGGCGGCCGCATCGTCAACATCGGCTCCGGTTGCAACAAGGTGCCCTTTCCCAACCTGGTCAGCTACACCGCCAGCAAAGGCGGCATCGAAATGTTCACCAGGGTGGCGGCCATGGAGTTGGGGAAATACAGCATCACCGTGAATTGCGTAGCCCCTGGCGCCATCGAAATTGAACGCACCAAACTGGAGATGGGCGACTATGCCGGAACCTGGGCCTCCCTCACTCCCCTGGCTCGTGTAGGGCAGCCTGTGGATGTCGCCCGCGCAGTCGCCTTTTTTGCCAGCGATGCAGCCGATTTCGTCACCGCCCAGACCCTATGGGTGGATGGCGGAGCCTTTACGCATCCGAACTGGCCGCACCCGGTGGGTTCGTGATTTCCTCTTTGCCCGCTGCTTCGGCAGCAGCGGCGGCTTCGGCTTGGGTGCGGCGCCGGTCGTAGAACTGGCAGCGGCAAAACTTGCAGTGGAACAGCCTTCCCCCCGCGATGTGCTCCAGGAAGTTCAGGAAGCCCACGTACATGGGGTCGATTCCATCCTTCTCTTTGAGCTTGGAAATGCGGTAGGTACCGCACCGCGGACAACGGGCGTGCGGGCCGAAATGGAACTTGTAACGCCGCGGGAAAAACTCCTCGTTCTGGCATTCCTTACAAGCATAAATGGCCATGTAACTGAAGCGTTCGAAGAACGTGCGGTGCACTCGCCGCAAGCTCCCTCCGCATTGGCTACACTTCCGCACTCTTGAGCAGTTATAGCGCAATTCTCAACCGCCCACAAGGCATGCGACGAAATCGGAAGACGACAGGATCGAAAAACAGGGGCCGGGGTTGCGTGCGGCTCGCTTCGCTCGCCTACCGGCGACAAGATCGCCGGCGTTACCGCCTTTCATGAAGTTTTGCAGGGCGGTCCGCCCCTAATTGACAGACGCCACAAAACGATCGTCTGTCCCACAGGAGCCTCCGACAAGATCGGCGGCGCTGCCAGGCGCGAGTGATGCTCGTTTTGCTTTTCCCCCATTTTCAGTCACAATAAAAGATCCAGCCAAACATTCGACTATGCTCGACCGCATCACGGTGCATGGCGCGCGCCAGCACAATTTGAAGAACATCGATATCGAAATCCCGCGAAACACGCTCACGGTCATCACCGGATTGAGCGGGTCGGGGAAATCCTCGCTGGCCTTCGACACCATCTACGCCGAGGGCCAGCGCCGCTACGTCGAAACCCTCTCCACGTACGCCCGCCAGTTCCTGGACCAGATGGAGCGCCCGGACGTCGATTCCATCGACGGCCTCAGCCCCGCCATCTCCATCGAACAGAAAACCACCAGCCGCAGCCCGCGCTCCACGGTCGGCACCATCACCGAAATCTACGACTATCTGCGCCTCCTGTATTCGTCCATCGGGATTCCCCACTGCCCCGTCTGCGGCAACGAAATCTCCCGCCAGACCACCGAGCAGATTCTGCAACATGTTCTGGCCCTCAAGCCGGGAGACCGGATCATGGTGATGGCGCCGGTGGTCCGCGGCCGGAAAGGCGAGTATAAAAAGGACCTCGAAAAACTGGCCCGCCAGGGATTCGTGCGCGCCCGCATCGATGGAGTTCTCCGCTCCCTGGATGAAGACATCCCGCTCGACAAGCGCAAGAATCACACGATCGAAGTGGTGGTGGACCGCCTGCTGGTCAAGGCGGGTATTGAAAAGCGCCTGGAAGCCTCCATCGAAACCGCGACCAAGCTTGCCGATGGCCTGGTTTTGATCGCGGTGGTGAACGGCGAAGAGCGCCTCTACTCGCAGAAGCTGGCCTGCACCGAGTGTGGCACCAGCATTCCGCAACTGGAGCCGCGCTCGTTTTCCTTCAACAGCCCGTACGGCGCCTGCGAGGAGTGTCACGGACTCGGCAGCAAGTGGGCCTTCGACCCCGACAAAGTCATCGTCGACCCCGGCAAGCCCCTGTTCGATGGCGGAATGGGTCCGGGCGGCAGTTCGTGGAACATGCAGCAGCAGATCGAAGCGCTGGCCAAGCAGCACCGCGTCAACCTGAAGAAACCCTTCGACGCTCTGCCGCCCAAGTCGCGCGACATCCTGCTGAATGGCGCGGATGGAGAACCCGGCATCCTCGCCACCCTGCAGAGCAGTTACGAAGGCACCACCGACGCGTATCGCGAGTGGCTCACCGAGTACATGTCGCCGGTGGAATGCCCGGCCTGCCACGGCAAGCGCCTGAGGCCCTCGGGACTCGCCGTGCGCGTGAAGAATTTCTCCATCGCCGAGTTCACCGCGCTGCCCCTCGCCCGCGCGCTGATGACGGTGCGCGGCTGGGAACTCAGCGAGCGCGAACAGCAGATCGCCGGGCGCGTGCAGGACGAAATTCGCCGCCGCCTGGAATTTCTCTCGGCCGTGGGGCTGGATTATTTGAGCCTCGACCGCTCCGCCGCCACTCTTTCCGGCGGCGAGGCGCAGCGCATCCGCCTGGCCACGCAGATCGGCTCCAAGCTGCGCGGCGTTCTCTATGTGCTCGACGAGCCCTCTATCGGCCTGCATCCCCGCGACAACGGCCGCCTGCTTGAAACCTTGACTCAGCTTCGCGATATGGGCAACACCGTCCTGGTGGTGGAGCACGATGCCGAGACCATCGAGCGCGCCGATTACGTGATCGACCTGGGACCCGGCGCCGGCCGTCTGGGCGGCGGCCTGGTGGCGCAGGGCACGCCGGAGGAGATCGCGGGCAATCCCGACTCGCTCACCGGCCAGTACCTTTGCGGCGCCCTCGAGATTCCCGTCCCGGCCGCACGCCGCAAGCCGAACGGGAAGAAGTTGGCGATCCGCGGAGCCACCGAACACAACCTGAAAGACATTGATGTAGAGATCCCGCTGGGCCTGCTCACTGTGGTGACGGGGGTATCGGGAAGCGGCAAATCCACCCTGGTGAACGAGATACTGTACCGCTCGCTGGCTCNNGGCGCGCACGCCGCCATCGAAGGCATCGAGAACATCGATAAGGTGATCCGCATCGATCAGGCGCCGATCGGCCGCACCCCGCGTTCCAATCCCTGCACCTATACCGGCCTCTTTACCCTAATTCGCGATCTGTACGCGATGCTGCCGGAATCGCGCGAGCGTGGCTACAAGCCTGGGCGCTTCAGCTTCAACGTCAAAGGCGGGCGCTGCGAAGCCTGCCAGGGCGACGGCCTCAAGCGCATCGAGATGAATTTCCTGCCGGACGTCTATGTGACCTGCGACGTTTGTCGCGGCCGCCGCTACAATCGCGAAACCTTGCAGGTGAAATACAAGGGCTATTCCATTGCCGATCTGCTGGAGACCACTGTGGAGGAAGCTTGAGCAGCCATGGAAAACCTTCCGCAGATCAAGGCCAAGCTCCAGACACTGCACGATGTCGGCCTGGGGTATGTGCACCTGGGCCAATCCTCCACCACCCTTTCCGGCGGCGAAGCGCAGCGCATCAAACTTGCCAAGGAACTGAGCAAGCGCCAGACCGGCCGCACCTTCTACCTGCTGGACGAGCCCACCACGGGGCTCCATTTTGACGACGTCCGCAAGTTGCTCGACGTTCTGCAGCGCCTGGTCGGGCTTGGCAACACCGTCGTGGTGATCGAGCACAACACCGACGTCATGAAAACCGCCGATTGGATCATCGACCTGGGACCGGACGGCGGCGAATATGGCGGACGGGTAGTCGCCAGCGGAACCCCCGAGCAGGTCAGCCGCTCCAAGAAGAGCTACACTGCCGAGGCGCTGCGCAAAGCCCTGGGCCGGGGCAACGGAAGGGCGGCATGAGCAAGTACCACCAGCAGCCTCTGGATCTCGCCGCCCTCAAGACCGTGGGTTTGCAGGAGCGTGGCGGCAAAGTCAACACCACGCAGTTCGCGTCCCTTTACCATAAGGGCGCGGGGGTAGCGGCGCTGTTGGATTCCCTGCCGCACCTGTTGGCCGCGGATTCCCTTCGCGCCGTGGCCGCCGCCGTCGCCCAGGCGCGGGCGCAGCGGAAGGCCATTATCTGGGGCATGGGCGGCCACGTGATCAAGTGCGGCCTCGCCCCGGTCCTCGCCGACATGATGCACCGCGGCTACGCCACCGCCTTCGCCATGAACGGCTCCGCCTCCATCCACGATTTCGAAATCGCCCTCGCCGGCCACACCAGCGAAGACGTGGAAGCCGTCCTCCCCGATGGGCGCTTCGGCGCGGCTGAAGAGACCGGGCGCGAAATGAATCACGCCATCGCCCAAGGCGACGGCGACAACGTGGGCATGGGCGAAGCCCTCGGCCGCTGGCTGGACTCCCACGCCCGGCACGCGGGGTCCAGCCTGCTGGTCCAGGCGTATAGGCATGGCACGCCCGTCACCGTGCACGTCGCCATCGGGACGGATACGCCGCACATGCATCCGGCGGCCGATCCGGCGGCTATCGGCAGCGCCACCCATCGCGATTTCCGCCTGCTCTGCTCCTGCGTGACCGAACTCCACGATGGCGGCGTCTATCTCAACGTGGGCTCGGCCGTGGTCATGCCGGAGGTCTTCCTGAAAGCTGTCAGCGCTGTCCGAAACCTGGGCCACCCGCTGGGCGCCTTCACGACCGCCAATTTCGATTTTCTCCAGCACTACCGCCCCCGCGTTAACGTGGTGGAGCGCCCCCACGCCGGCGGAGCAGGCGGCAAAGGCTATGCCATCACAGGCCACCACGAAATCATGCTTCCCCTGCTGGCCGCCGCCCTCATCGAGAAGGATGCATGACTGGCGACGAGCCCCAGGATTCGATTCCCGAACCGCCTGTCATTCCACCGGCAGAGCCGCCGCCTGAGCCGTACCCTTTTTGGAGCTACGTCGACCTGCTGCTGATCGCCGCGATGACCGTGCCCTGCATGGCCCTCGGCATCCTGCTGGTCCACGGAGTCCTGTGGCTGTTCCACTACCGCCCCGTCCTGGTAGTGGCCGAACTCCTGCCCGCGCAGATTCTGGGATACGCTTTCGTGTTCGCCGCCGTCGCCATGATGTTCCGCATGCAGTACGGCAAACCATTCTGGCGCTCCCTGGCTTGGCTGCCTTTGCCCTTGCCTTCCTTCTGGGTGGTGACTGCCGGCGTGGCCACCGCGGTGGGCGTGGCGATTGCCGCTTCCCTCCTCAAGACGCCCCAGACATCCAACGAGATCACCGAGATGATGCAGGACCGCACGTCGCTTCTGCTGCTCGCTTTCTTCGGCATCGCCATCGCACCAGCGGCCGAAGAACTGGCCTTTCGCGGATTTCTCCAGCCACTGCTGGTCCGCAGCGTGGGCCCGATCTACGGAATCCTGGGCGCGGCCATTCCCTTCGGCATTTTGCATTTTCACGAATACGGAAACTCCTGGCGGCACGCCGTGGTCATTTCCCTGGCCGGCGTCGGCTTCGGCGCCATGCGGCACCAGACCGGCTCGACTCGCGCCGCTGCCGCGATGCACGCTTCGTACAACGCGTTTCTCTTTCTCGCCCTCTTCAGCTCAAGGAAGGATCTGCCCCATCTATGGTAGAAACCATTCAGTGGATCGACGGCGCGGTGGTGATGATCGACCAGACCCGCCTGCCACTCCATGAAGAATACGTCACCTGCCGGACCTACCAGGAAGTAGCCGCGGCGATTCGCGACATGATCATCCGCGGGGCGCCGGCTATCGGTGTGGCCGCGGCCATGGGCGTCGCCCTGGGATTGCTGCAGGCCGGCGAATCGGACCTGGATGCACAGGTGGAGGCCATCTGCCAGACCCTGGGGCAAACCCGGCCCACCGCGGTCAACCTGTTTTGGGCCATCGGCCGGATGAAGCGGCTGTACGCGTCCCTGCGCGGCAGCCCCATTGCCGAGATTCGCCGGTGCCTGGTGGCCGAAGCCCAGATCATCCGGGAAGAGGATATCGCTATCTGCCGCGCTATCGGCCGTCACGGCGCCGAACTGGTCCCCGATCATAAGACGGTTCTGACGCACTGCAACGCCGGCGCGCTGGCCACTGCGGGGTACGGCACGGCCCTGGGCGTGATTCGTGCCGCCATCGCCGCCGGCAAGCAGGTGGACGTATTCGCCGACGAGACACGCCCCTTCCTGCAAGGCGCGCGCCTCACCGTTTGGGAGTTGCAGCAGGATGGCATCCCCACTACCCTCATCACGGACAACATGGCCGGCCATTTCATGAAAGCCGGGCGCATCGGCTGCGTGGTGGTTGGCGCTGACCGCATTGCCGCCAACGGCGACGTGGCTAACAAGGTAGGCACCTATTCGGTGGCCGTCCTGGCCAAAGAGAACGGCGTGCCGTTCTTCGTTGCCGCGCCCGTTTCCACGCTGGATCTCACCCTCCGTTCGGGAGACGAAATCCCCATCGAGCAGCGCGCGGCGGCGGAGGTCACCCACATGTTCGGCCACCAGGTGGCGCCTACCGGAACCGCCGTGCAGAATCCCGCGTTTGATGTGACACCGGCGCGCTACGTCAGCGCCATCATTACGGAGAATGGCGTGGCTCGCGCGCCGTATGAAGAATCCTTGCAGAACATGGTAAGGTGAACTGAGAAATGAGAAAACTGGCCATCCTATTGAGCATCGCGGCCCTCGCCGCATTCGCCGCGCAACGGCGCGCACCCGGATTTGCCCTACCCGATTCCAAAATGCAGGTGTTCGATCTCGCCGATTTCCGAGGTAAGGTGGTCCTCCTGGAATTCATGCAGACCACCTGCCCCCACTGCAACGCATTTGCCGGCATTCTCCACCAGGCGGAGCAGAAATACGGCGGCAAAATCCAGATCCTGGCAGTGGTCAAGGCGCCGGAAGACAATGGCAACACGGTTGCGGGCTACATCGCCGCCCACAAGGCCACCTACCCGATCCTGTTCGACGCCGGCCAGATGATGTTCTCCTACATCCGTAGCGGCACCATGAACTTCCCTCACCTCTACATCATCGACGCCAACGGCGACATCCGCAGCGACTACCTCTACAGCCTCACCACCCGGGACGTCTTCGAAGGCAAAGCCCTCTTCACCGAGCTGGACCGTATGCTCAAGTAGCTTGCGCCGGGGGCAACACCCTCGAAGATCCAGGATGCCGAGCGACTGGGTAACGCCGGCGATCTCGTCGCCGGTCGGCGAGTGCAACCGGTGGCAAAACCGCCGGCGTTACCAACAGCCGGTCTTTCATGAAGTTTCGGGGTCCCAATCAGCAACGGAGCCGCAACTAAAAGAACCGCCGATAAGATCTGCGGCGCTACCAAAATACCAGCGACCGTCAGGCTGGGGACGCCAGGAGGCTGCGCACGGTCTCGACCAGACGCGCCGGCGCCACCGGCTTTTCCAAACCCGCGTCGGCACCGAGGTGAGTCGCAATCTTCAGTACATTTTCCGGCAGATAACCTGAAGTGGCAATGATCTTCAAGTTTGTGGTCTTGGCACGGGCCGCGCGCAAAACATCGAATCCGTCGATATCCGGGAGCCCCAGGTCCAGGATCAGAACATCGTACAGGTTCGACGCGATTGCCTGAACGGCTCCGCTGCCCGACGCCACGCCGGAGACGCAGTACCCCTCCATCGCCAGAACGCGTTCCAGTAGACGCAAGACAAGAGTGTCATCATCCACCACCAGAATGCACGCTGCACGGATTCCCTCCGCCACGCCTAGGCCCTCATCAGAATCCTTCATGTCCGTAACCTAATTAAACCAGGAATCCTATCGGAGCGCTCTTAGAAAGCCGGGGTTGTTTGGGGGGAATTTCAAACTCTTTCTGGGGGTACTGCCGGCGAAAATTGGGGGGATGGCCGCCGCGTATCATTGCACGGCACGCCTGACCTTTTCCAGCTTCTCTTTCAATTCGCCGACGTCTTCTCGTTGGCCTTCGGCAGCACGCCCCTGTCGCGCAAACCATCATACAACGCCAGGGCTTTCTGATACCCGGCGCTAGCCCGCGCCCGGAATTTCTGCTGGTGGGCCGCCTGAGGGCCGCGCCTTGCCACCAGACCCACCAGGGTATCCGCGACTTCGGAGGGAATCGGCAAGCTGCACCACCAGCGACCACTCTGTCTTTGACCGCCTGGTCACTCGTTCTGCTCCCAGGACGGCCCGGCACAGCCGCGGTATGCAGCAACGTATAGCCGTCGCCCCCAAACCAGCCAGGTGCAGCCGTGCAGGCGTAGCGCCGGTTTCACCATCGACCCGTCGGGCCCGCTGTCACTGGACGCCGCGCAGGCCCTGCTATTCAACAGCAGTTGAGTGAATTCCTCTGGCCCCGGCACGGCACTCCTGAGAGACCTTTCCGTTCTACCGAAGTATTTTGGCCCACTTTGAGATCGATTGGTGCGTATCCAAGCAGAGAGAATTTCCGTTTTTTTGGCCCGGATCGCAAAGCGCCGGAGGGAGGGAATGGGATGAAAGTCAAAATGAACGTCAAGGCAGGGAGCCGCGCACTGAACAACAGGGCTCCCGTTTCGTGGATGGTTTGTGCCGCAGCCGTACTCACAATCGGCCGTCCGGCAAGCGCCGCGGTGGTCGACATCAGCGCCGGCCCCAGCGGCTGGGGATGCAGTCAATGCAGTGGGCCGCAGAATGTGCTCCCGGGAACGGTGGTCAACCTTGTCAACACGGGGGAACCGGGTCCGCTCCAACTGACACTTGACCCAGGGACCTACACCATAACCAACGCCGCCACGACCGGTAACTATTCGGCCTGGAACTTCGAGGGGTATCCGAGTTCCGCCAATTGGGTGTGGAGCTTCATGATCGGGGCCGACCATGGCAACGGGACCGCTACCGTTCTCAAAGACGATTTTGGACCAATCCCTACCAGCGGCCCATTTACGAATGGCATCTTTGGCACGCAAGCAGAAGCGGCCGCCGCAACGGGCACCACTTGGGATGGGCGGTACGGCATCCCGGCCGACTTACTTCCAGGAACCTCGACGGCCGGTTTTATCGATACACTCACCCTCACGAATACGACGACGCTGGATTTCTTCGTCGACGATTATGCTTTAGGCGATAACGGCGGCGGTGTCGCGTTGAATATCGCGTCCACCGGCACGCTCTGCCGTTGTTGCGCAAACGGGCGTCCGCTCAGTCTCTCAAGACACTGGCGACCGTCTCGCTGCTGATGCTGCCTGGGGCATTCGCCCAGAATCTCCGCAGTTGGGTATCCAGCACGGGGAGCGACTCCAACAATTGCAGTCGCTCTGCGCCCTGCGCCACGTTTCAGGGAGCGCTCGCCAACACGAACTCCGGAGGGGAAATCGATGTGGTCGACGCGGGTGATTACGGAGCCGTGGTCATTTCGCAATCGGTGACAATCGATGGCGGCGGAATGGGGCGAATCGCTTCCACCGCTCCTGGACATAACAATTTCGACCTTGGGGACGGCATCCAGGTTACCAGCGGAAATGTGTCTCTGCTCAATTTGTCCATACTACCGTCCAGCGGAGCAAGCAGGGGCGTGTACGTGTGGTTTGGAGCCGGCAGTGTCAGTATCCGGAATGTTCACATCTCCGGGTTCCCTGAGGGGGTGACCACCGACGGGCCGCAAACCGTGGTAACAGACTCGCTCATCGAAGGAGTAGGTACGGCCCTGTTTTGCCGGGGCACCAACTGCGCCTTCCGCAACGATAGCTTGATTGATAACTCCGGCTATGGAATTAAATTGGCCGATGCAGCCACCGCTCTGATTGACAGTTGCCTGATAACGAACAGCGGCGTGGCGCTCCAGTCGGGCACTGGCTTTGACAGCGGGGGAACTGCACAGCTCACCAATACCACCATCACCAACAATACGGTCGGCATGCAGGCCTTTGGCGGCGGCAGCATCATTTCCTTCGTCAATAACCGGATCTACGGTAATGGCACCAACGGGGCGCCAACTTCGAGCGTGTTTCAGAAATAGGAGAGGAAGACATGAGAGCCTGTTCGCTTCCCCTGATTGCTTTACTTACGTCCGGCGCAGTCCTGCCCGCCCATGCCGGCGAGTTACTCATCAATGGCGGCTTTGAGTCGAACGGCGGCGCCGGGTCGAGCCTCTTCACTGGCTGGACACTGGCCACCGAGGCAGGCAGCGGCGGAAACTGGTACGCACAGACCGGAGCGAGTTCGCCATTGAACGGGCTCCCAGTCGCAGCGCCCCCGGGAGGGAGCTTCGCCGCCATGACCGATGATGCAGGGCCCAGTTCGCAGGCCCTGCTGCAATCGTTTCTGCTGCCGGGGCCGGGATCAGTCACGCTTTCGTTCGACTACTTCCGGTTGGATGCCACCAACGGCGGCGATCAGCCCCTGCCCCCACCTCCGGATTCGCTCGATTACAACACGTTGAACGCAAGCGGCCAGATCAACCAACAGGCGCGGGTGGACATTCTGACAGCCGGAGCCGCGGCGTTCGATCTGGGCGCGCCGGTGCTGTTCAACGCGTTGACAACTACCCCGAATGACTTGACTACCAGTTCCTGTTTTCCCTCGGACTGCTCTTATCAGCACTTGAGCACGGACCTGACTGCCTTTGTCGGCTCTGCTGGGACTTATCAACTGCGCATCGCAGAGGTGGACGATATCGGACCGTTTGTCTTTGGCGTGGACAATATGTCGATTGATTTCGAGGCAAACTCCTCATCGGCTCCGGAGCCGTCGTCGATCCTGTTGCTTGTGGGCGGTCTAGGTGCGCTCGCGTGCGCGGCACGGAAGCGGAGTCGCCGGTGAACTTTGGTGGGGAGACCGGCCCACCCAACGAAGAAAGGAACACAAACGATGCATACGAAGCATTTTCTCAACGGCCTGGCGACCGGCTGCTTTCTGATGCTGCCCGCTGCGTTCGGCCAGAATCCGCGCAGTTGGGTATCCAGCACGGGAAGCGATTTGAACCTCTGCACCCGCTCTTCGCCCTGCGCGACGTTTGCGGGAGCCTTGGCCAACACGAGCTCTGGAGGGGAGATCGATGTGGTGGACCCGGGCGACTACGGCCCTGTCAATATCAATCAACCGGTGACGATCGATGGCGGCGGGATGGGGCGCATCTACAGCGCCACCAACACTATTGTAATCAGTGCCAGCAACGTAACCGTTCGAAACCTGACTCTTCTGGGAGGAGGGCCCACGGCGTACAAGAACTGGGGCTTTTTGATTTACGGGAGCGCCGGCAACGTTACCATTGGCAACGTCCAAATATCGAATTTCGTGCTCGGAGTGAATTCGCAGACGACGGGGGGGCAGGTAACCATCGTCGATTCCACCATCCTACAAGGCAGCGGGGGAGTCCTTGCTGAGAATCCTGTTGTGATCCGCAACTCCACGATCAGCGGATTTACAACCTACGGTGTTGGCCCTCAAAACGGAGGCACTGCGACGCTCGACGGCGTGCTGATTACAAACTGCGGGACGGGGATTTACGGGGGCGGCACGGTGCTGTTGAGGAACAGCACCATCACGGGGAACACAACAGGCCTGACTGGGGGCCCGATCGTTTCCTTCGTGAACAATGNNTCACCGACCAAGAGCATATTCCAGAAATGAGTTTCGAGGCACAAACTCGCCGCTGAACGGACTCGGCGGGTGAGCCCTTCC
>OKRF01000442.1 GCA_900290315.1 Candidatus Sulfopaludibacter sp. SbA3 | reverse complement strand
CATCGCCGGCTGGGTGGCGCAAGGCGCGCCTCTGGGCGAGAATCCGCCTGCCCCACCTGCATTTACCGAAGGGTGGCAGATGGGCCCGCCGGACCTGATCCTGGAAGCCCCACAGCCGGCCGCGGTGCCCGATTCCGGCCCCGATGTCTATTGGAATTTCGTCTTCCAGCCGGACGTGCCGCAGACGCGCTACGTCCGCGCCATCGAAATCCGCCCCGGCGGCCGGCGCCTGGTCCACCACGCCAATCTGCTGATCGACCGCACCGCCTCCGCGCACCTGCAGGAGATCGCGGGCGGCAAGGGCTTTCCCGGCATGGACGTCACCATCCTGCGAAGCCCATTCGATCCGGACGGCCACTTCCTGTTCTGGAAGCCCGGCAGCGTCCCGCACACCGAGCCCGAGGGCTTCGCGTGGCGCCTCGATCCGGGCAACGAGCTGGTTCTCAACACGCACCTGCATCCCTCCGGCAAACCCGAAGAGGTGCGCCCGTCCATCGGGCTGTACTTCTCCGGGACGCCGCAGAAGCGCTTCCCCCTCCTGGTCCAACTGGAGAACGACCGCGCCCTCAACATTCCGCCCGGTGTTTCCGATTTTCCCGTCTCCGACGATTTCCGCCTGCCCATGGATGTGGATGTCCTCGCCATCTATCCGCACGCCCACTATCTAGGCAAACTGCTGGAGGCCTATGCCACGCTGCCCGATGGCAGCCGAAAGTGGCTCATCCGAATCCCCAGATGGGACTCCAACTGGCAGGCCGTCTACGATTACCGCGAGCCGCTGTTCCTGCCCAAAGGCGCCGTCATTTCGATGCGCTATCACTACGACAACTCTGCCGCCAACGTCCGCAATCCGAACCAGCCGCCGCGCCGTGTGCGTGCCGGCGATCAATCCACCGATGAGATGGCCCACTTGTGGCTGCAGTTGCTGCCGCGCGGCCCAGGCGACCGGCGTAGAGAGCTACAGGAAGCCGTGATGCGGCATCGCCTGGAGAAGAATCCGGCGGACTTCAGCGCCAATTTCAACCTGGGCGCCGTCAAGCTCTCGCGCCTCGACGCACCGGGAGCGGTCACCATGCTGGAAGCAGCCGTGCGCATCCAGCCCGCCCGCGGCGATGCGCGCAACATGCTAGGCTTGGCCCTCGCCACCACCGGCCGCCTCGCCGAGGCCATCGCGGAGTATCAGATCGCCCTCCAAGAGCAACCCGCCCTCGCGTCCGCACGCTTCAACCTGGCAAATGCCCTGGCGCGCAGCGGACGCCTGGAAGAAGCGATCCAGAATTACCGCACGGTGAAAGAGAGCGACCCCAACTTCGAGGAGGTCCGCCTGCGCCTGGCACAGGCACTCTCCGCGCATGCCCGCCAACTGAAGTCTGAGGACCGTGTGGCCGCCGCCACTGCCGAATGCCGGCAGGCCATCGCGCTCAATCCGGCAGACTCCATGACGCATGGCGATCTCGGCGACTTGCTGATGCTGCAAGGCCGCTTCGCCGAGGCACTCACCGAGCTCGACAAAGCCCTGCAACTCGACCCCTCAAACATCGAGGCGCACGACAATCGGGAAATCCTCTTGCGCCGCTAGCCCTACCGGTATAGCTTGATGCCCGGCCCCTGCGCGTAGCCTTGCGCCACTTCATACAGGAGTGCTTCCCCACCGCGCTTGTAGTCATCCAGGAGCAACTTTGCGGTGCGGGCCGTGACCTGGGCATTCCGGTCGCCCGTCTGCAGCTTACTGTTTGCCTCCAGCCACGCCGCCACCGTGCCGATCGCCTCCCCTGAGGCGTTCATCGCGAGCACCGTCGAGGCGATATGCGCGGGGACCGTGGTCTCGGCCACTAACTCTTCAAACTCCTTCGCGTTGTCGGGCCCCACGAACTGGCCTGATGCAAACACCACGCCATCCAACGTCGCCTGAACTTTTCGTGCGCCTTGAAACTCGGCCAGGTGACCCTGCACCGGGAGCACTCCTGGAGGCGGAGTCAACTGAAACTGACGGGGCAGGGGAGCGGTGCCTAAAAGCGCCACCGGCAGGGCCACCACGCTCTTTCCGGGCGCCACTTGCAGCCGCGGCTGATCGAACATACTATGGGTGACGGTGACAGGACTCGCCTGCCCCCTGTGGTTGGTCACCACCCAGCGCACCGCAATTGCCGCGATATGCTGTGACGTGCGATTGGTCAGCGTCACGCCATAGGGCAGCCAAGCATTCAGGCTGGGAGAGCGCGTGGCGCCCAGCACCTCGTCGACAGTTTCAAAATACTCCGCTGACGATGCTCCCGCGACTGTCACTCCGGCCACGCCGCATGGCGCTACGGTGACGTCTTGCGCCAGACTTCCAGCACACAGCAAAAACCCGAACAGCACACCGCAACCGAACCGGGACACCACTCCACTGCGATTTTATCCCGGCGCGCTTCCCAGCCCCTATAGCCCTTTCGGACTGTCCTTACATCTTGAGCGTTCCCACCAACTCACGCACACTGGCGATTCCTTCGCGCTGCAGGAACGCGCCGAGTTCCACGGCGATGCGCGCGGGCGAACCGGGATCCCAGAATGTGGCCGTGCCTACTTCCACGGCGCTGGCTCCGGCAATGAGAAACTCCGCCGCATCTTCGCCGGTGGCGATACCGCCCATACCGATTACCGGAATCTTCACGCCCCGCGCGGCCTGGCAGACCATGCGCAATGCCAGGGGCTTAATGGCCGGACCGGAAAGGCCGCCCATTCCGGCGCCGATGCGCGGCCGGCGCGTGCGCGCATCGATGGCCAAAGCGATGAATGTGTTCACCAGCGAAATGGCGTCCGCGCCGCTCGCTTCCGCCGCCCGCGCCAACGGTTCGATGGCGCTCACATTGGGCGAAAGCTTCACCACTACAGGCCGCTTCGCCACCTGCTTCACAGCCGTCACCACTTCGCTCAACAACGCGGGATCGCTGGAAAAGTAGATGCCGCCTTGCGTGGTGTTGGGGCAGGAAACGTTGAGCTCATACCCTGCCAGGCCGGCGTGATCTTCCAGCACGCGCACCACCTCCACGTAATCCGCCGTCTGGTATCCGAAAACATTGGCGAATACCGCGGTGTGCAGCCGCGCCAACTCCGGCAGCTTCTCTTGCACGAAGGCCCGCACCCCGATATTCTGCAGGCCGATGGAGTTGATCATGCCGCCTTCGGTTTCAAACAACCGGGGCGCGGGGTTGCCTTCGATGGGCTCGCGCGACAGGCCCTTGACCACCAGCCCGCCAAGCCTGTTGAGATCCACCTGCGCGGCGAATTCCACGCCGTAGCCGAACGTGCCAGACGCGGCCAACACCGGGTTTTGCAGCGCGATGCCGCACAGCGACGTGGCCAGACGGGCTTCGCCGCTCACACCAGCGCCTCGCTGAGCACCCGCCCCA
Source organism: Candidatus Sulfopaludibacter sp. SbA3 (assembly GCA_900290315.1). Classification (GTDB taxonomy): domain Bacteria; phylum Acidobacteriota; class Terriglobia; order Bryobacterales; family Bryobacteraceae; genus Sulfopaludibacter. The sequence goes on along the minus strand of OKRF01000442.1, from coordinate 3,524 downwards.
TGCCGGAGGACGGCGCCGCCACTCCCAGGGCGCGCGCCAGAGTCGGCGCCACGTCCACCGATTCCACACTGCGTTCAAACACGCCGGCGCGGAATTGCGGACCATAGAGGATCAACGGCACCCGCGTATCGTAGTTGTACAGCGAACCGTACGAGATGCCGCGCCCCTGTCCGAAATCCTCCACGTACCCGGGACGGTAGGAGAGCATCACATCGCCCGAACGTTTGGGGTGGAAGCTGTTGCAAAAGCGCTGCCGCCACTCGTTGTGCGCGGACGAATCGCCCCCGGCGGTATAGTAGTCGGCCACCGCCGATTGGTCCAGCGCCGCCCGTGCGGCGGCCTTGCGAATCTCTTCCGGGTCGCGAAACCCGCTGCTGTCCATGTACAGGAAGGGATAGAGGAACTTCTCCACGTGCCCCATGCCGTGGGCCGCGAGCGCGGTCTCGATGCGGTGCGCCAAAACTTCGCCATCCACCGCCATGCGGGCGCGGGCGGAGCTGGGAGGGGCATCGGGGGCGCCATGAGCAGCGGTCAACACCAGGTTGAAACCCGTGTCGCCGGCCGCGCGGCTCAACTGCGCCAGCAGCGCTTCCAGCCGGCGGTCCAGATGGAAAATCATCTGCTCCATCAGGGGCGACCGCGCACCCACCTCGTAGCCCAGAAGCTCCGTCGAGCCGGCCAGAACGCACAGCACGTCCGGAGCGCTGCGCTGTCCAAAACCTTCCTGCGCGATCAGTTCGTTGACCAAATCGAACTGCGCTTCCTGTCCGAACGGCGAAGCTTTGTAGAGCGCCAGAAACTGCTCGGGATGTTTGGCGTCGTAAGTCAACGTGCGCAACGGCGGAGCTTCCGGGCGGACTCCGGGCACAATCCACTTGGCGTTGTGCTGCCCCTCAGGCGATTTGCGTTCGTTGAAGGGCTTCAGCCAGTCGGGCGGGGCGCCGTTGGTTTGGAACTGGCCATGATCGTCCATCCAATACAGGTTCGCTTTCCGGGTTCCGGCGAACAGGCGGGCGTGTGCGGCTTCCATGGAGACTACCGCGATGCGGGAGCCGGATTCGGCGGCCTCAGACATCAAAGTAGTGGCCAGCAAGGCTTCGTCGGAGGCCCGGACCCGGATCTTGGCGGCCCGGTCGTACCAGGAATCAGCCACGATTCCGTGCTGTGCCGGCCAGGCTCCGGTGGCTAGCGTGGCCAGTCCCGTGGCGGAGAACCCACTTGCCAGGTGGCGGCAATCCGGAAACCACGCGCCTTTGTCTGAAAGCTTACGAAACCCGCCCGGCACCATTTGAGGCATCAGGAGTTCCAGGTAGTCCGGCCTGAATTGTTCTAAAACTACCAGTAACAACAATTTAGCCCGCGGCGCCGCCCTCAGGCGGTGAGCCACCAGCCCGCCCAACAGGCATCTCCCGAATTCCCGGCGGCAAATACCCATGAAAAAAGAGTTTATCAGACGAACTGAGTGGTGTTATAGTGTTACCTTAATTTACAAGCTTCTGATCCAGAATTCATATTTCCACCGCAGTACCGGTGGAGAGGCAGGTAGATGAGAGAGGAAACGGGTGTCCTCGGTTTGGCCACGATTCGCAGGAATCGCGGTGTGTCGCTAGAGCAGATCGCCGAATCGACCAAGATCAGCGTACGTTCTTTGGAGGCGATCGAACGCGGAGATTTCCGCAAGCTGCCAGGGGGAATTTACAACACCAGCTATATCCGCCAATACGCACGGGCCATCGATTACGACGAGGCTGCGCTTCTGGACTTCTACCATCGGCAAATGTCCGGGGATGCCGCCCGTACTACGACAAGAGAGGGCGAAGGCAGTTTTGGAGGGTTGCGTCCGGCGTCCACCATCGTCGGATCCTAGGCCGGATTATTAGGAAGGGTCACTTCTTCTTCTCCGCCAACCGAGTCGCAAATTTAGCCACATTGATGATGGTGCGCTCGTGGGTGCCTTCTCCGATCTTTTCCTTCTCGTCCCAGGCTTCCACACGAAACTGAATCCGCCGCTCGGCCACGTCCGTCACCTCCGCCTGGAACGTCACGGACATCCCCAGGGGCGCGGCCGCCAGGTGGCGCACGTTGACGTGCGTGCCCACAGTATCGTAGCCCTGCTCCAGCAAGGGCAGCACCGTCTCGCGGCACGTGCGCTCCATGTAGCCGATCATGTGCGGCGTGGAGAGCACACGAGCGCCCTCCATGCCCAGGAAGTTGATGGCGTTTTCATTGGTGACGAGCAGTTTTTGCTCGCCCTTGGTGCCGGCGGGAATATTCGTCATACCCGTTTGGATGATGCGCCGAGCCCTCAGGCTGCAGCCAGGCCGGCCAGCACGCCGCGCAGGTAACTGAAAGCCTGGGTGGCGCCGGACATGGAATCTTTGCCGTTGATTTCGTATTCCAGGTTCACGCAGCCCTGGTAGTTCATTTTCTTAAGCTGCTTGAAAATCTGCGGGAACGGCATGATGCCTTCGCCCACCTCGCACTGCAGGTCGCCGGCCTTCTGTCCCGGCCCCTGCTTGAAGGTCGAAAGATCTTTGACGTGCATATCCAGCAGGCGGCTGCCGGCCTCGGCAATGGCCTTCACCACATCGGCGCCGGTGCGCGCGGAGTGGCCCACATCCATGCACAGGCCGAAGCGCGGGTCGCGACCTTTGACCACTTCCAGTACGGATTCCGGCGTGGGGAAGTTCTTGTCCTCGGGACCGTGATTGTGAATGGCCACCTTGATGTCGTACTGCTTGATCAGTTGCTCGATCACTCCGATGTTCTCATGCACGGGCGCAGCCACCAGCATGGGCACTCCGCCCGCCTTGGCCCATTCGAACAGGGGCCGGAGGCCGTCCGCGGTCAGTTCCTTCATGTCGGTGTTGCCGGCGCTCATCACTTTCAGGCCGGCGTCCTGAAAATCCTTCTTAGCCTGCGCCTGCTCCTCGGCGGGCGCTTTCATATCCCAGTGATATTTTCCCTTGACGCCTTGCTGCTTCACGCTCACCCACGGAATCTGCAGCTTCTTGATATACGCGATGGTTTCGGCGCGCGGAAACTCGCGGAACGTGTAAGTAGCGATTCCCAGTTTGATGCCCCACGGCGTGGGTTCCACCTTGGCGTACGCGGGGGGCAATCCAGCGGCAGCGAGGCCGGCACCGGCGAGACCCAGAAAATTGCGGCGAGTGGCAAAGTTGTTCATAGGGTTTTCCGTAATCCGTATTCTATCCCCTGTTGATCCGATTTTGGAAACGGTTCGCAATCGCACCGAGCCGGTCCGGAGTTGGCCAGTCCCTTGCACAGACCTATACAGGAGAGCACGCCATGTCAGGTAAGAATACGGCAGTCTTCGGAATTTTTCCCGACCGGACGGCGGTGGAAGAAGCCATCGAACATCTGCGCGGCGCCGGTTTTCGGCGCACGGATGTTTCGGTGCTCTTTCCGGAGAACCAGGGATCCAAGGATTTCGGACATGAGAGGAACACGAAAGCACCGGAAGGCGTGACCGCCGGAGTGTTAGCGGGAGGAGTGGCGGGGGG
>OKRF01000269.1:21374-27848 GCA_900290315.1 Candidatus Sulfopaludibacter sp. SbA3 | reverse complement strand
GCTGTTGGGATCCACTACTACGACGCTGCCGGGTTGCATCCCGAGCGCGTCTACCGCGGCGCGCCGGATGGCAAGATCTTCGCCATCGGTGTTATCACCCACCGTCGGATCGACCTTGGGTGGCGCCGCCACCCTCCTGACGACTTTCTTCTTCGCGGGTGTGGGCTTTTTTGCCGCTAGGTTAGCCTGAGCGTCAGCCAAGTGTACGTTCTGGAGCAATCCGGCCAGAACCAACAAAGGGACAATAAGCCTTTTCATTCGCGGCACTTACCTAACGAAATCCGTCGGCGCGGTCCGAATTTCGTCTGTTCGATTTCACTCAGACTGTTGCCTATTATGATTTATCGGCCGGAATGCGTCAAGATATCTGTGAGGTTTTCACCCTATTTTAGTCGCCACTGACTTAGCTTGCAGGAAAAGCAGGAGATAATCGGGACCGCCAGCCTTAGAGTCGGTTCCGGACATATTGAACCCACCGAAGGGGTGTGCTCCCACCATGGCGCCGGTGCACTTGCGGTTGAAATAGAGGTTGCCGACGTGGAACCGCTCCTTGGCCTGCCGCAGGTGCTCGGGACTGCGCGAGAAGACGGCGCCAGTCAGGCCGTAGACCGAATCGTTGGCGAGTTCGAGGGCATGTTCGAAATCCTTGGCTCTGGTGACCGCCAGGACGGGGCCAAAGATCTCCTCCTGGAAGATGCGGGCCTGGGAATCGACATCGGCAATGATGGTGGGTGAAATGTAATAGCCGCCATCGGGCGCGGGAGCGTCGCCGGCCACGAGGCGGCCTTCCTGCTTGCCGGCCTCAATGTACTGCAGAATGCTCTTGCGGGCGCTTTCGCTGATCACCGGCCCCATGTAGTTGCGCGGATCGTCGGAGGGGCCGACTTGGATGGTCTTGGCGCGGTCCGCCAACTTTTCCAGAAACTCGTGGTAGACCGCGGCATGCACGATTGCGCGCGAGCAGGCGGAGCATTTCTGCCCCTGATAGCCGAACGCGGAAAAGAGTACGCCTTCGACAGCCTTATCCACATCGGCATCGCCATCGACAATGATGGCGTCTTTGCCGCCCATTTCGGCGATCACGCGCTTGATCCAGATCTGTCCGGGCTGGTGCCTGGCGGCCAGTTCATTGATGCGCAGGCCCACGTCACGCGATCCGGTGAAGGACACGAAGCGCGTTTTGGGATGCTGCACCAGGACGTCGCCGACGCTGGCTCCGCTGCCCGTGAGCAGGGTGAAGGCGCCTTCCGGGAAGCCTGCCTCCAGCAGCACTTCGGCGAACTTCGCGGCGATAGTGGGAGTCTCGCTGGAGGGCTTCACGATGGCCGTATTGCCGCTGACCAGGGACGCCACAGTCATGCCCGCGAGGATGGCCAGCGGGAAATTCCATGGTGGAATAACCACGCCCACACCGAGCGGGATGTAGACCATTTCATCCTGCTCGCCGGGAAGTTGGACCACGGGTTGCGGACCATCCAGGCGATTCATCTCGCGGGCGTAGTATTCGCAGAAGTCGATGGCTTCGGCGATTTCGGCTTCGGCTTCGATCCAGGTCTTGCCGGCTTCGAACACCATCCAGGCGTCGAATTCCAGTTTGCGCAGGCGCAGAATGCGGGCCGCTTCAAGCAGCATGCCGACGCGCTCCTGAGCTGGAGTGCGGCTCCACTGGGCGAAATATGCCTGGGCGCTTTCCACGGCGCGATTGGCGAGCTCGGGCGTGGCTTTGTGATGGACGCCCACCACCTCGCTTGTCCGGGAGGGGTTTACGGAAACGAGCTTCTCGCCTGTCGCGATCCACTCTCCGCCAATGCGCAGCAGATACTCGCGGCCGAGTTCCGCACGCACTTTCTGAAGGGCTTGTTCCATGGCCTGCCGGTTGGCGGGCTGGGAGAAGTCGGTGTAGGGTTCGTTGACGAATGTGGATAAGGTAGCGGTTGCCATCTATTCCATAGTAGTCCGTCGGGGGCGGGGGTCTTGGGCTGCTAGCGGCGAAAGGCACAAAAAATGGCATCCTCCAACAATCCGGCCATGCTGCCGGGTGAAGGGGGGAGGCGTGATTCAGTCTGTGTTTGGTGTCACTTTGGAAAACATCTGGCGTAGTTTTTTGCGCGCGATTCGGCGTATTCCCGCGCCAGCAGTCGCGAGACGGTGGTAGGGTGGACTTTGAATCGGCGGGCAGCGCCGGCGGCCGCCTTGCGGTCTTTTGAAACCATCTTCCGGATCTCGGACTGTTGTTGAAGCGTCAGCTTTGGGCGGCGCCCGCCGTTGCGTCCTTCCCGCCGAGCAGAATCCAGACCCGCCTTCGTCCGCTCCCGCAGCATAGCTCGTTCGAACTCAGCGAAGGCCCCAACCATCTTCATCGTCATTGTTCCTGTCGGTATTGCGGTGTCGATCGCCCCAGGGTGTCTACGATCTTTGCGATAATCTGTTGTCATTAGTTTGTGCTAAGCGTTACCTTCTTCCGATGCAGTAATCCACAGAAAACGGGAATTTTGGATTCGTTGCGGAAACGAAGGTTTGTGCAACAAAACTAAACTGAGACCGAATGAACGATTCGAGTCACTTAACCACGCGGAACCCGACATTGTAATATCCAATCCTCGGATCAACCCCTCCTCGGAATGCGCACGACAGCGTGTCGTGAGCATCCTGGCATGAGCCCCCACGCACAACAACTTGTTGCACTGGTGACTCCGTCGGACCCCGGCAGTCCTGCAGCGTAGCTGCTGGCCTTCTATAGAAGCCAGGGTCGTACCAGTCCGAGGTCCATTCCCAAACGTTGGCTGAAATATCGTAGAGGCGGTAGTGGGTCAGTTTGACCCACTACCGTAGAGGCCACCAGTGGACGGAAACTGCCGGATGCGGGTCCGATCCGGCTTGGTACCGCGCCGGAATTCGCGGTAGTTAGCTAATGGTTCCAGCGGTTTTTCCGGGTCAAATTCGCTGTTCCCCCACGGATACTTTGACATGGGCCGAGCTATTCGCATTGCCCGTTCGTATTCCGCCTCTGTAGGGAGGCGATATGATTGGCCCTTGAAATCGGAAAGCCACGTACAGAAGCCCTTCGCCTCCTCCCAGGTGACATAATTAGCTGGTTTCAAGGCATTGTCACTGGAACAGACTTCCACGTCGTTCGTCTCGGCGTACCTCTGTGCAGCAGCATAACTCGCATACTCGCATGCGGTCACTGGAATTGACCGGATGCGAAACGCGGACAGCGAGATTTCGTGAGGCGGCGAGGCGTTCTTGAACTCACTAGAGCCTTGGAGGAAGGTGCCAGCGGCTATCTCGACAAATTCTTTGTCTGAGAAAAACTCCGGTGTAGGGATGCCATCGTCTGAATATTGTCGTTTGGCCCGTCGGTCGACCCGATAATCGCCGAGCAAAAATGTCTTGTCGAGCACAATCAACCGAACCTTGTAGGAGCCTGGCGCAATCCGGATCACGATAAATGAAGCGTCCTTTTTGGGAAACCTATGCTGCTCGATCAGGGAATTCGACTGCCAAACTTGAACTACCCCGAATTGGCGTATCGAACGATCTCTTGCGGTTACTTCAATCGTAGCCATGTCCAAATCAGAGACAAAGAGCTTAATCTGATCTACCAGCACAGGGATAATCAGGGTACAGACAACGCCAGCGATGAATTTGTTAGCACACAGTCGGCGTAATGCTTCGGCGAAGGGCGCAATGTTCGGGCTAATAGGTCCACGTGGGGTCGCACAAAGACTCGATTATACGTCTGCCGAACGGCGCTTTGCTGTCGAGACCGTACCGGCAGAGTCACGCTCGCAAGATCGAAATCCCGACCGCTCCATTCCGGCGGGGCTCAGTTTTCGATCATGGACTTTTCGAGGTGATCAACGACCAACACGAGCACGCCCACTTTCTTTGCGTGCACCTTGAATCCGAGTTGCCTGACTGGATCTGGACCTAATCACGCGCCACTCGGAGAAAACTGGCCGATGGATCTTGCCCGCCCCATTTCGCGTGTGATGACGTCCTTTATCACACGCGATACTTGACCACCGCTGCCGCCTAATGTATGGTGGTGGACGATCGCTCAAACCGCCAACCCGGGCCGCCAGGAGGCCGCCATGCAGATCACCCTCGAAATCCCGGATACGATTGCCGGATCGCTCGTGTGCGAAGGCCAAGACCCGGCGCGCGCGGCGCTCGAAGCGATCGCCATTGAAGGCTACCGCTCGGACCGGCTCTCGGAATATCAGATCCAGCAACTGCTCGGCTTTGAATATTTCGAAGAAGTCCATCGGTTCTTCAACGAACATGGGGTTCCGTCGCATTATTCGATGGAAGACCTGGAACACGATTTCGCCGAGGCGCGGCGCTATGCCCCAGCCGCAGGCTCCCCATAATCCGGTCGAGCACCAGGCAGGATGATCGTTATCGCTGATACGGGTCCCATCAATTATCTAATCCTGATTGAGAAGATTGATGTGCTGCCCAAGCTTTACGGGCGCATTCTGGTGCCGCCTTCGGTACGCGGCGAGTAGCAGAGCACGAAAGCACCCGAGCCCGTGAGAGACTGGATCGGCAGCCCTCCTGTCTGGCTCGAAGTCCGAGCTCCGACCCAAGTACCGGATGCAGCGCTGTTGCAAGCGCGTCTGGGGCTTGGCGAACGCGATGCGATTGTGCTGGCGCAGGAGTTGGGGGCCGATGAATTGGTCATCGACGAATGGCGAGGCCGGCGGGAAGCAAGGAAACGGCATCTCCATTTCATCGGCACGCTTGGCGTGTTGCGGACAGCGGCAGATCAAGGGCTGCTCGAGTTCAGGCAGGCCATCGCGCAACTGCGGACCACAAATTTCCGTTTTACGCAGGAGATTCTCGACCGCTTGATCCGTGGCGAGGGGATATGACACATGAGTATGCCAGATGAAGTTCGCTGGGATGGCGCGCTGCCGACCGATCACCCGTCAGGCGCGAACCGTTTGTTTTCGCACCAACTCGTTCGGTTGTCCGTGCTTCGATCATTATGTGGTCACACCGGAGGGACGCCTGTTTCTGGTCGGCAACGGCAGATCAAAACTTGAGGGTTTCTGAAGCTTCTGGATTGCACGGCTGCCCATATCCAAAACATCTACAGACAACTTGCATCAGCGAAGTCAGCCAGAATAGAGATGCGGATTCCAGACGAACCATTCTCCATGCTCACGCCTTAGCTTAGCAGTCGCCGGCGTTTTGGGAACGCCGCGAAGGTCTCACCGTGTATCCGGTATAGTTCTGGCCACTCGGAGCGTATCTGATCATCCACCACGCCGAAGAACGCAGCCCTGTTGAGATCGTTGCGGTCACCCATGGCTCGCGCGACATCCCATCATTCCTTCGACGCAGGCTTCGCTACCGATGACGAGCACCTCGCGGCGCTACCGTTGTTCAGTTTTCGACAGGCTTCTTCTCCGCGTGATCGATAACGAGTATGTCGACCGGAGCCTTGTGCCTGTCGAGCTTGAGACCGAGCGCCTTTTCGAACGGCGCGGAGGCTGGGGCATCGGGGTCCCAAATAAACTGGAAGTCGTAAGTGCCGGTCAGGCCCGTCTTATCGAACACTGGCTGGTGGATATGACGGATCAAGTGTTCGGCAAAGTTCGACATCGATTCAGCCATGGCCACGGTCTTCGCCTGGCCGGAGTTCTCGATCGTCACAGCTCCCAGCCTCAAGACGTAGTCCGCGGGGAGTTCCGGAAAACCATCCGCCCCACGCTGCAGGTTCGACGGGGCAAAAGGGCACCCACCTGTTCGGGCCGAATGGAAACACTGACTTTCATCTTCGGCCCGCCTGGCGCGACGGAGAGATCGTAGACCGTGCGGTCTACCGTCTCATGGTGAAAGGTCATCTGGAAGCGCGCCCGGAGAAGATCGGCCAGCATAATCCGCGCCTGGCCGGCGGTAGCGCCGGGCGGCACCTTGGCAACGATGTCGTACATCTCGGACTGCATCCACTCCGGAGCTTTGAGCTGATCGTCGCGGAGGCTGTGCGCGAAGAGGATCAGGCGCTGAAGAGGATAGCTGACAATCGTGAACTGGCCGGGATCGCCGCTGCCGGGCCCACCGCGCATGCTGCCCTTACGGACGCCCGGGGCCGCCGGCTTGACGGACGCGACTTCGAACTCCAACATCGGCGCGCCCGATGTCTGCGCCAGCGAAGTCCAGAACCCGGCAAAGGAGCACCCAAGCAGAACGGGAACAATAGATCGAGTCACAAGTCCTCAGTTGAAGGACGACGGGCCTCTTCCTACCGTGCAACCCAATCACTATGACGGCTGCGACACCGGCCGGGGGCCCGGGGTCCTAGTTCTCCGTGGGAGTCTTCTCCACCCGATCGATGACGAGAACCTCGCCCGGCGCTTTTTTCGGTTCCAGTTTTAGCCCGAGCCTGGTCTGAAGAGCGGTAAACGCATCGGGTCGCTCTTCTAGGGAAGCCACAGGCGGGCCTGCTCCTGGATTGCTTTT
>OKRF01000269.1:13463-21368 GCA_900290315.1 Candidatus Sulfopaludibacter sp. SbA3 | reverse complement strand
TTCTAGGGAAGCCACAGGCGGGCCTGCTCCTGGATTGCTTTCCGCCGCGACTGGCGGCGCGGCGGGAGGGTGCATGCCCTCGGGCAGGTAGGCCACGGCGTAATCGTAAATCCCGGTCAGGGCGGTCTTGTCGATCACTGGCCGGTGGAAGTCGGCGCTCAGTCTCTCGACCAGGTATGCCAGGGATTCCCGCCGGACCCGGATCTCCGTGCCGAACATGGAGCGCAAGGCCACGTGGCCATTTCCGTTCATGGAAGGCGGCAGTTCGACAACGCCGTCCGAGCCGCGCTTCATGATGGGAACACCGCTGGCAGTTTTTCGGGTCCGGGGGTGGAGTAGGGGAAAGGGTCTCGGGCGGCGATTCCTTGAATTTGGGACCGCCCTTGGCCACGGTGAGCTCCAGAACGGGGATCTCGCGGGTTTCGCGGTGCAGTTTCAGGTGGAATCGCTGCGCCAGCAGATCCTGCAGCATCAGAGGGACCCTGTCTTTAGGGGTGCCTGGCGCCATGGTGGCCGCCAGGTCGTAATGCTCGGTGGTGAGCCAAGCGGGTCCGGCGATCTGATATTCCCTCACGGAGTAGGCGCGCTCCAGCAGCAGTTCGAGTGTGGCGTAGCTGATGGTGAGGTGTTCCGGGTCGTTCGGCCCGCCCATCGGCCGGCGGCCCGGCTGAAGCGGAGGCGACACTTTCACCGATGCGACCTCGAAAGAGGGCAGGTCTGCGGTTTGGGCAGGTGCTGCACCAATCCATAGGACGAACAGGAGGCCAGATTTTGTCATCGCTACAAATTGTAGCGAAACCTGCGATTGCTATCAAGGCATTGCTTTCTGGTCGATGATGCGGCTCTCTGGAAAATGACTGAGTCGAAAAACCGGCCAGCGACTGGTTTTTCATCCCGTTTTGCGGGGCGGTCCGCCCCTAATTGACAGACAACAAGAAACGATCGTCTGTCCCACAGAGCTACCGATAGATCGTACGGAGCCCTCCGTGGCGCGATCTGAGTGCCCAGCACGGCGAACAGAGTTGACTGCTACAAGTGATCGGCTAGCGGGAATCACCAAGCTGAGTTCATTGCGGTTTATCCTCGGGCCAGCAAGTCGTCGATCAGCCTGCGTTCGGCCGCATCACGCGACACTGCAGCTTCGAAAATGTTGGCCGTGGCGATCTTCTTGACGCGCCGCAAAACCTCCTTCACTTCCATGCGGTAGACCGTGGTCCTTACGCAAGAGCAAACCACCTAGTTGTCCGAGGGGGTGCGATCCACGTGATCGATCACGACGATGGTCATGGGATGCTTTTCGACGGCCAGTTTGAGCCCAAGCTGTTTGTCGATCGCTTCGAAGATAGTCAAACCGCCGTCGGGCGCAGACGCAGTGGGAGCGCCCGCCAGGGGGAGTCCGGCGTTCTGTCCCTGTCCGCCGCGCCCGTACACGCGACCCGGCGGCGCCCACGCGATATCGAAATCATAGGAGCCTTTCAGCCCGGTCAAATCCACCATCGGGTGTTCGTTCAGATACGCTGCGGCTCCGGCCACATCCGGCAGTTTGTCGGCAAGTTGCGCCATGGTGGTGTTGCGGCACGAATAGACGAGCGCGCCGTCCTTTGGCGCCCGCTTGCACCCGGCGTGCTCTTCGCCGGTGGTCTCCTTCAGCTTGCCCTTGCCCTTGGGAGCCGTCAAGGCCCAGACGGACACAGGCTGCTCTGCGAAGTGCTGCTTCAGATGAAACCTCTCGGCAAGGAGGGTCCGCAGCATAGCCTGGAGGGTGCCGTCGGTAACCGAGGGGTCGGCCTTGGCGATGAGATCGAAGTGGTCCGTATCCAGCCATTTTTCGACGCCCGCGAGCATATAGTCGTCCAAACTGTAGGCGAAACCGATCAGATCTTTCAGCGTCACTGCGAACGCCTCAATCCGGCCGCTCTTCATTTCGAAGTTAGCTTTGGTGTCGGGCCTGCTAGGGCGAATTTCGGCCACCTCAAATTCCGTCACGGGAGGAGGCAGTTTCTCGAGCGTGCCAGGCGGGTTGGGAGCAGGCGCCTCGTGAATGCTCTCAATCACCACAGACTCCGCGGGCCGCGTCTGCTCCTCCACCTTGATTCCAAGTTGTTTTTCGAAGTAGTCGAAGAGCGAGATGCTGGGATGGTCACTATCGGCCCCGAGCCGTGCGCGGCCGGTCCATTTCAGTAGCACATCATAAGACCCGGTCAGGCCGGTCTTGTCCACCACCGGATGATTGAAGTAATTTGGCGCGGCACCGGGGAGCGCTTCCGCCAGGTAGGCCATCGTCACGTTGTGGCAGGTAAGCGTGATGTAGCCGTCCGCATTCGTCTTTGCGCACCCGGCGTCTCCGGCGCCGGCGGATTCCTTCAGCAGCACACGTTTGCCCGGGACCAAAGCGAAGACCTGCTCCGGTTTATCCTCGTGGCGGACCTTGAGTTGGAACCGCTCCGCCAGCAGGGCTTGCAACATAGGCTGAAAGGTCTTGATGTTGACCGGCCTCAGCGATTTGGTTACGACTTCGAAGCGATCGGTATCCAGCCAATTGGGCCCGCCGAAGACCTTGTCCTCGCCGACCCCAAAGGCTGTCGTGATCAAACGCAGCATGGTGACGCCGTGCATTTCCAGCCGGTTGGCGTGGAGGTACAGGCCACCCTCCCGGACGCCCTTCGGGCTGGGGTGGACGTCGGCGACATCGAAGGCAGGCGCTGGCGCTTGCGATTGGCCGATCAGCACGCCACTGCGATTGGCCGATCAGCACGCCACCAACAGCGAGCATTCCCGTGATAAAAACTATGGATCGCATGGTGCTCCTCCTACTCCATCCCTGACGAACCAAATTCCATTAGGTAAGAATACGCGAGGTAACCTTTTCCGGTTTCCGCAGTATAAGTACCCGAGGTCCAACTCCATCATGAGACTGTTCGCGTTCTGGGAGCAGGTGCGCCAGGATGTCCGGTACGCCTTGCGCGTGATGGCCGGCCAGCCCTTGTTCACCGCCATGGCCACCCTTTCACTGGCCCTGGGAATTGGCGCAAACACGGCGATCTACAGCTTCATGGACGCGATTCTGCTGCGCGCGCTTCCAGTGCAGCACCCCGAGTCTCTGGTGGTGCTGCATTGGCACGCCAAGACGCGGCCGCCGGTGGTGCGCAGCATGAACGGCAGCACCGTGCAGGACCCGAAGCTCGGGTACACCGCGGGCAGTTTTCCTTATCGGGGATACGAACATCTGCGCGCGGACAGCCCGCAATTCTCCTCGCTGTTTGCTTTCTTCGNNCGGCGAGTATTTTGGCGGTCTCGGCGTTCCACCCGCAGCCGGCCGTCTGATCGAGGGCCCGGACGACCGCGCTGGCGCGCCTCCAGTGGCTGTCCTCAGCTTTCGATTCGCACAGCGCCGCTTCGGCGATGTTACGGCCGCCCCCGGTCAGTCCATCCTGATCAACAACGTGCCCTTCACGGTGGCCGGCGTGGCCGGGCCGGAGTTTTTCGGATTGGATCCCGCAGAGCCGCCGGATGTCTATCTTCCATTGCACAGCAACCTGTTGGTGCAGCCGCTTCCTCCGGGCCATGACCCGAACTGGCTGTACGTGGATAACAGCCTCTACTGGGTCCAAATGATGGGGCGGCTGCGGCCCGGCGTGACCCGGGACCAGGCCCAAACGGCGCTGGCCGCGACCTTCCAGCACTTTGTGGAGGCGACCGCCGCGACCGCCAGGGAGCACACCAATCTGCCGTCCCTCTACCTGCAGGATGGCGCCGGGGGCTTGGACTTGCTGCGCCGCGAGTTTTCCAAGCCGCTCTATGTGCTGATGACGATGGTGGCTTTGATTCTGGCCATCGCCTGCGCCAATATTGCCAACCTGCTGCTGGCGCGAGCCACCGCGCGGCGGCGCGAAATGGCTCTGCGACTGAGCCTGGGCGCAGGCCGCCTCCGCGTGGTGCGGCAACTCCTCACTGAATCCGTGCTGCTGGCTTCGCTCGGTGGCGTGCTGGGCGTGGTGGTTGCGAGTTCGGGAGTACGCGCCCTTACCCTTCTCATTGGCAATGGGCGGGAAGACTTCACCCTGCATGCCACTATGAACTGGCGCGTGCTGGCCGTCACGCTCGCCCTCTCGGTTACCACAGGGATGCTGTTCGGCCTGGCGCCGGCCATCCAATCGGTGATGGTGGACCTGAACGGCGCGCTGCGACAGGCGCGCGGCGGCGAACATCGGCTACACCTGGCCTCCTGGCTGCGGATTGCTCCCAGCCACGCGCTGGTGGTCTCGCAGATTGCCGTTTCGTTGCTGCTTCTGGCTGCTGCCGGGCTCTTCCTACGCACGCTCAACAATCTGAATTCGGTGGCGCTGGGATTCAATGGAGAGCGGGTGCTGCTATTCACTGTCAACGCGCAGCAGGCCGGTTATAAGAAGGAAGCGCTCGTTCGTTTCTACGAGGATCTGCAGGCGCGGTTGAGCATGATCCCTGGCGTGAGGACCGTCAGTTCGTCGGAAAAGGCACTGGTATCCGGCTCCCAGAATACGACGAACGTCAAACTCGCCGGGTTTACGGGAAAGAATCCGGGCACCTCTTTCCTGAGCGTCGGGCCGGGATTCTTTTCGACGATGCAGATTCCGATTCTGTTGGGGCGCGAAGTGGACGAACGGGACATCCGCCAGGGCGCCACGGTGGCGGTGGTGAATGAGGTCTTCGCCAAGACATATTTCGAAGGTCAGAATCCCATAGGCCGGCGCTTCTCGCTGGGCGCACACGGGCTGGGGGAAGTGGAGATCATCGGGGTCTCCAGAAACGCACGCTACCGGTCGTTGAAAGAGGACATCCCGCCGGTGACCTACCTGCCTTATTCGCAGAATCTCATTTCGCTCGGCCCAATGACCTACGAATTGCGCTCCGCCGGAAACGCTTTCGCTCTCGCGCAGTCCGTGCGGCAAGTGGTGCAACAGGAGGACGCCCGCGTCCCGGCCTTCCATATTGGGACGCAGGCGGAGCGGATCGGCCAGACGATCGGCCAGGAGCGCACCTTTGCCACGCTGTGTAGCTGTTTCGCAAGCCTCGCCATGCTGATTGCCTGCGTGGGGCTGTACGCAACGATGGCTTACAGCGTGGCGCGCCGCTCCAGCGAGATGGGGATCCGCATGGCTTTGGGAGCGCAGCGCGGCCGGCTGGTCTGGATGATTCTGCGCGAAGTGTTGACCCTGGCGGCGGCCGGCCTGGGACTCGGCCTGGCCGCGACGGTGGCCACATCGCACGTATTGGAGAGCCTGATGTTCCAGGTGAAGCCAAACGATCCCATGGCGCTGGCGGTGGCCGCGTTGACGCTCTTCGCGGCGGCGCTATTGGCGGGCTACGGCCCGGCGCGGCGGGCGTCACGGGTGGATCCTTGGACGTCGCTGCGGGACGAGTAGGGCGGAGGAAGACAGACGACACACCCCGATCGTCTGTCTCACGCTACTGGAGAGGAGCTAAGGCCATGGCGGCCCAGTTAGTGGCGGCGGCGGAGATCCACTGGTCGTGGCCGTAGGGAAAACCGCTTTCGAAGTACGGCTGGAGGGGCAGTGCGCGGCGCCGGACGTACCAGGAGCCATCTTCCGCCTCCGAGTTGAGCAGAAACTTGACGGCGCGTTGATACGCCGGGTCGGTCACTGCCACCGCGCCGCTGTCGTGCAGGCCCACCAGGACTTGCCCGGTGGCGAAGGCGTCGCTCGACAGAGTGGGGATCTGCGCCCACCCGCCATCGGCGCGCTGCTGCGCCAACAGTTCGGCAGCGGTCTTGCGGATGACGGCCTTATCGCTGCCCGCCCAGCCCAGGCCAATGAGCTGGCAGGCACGGTCCTCGGTGGTTTCCGGCCTGGCCGTGGCGAGCCACGCCGCCGCTCGTTNNCGCTGCGCCTTGGGAGCGTACACCTGGAGAGCGCGCATCGCCGTGATGGTGGAAGAGAAAGCGCTGGACTCCAGCGGAGGCCGGTGACCGGACAAGGGCCACTGCCCGTTGGGCAGTTGACGATTCTTGACGAAGATCGCCAGCGCGTCGGTGGATTCGTCGGGCTCATGCCCACTGGCGGCGAGAGCGGTCAGAATGGGACCGACGGTATCGGCATCGCCAGGAATGCCTACGCCTTGCAGGGCGCGCTCGCGCCAGCCATCGATATAATTCGCGATGGCTTTGGTTTGGGCGTGTGCGGCGGCTTCATCCACTGCGATGGAGTATTTGCGTGCTGCGGCAAAGGTCAAGGCTGTAAGGGTGTTGTTGTGGCAGGAGACGCAGCCGCTCTTCTGCAAAAAGGCCGCGTCGGTGCGCGTCAAGAGCGGAAGGGTGCGCGCCAGTGCGATGCGCGGCGAGGCGGCCGGCTTGGGCTGAAACTCGGATGGCTGGGCGGCGGACTCTTTCGCGCCGGCTTTCAGCAGGGCATCCACCATCACAGTGTGCCCGTGCCGGCTGGCAATATCGAGCGCTGTTTCGCCGTCGGGGTTCCTCGCGTTCACGTCGGCTCCACTTCGCAGCAAAGCGGAGACGAACTCCACAGGCAGCTTCTCGGAACCGGCAACGGCGGTCAGAATCGGGTTGCCGCCCATGTCCGTGCCTTTGGCGCTGGCTCCATGTTGCAGCAGGATGGGAGCGGCGCTGCCATCGCCGAGCGGAGGAGCCAGCAACGCCATAACCGGGTTCACCACGTCCGGGCCGGCCGACTTGAAGAAGACCTCGGAGCACTTCTCGCAGTGCGTGGTGAGGGAGAAGAACAGAGGAAGGAATCCGGCCGCCTTCACGTCAGCACCGTGCTCCAGAAGCATCCTCACAGCCGCGTCGTTGCCCGCGCTGGCAGCCTCAGCCAACGGCGTCATCTCGCCGAATAAGTCGGGAGAGCGTGCGTTGGTGTTGGCGCCCTGGTCCAGGAGGAGTTTTACGACGGCGGGCGGGCCCCCAAGGCCTGCCGCGATCAGCAGTGGCGTGCGGCCGCCGTCGGAATGCGCGTTGACGTCGGCTCCGTGGCCGATGAGGAGTTTGGCTTTCTCCAGATCGCCCGCGGCCCACATCAAAGCTGTGGCGCCGGCGTCATTATGAATGTTCGGGTCCGCGCCCTTTTCCAGAAACAGGCGCACCGTGGCAGCGTCGCTGTAGAGGACGGCGTACATCAGTGGAGTGGACCCATGGACGCCTTTGCGGTTGACGCCAGTGAGATCCGCGGGCGCCTTGCCGGTGGTGCGCAGGGCCGTCATCAGTTTGACGGCTGCCGGATCCGGCGGGGGCGCAGGGACGTCGCCGGAGAGCGCGTCGGGCCAGTCCGCGCCCTGGTCGATCCACCTTTTGACGATGTCGATCTGGGCGGCGGCAAGCGGGCCGGTGGGCGGCATTTGCATGCCCGACTGCGTGCCGGTGAGGCGCAGGTAGAGCCGGCTGGCGGCGCTGTTGCTTGGGCCGATCTGCGCAATGGTGCCACCGCGCATGGCTGCCACCGCGCATGGCATCGCGGCGGCGGTCCAGCCGGAAGCCATTCCTCTGCTGTGTGGGCCCGTGGCAGCCGATGCAGTGCTCTTTGAAGAGTGGCTGGACATCCCGGGCAAAGTCCACCTTGGTGGGAGTCTGCGCCCACACGCACGCGCCGTACGCAAAAAGCGCGATGACGTTCTTGTACATGATCCCTCCGGACGGCCGCGGCAGCCCACCGCGGGGATAGTGGGGAATAGTATATCATCCGGCGGGACAACGACCCCTAAACGACTACCGGCTGAAACCCGCCTGCCCACCAAGACAGATCCGGACGGTAGCGGCTGGACTTGACGATCTAAATTATTTAGTACTAATATTTTGGTAAAGCCGCATCCGGGCTGATCGGGAACGACTGCAAAACGCGTTTCACGTTAATGACCATGACGACCTACTACGCGATCCTCACGGCTGCGGCGGCGCTC
>OKRF01000269.1:0-13453 GCA_900290315.1 Candidatus Sulfopaludibacter sp. SbA3 | reverse complement strand
AATGACGACCTACTACGCGATCCTCACGGCTGCGGCGGCGCTCGTCAGCGGACTCTCGGCGCAAGACGCCCAGACGCCGCTGGAATTCCAAGCCGCGTCGGTAAAACTGAGTGAACAAGCCGAGCCTGTCCGCGGTGTCAGCGCGAAGGGGGGACTCACGCTTTACTCTTACAGCGGCTGCACCGGTGGTCCAGGGTCGACTGATCCCGTCCGTTTCACCTGCACCAACATCAACCTACGACATCTCATCGAGGACGCGTGGAGTCTTCATAGCTACCAGCTTACTGGCCCCGGCACGCTCGATGGCGCCACCTACGATATTGAGGCTAAGGTGCCGGCTGGAACCACCGAAGATCAGTTCAAGCAGATGCTGCAGAAGCTGCTCATCGATCGCTTTCACCTGGTGGCGCACCACGAAAAGAGCGAACAGCCGGCCTACATGCTGAGCATCGGCAAGGACGGGCATAAGCTGCAGATTCCTCCACCGGGCGACAGCGAATCGGCCCGCGATGCGCTCACCAACAATCGGAATGGCGACGGTAAGGCAAAAAGTAACTCGGTTGGCGGCTTGTCCCCGGAAACGAGCTCCGCAGCCGGCTGGCGGAAAGAAAAGCGGCGGCGGGCCGCGCGGGCCGTGCCGCTCCGCCTCCTCCCCAACACATTGCTGCGTCGTCCACCAACGGCTTAACAAGGCTGGCCGGCCGGCGGGCTACCATGGCCGACCTGACTCGCTGGCTTTCCAGGAGCTTCAACTGTCCCGTGGTGGATCATACGGGTCTTGCCGGCGAATGGAATTTCATGGTTGAGTACGGGTCTGAAGGCGGCCGGAGCGGCGGCCAAATGGACGGGGCGATGGCAGCGGCGCGCCAATCCATGGGGAACGCGGCCTCAGCCGGCGGAGCGACAGAGCCGTCCACCCCGTCCGGGGCGCCATCGATTACTAGCGCGTTTCAGAAGCAGCTCGGGCTGAAACTGCAAGCCGGCAAAGAGCTTGGCGACAAGTTGATCGTGGACAAGGTCGATAAGGTGCCGGTCGCGAACTGATCCAGGGGATTCGCGCAAGAAGAAGTCGAACACTTGTCAAAAACCAAACAGGTCAGCGTCGAAGTGGACGACAACGTCCGGGCGGATCACGTGGCCTTGGCAGAAAGCTGGCCAGGCGATCTTGCCGGGCCGTTTCGCGTGTGATAACCGGCGTTTATCAAACTCCGCGCGGACGCCGGTTGCCCAATCGCCCGGTTCAGGAAGCTCGATGGCGCTGCTGCGAGCGGTTGCCGCGCGATTCGGAGATAGGGCTCAGCCAGGCCGGGCGGCGTCTCGTCAACCAGCCCGGAAGAACGCGGGAGCAGCATTGGGGCCAGGCAATCAGCTTCCCAGAGGCGGCGAAAGCGCCCGCAAGCGGGCGTTGGCAGGCTGAAGCCGGCCCCGCCAAAGCAGACACTTGCCGGTGGTGGCACACCTTCCTGGGCACGGGGTTGCAGAGATGCTTCCGATTCCCTACTTCACCGCCACTACGTCCACCGCGAAGCCCGCGTCCATCGACGGCAGTCCTTCGAACAGAAGCATGGTGCCGGCGGGAGGATGTGCCCGGTCAAACACCTCGCCGCGAATCTTGCGGACCTGAGCGGCAATGGCGTTGGAGAGCAGATAGTAGTGCGCGAAGGCCACGTCACGGGGGGATGCGCCGGATTGTTCCAGCTCCTTTTTCAGGCGGTCGAACGCCAGGCGCGAATCCTGTTCCTGATAGCCGAACGAGATCTGAGTCCCGGTCAAGACCACCTGCGGCGCACCCACCAGCGCTACCGGCGACTGACCGATATCTCCCGCCGGACCTTCCAGCGAAGCGAAGCTCAATCTCGCCCCCATGCTGGAACGCAGGCGCGCCACCGCCTCGCAGGCCGCCACGGCGCGTCCCGGAGCGCGTTGCGTCTGTACAAAGTCGTGCGCGGCGTGTGGGTATTCCGCCTCCACTAACTGCCGGCTGGCAGCCAGATTCTCCAGCGAAGTGAGGAAGCAAGTGATGCGCAAAACGCCGGCCGGTTCCGCTCCGGCGGCTTGCACTTCCTGACGCAGGGCGGAGAGCGTCTGGGCGGTCAACGGCGCCACCGGATCGAGCGGATCCGCACTGGTGGCCGGTTGTCCCGAAAGGAAAGCCAGTCCGTTGGGATTGACCTCTTTCCTGGTTTGCGCGATGGCCTCCAGCACCACCTGGGCTCCTTCCATGGGCAGTCCCCCGGAACGGACCAGACTCAGCACGGGAAGCGGCAATTTGCGATCGGTGAACGCCGAGCTTACCAGGTCGCGGACGCGGCGCACGTCTCCGGACCCGGCCACGAAGGCGCGGATCTTCAGCACCGTGTCGTTGCCCGCCTGGTGCGCGAGCGCTTTCAACGCATCGCGAATCTGGGGAGATAACAGCCCTTTATTGCTCAGCGGAGTGACGTAAAAGGTCAGGCGCCGGGTGTCCCCTGTGACGGAACCGGGAAGCTCCTTGGGCACCTGCAGAGTCTGCGTCTCTTCTTCTTTCTTCTTCCTTTGTGCAGGCCAAAGCAGAAGCGCCAACCCGCAGACAAGCGCCACCAGCCGGAACCGGTTCAAAATGCCCCCCGCGACGTCTCCCGCGGCACGCGCATAGAATTAGGATTGTAGCAAACCGACAAAAGGTTCCAGAGCTGGCCGGAGCGCTTGTATTCCATGACCACACCATCTGCAATGGGCACGAAGAAGAAGCGGCGAACGCCCTTCCTCATCCATCACCTGCGCGCCATCTCTCTTCTAGTGGGGGCGCTGGTCTGGGCTATCGTGATGTATTACGTTTTCAGACCGCGAGGCCCCGTAGTGCATCACCTCACCGGATACATCAGCGACGTCCGCCCGCTACAGACGGAATACGCGCACTTTCAGGGCAAGCCGCTCAAGCCCGGCGAAATCCAGCAACAATTCGAAGAAGCCGCCTCGCTGGTGGAGGCGGGTGAATATTACCGTGCGGTGGAACTGCTGCAAACCGCCGCGAAGCAGGCTCCCCTACCCGTGATCTTCAACGACATCGGCATCCTGTACGTGCAGCTCAACGATCCCGCCCGCGCGATCAATGCCTTTCGCGAAGCTCTCGCGCGCGATGCCGGCTATGACCCCGTGCGCTCGAATCTGGAACGCCTGAAGGGCTTCACCTCTAACATGGCGGACCCCGTGTCGGCTGAGGTGGAGCCGAACAACAGCACCACGTACGCGAATTTCGTAACGGTGAATAAGCCCGTGGACGGCGAAATCGCAGAGGTTGCAGACGAAGACTACTTCCGTCTCACCACCCCGCCCGCGCCGCGCGACCACCTGGAGATTTCTGTGCTCAATCGTTCCCAGTCTCTGGCGCCGCGCTTGCGGATTTTTGACGAAGAGGGCATCATTCTGCCTTGGGGAAGGGAACAGCGGCACGGTCCCGGCGATTCCATCAGCCTCATCATCGCCCCGCCGCCCAATACCACTTTCTATCTCAATCTCTCCGGTGACAACAACAGCTTCGGCGCCTATACCCTGACCATCAAAACGCTCAAGCATTATGACAGCTACGAGCCCAACGACGACATCTACAGCGCGCACAAACTCGCCATCGGGGAACAGATCGACGCCAACATCATGGACGACAAGGATACCGATTTTTATTCCTTCGAGAGCCCCCGCGATGGCACCGTATCGATCGACATCCAAAACCGTTCCGCCACCCTGGTGCCGGCCTTGACTACCTTCACCCCCGACATGCGAACCAGCGGATTTGGTCCCGATGTCAACCGGCCCGGTGGTTCTCTGCATCACACCATCCCGGTGCAGATCGGCCAGACCTACTACCTCCAGGTCTGGTCGCAGGCCGGGACGACCGGCGATTATTCGTTAAAAGTACAGTGAACGCTGGAACTGGTCAGTCCATTATGGTATGGTTTGGATGAGATGGACTTCAGCCCCACACTCAGGCAGGATACGGATGTGCCGCTATACCGCCAGCTTTTTGAGCAAATGGCGCTCAAAATCCGCTCCGGAACGTGGCCTCGTGGTGAGCGGCTGCCAGCCACTCGTGAATTGGCTGGCCAACTTGGACTCAATCGGACCACCATTTCGGCGGCCTATGAGCTGCTGGAATCGGAGGGACTGATCACCGGCCAGGTGGGACGCGGCAGTTTCGTCACCGGGGAGTGGACCGAGGCTGCCGGCAAAGTGGATTGGAACGCGCTGCTGGAGCGCGGCGATGGACTGACGGCAGGCCAAGCCAACCTCGCCGGCCGCACCGTCCTTAGCTTCGCCATGTCCCGTCCCTCGCACGCGCTATTTCCTCTGGACGATTTCCGCGCCAGTTGCGCCACCGTATTGAGCCGGGGAGACCTGGCCGACATTCTGCAATTGGGTTCGCCCAGCGGCTACGAACCGCTCCGCCGGTATCTGTTGGAGGAAGCCCGGCGGCAGGGCGCGGCGGCGTCTGGAGACGACCTGCTGATCACCAACGGGTGCCAGCAGGCACTGGACCTGATCGGCCGCGTTCTGCTGCGGCCGGGCGATACCGTGGCGGTGGAAGAGCCCATCTACACCGGTCTGAAGAGTCTGCTGAGCGGCATGGGCGCCCAACTGGTGGGCATTCCGGTTGGCCCCGATGGCATGGAAGTGTCGCACATGGAGCGGGTGCTGGAACGGGAGAGGCCTCGCTTCCTGGTGGTGACTTCCAATTTTCAGAACCCGACCGGCGCGACGTTGCCGTTGGCGTCCCGGCGGGCCCTGTTGGAGGCAGCGCGTGCCGCGCGCGTTCCGTTGATCGAAAATGACGCCTACGGCGAATTGCGCTATTCCGGCGATCCGCTGCCTTCCCTCAAACAGTTGGATGAGCACGGCGGCACCGTATTGCTGCGCAGTTTTTCCAAGGTGAGTTTTCCGGGGTTGCGCGTGGGGTGGGCACTGGGACCGAAGCCGCTGATGGACCGCCTGCGCCACGCCAAGGAATCGTCAGACCTGCACACGGACCAGCTTTCCCAGGCGGTGCTGCTGGATTTCGCCGAGTCGGGCCGGCTGGAGGCGCATCGTACGCGCGTGTTGCAGGCCGGCGCCGCGCGGCTCGAGGCTACGCTCGAAGGCTGCCGCAGGTATTTGCCGGCCGGCAGCCGCTGGACCCGCCCGCAAGGCGGCATGAACGTATGGGTGAAGTTGCCGGAGCCTCTGGATGCAGGCGAGTTGCTGTTGCGGGCGCAGAGGGAAGGCGTGGCGTATCTGCCGGGCCGCTATTTCGCCGTATCCAGGTTAGACCCGGGCAGTTTGCGTTTGAGTTTTGCGGGCCTCACGCCGGAACAGATTCGGGAAGGCCTCGCCATCTTGGGACGAGTATTCGCGGGCGCAGCGGAAAGCGGTTCGGACAACTGCGAGCCCGCGCCGGCAATGGTGTAGGAGGAAAAGCATGTTTCAATTTACGAACGAACAGTTTCGGTTGAAAGTGGGCCTGGCGGAAATGCTGAAGGGCGGCGTCATCATGGACGTCACCAACGCCGATCAGGCCAAAATCGCGGAAGATGCCGGCGCCTCGGCAGTGATGGCTCTGGAGCGCGTGCCTTCGGACATCCGTAAGGATGGCGGTGTGGCGCGTATGGCCAATATCGGAATCATCGAGAAGATCATGCAGACGGTCGATATCCCGGTTATGGCGAAGGCGCGCATCGGCCACTTCATGGAAGCGCGCATTCTGGAAGCGCTGGGCGTGGACTACATCGATGAGAGCGAAGTGCTCACCCCGGCCGATGAAGAGCACCACATCGACAAGATCGATTTCAAAGTGCCGTTTGTGTGCGGCGCGCGCAACTTGGGCGAGGCCTTGCGGCGCATCGCTGAAGGCGCGGCCACGATCCGGACCAAGGGCGAAGCCGGCTCCGGAAACATCGTGGAGGCCGTGCGTCACATCCGCACCATCGTCAAAGAGATGAAACAACTCACGGTTCTGGGCAAGGAAGAGCTGGTGCACCAGGCCAAGAATCTGCAATCGCCGCTGGAACTGGTGGAGTGGGTGGCGCAGAATGGCAGGCTCCCCGTTCCCAATTTCTCCGCCGGCGGCATCGCGACTCCGGCCGATGCCGCGCTGGTGATGCAACTGGGGGCCGAGGCGGTGTTCGTGGGCTCGGGGATCTTCAAATCCAGCGACCCCAAGGCGCGCGCCGAAGCCATCGTCAAAGCGGCCAAGAACTTCAACAATCCCGAAGCCCTGCTGGAAGCCAGCCGCTCTCTGGGCGAAGCCATGCCGGGTCTGGACATTTCCAAGCTGCCCGAATCCGAACTGATGCAGACGCGAGGCTGGTAAATGAAGAAGGTCGGGGTGCTTTCGCTGCAGGGCGATTTCGCGGCGCACGGGGCGGCCGTCGAGCGGGCCGGCGGCGAGCCCGTTTTTGTCCGCGAGCGCGATCAGTTTGCGGAGATCGACGGGCTGATCATTCCCGGCGGCGAAAGCACGACCATGCTGAAGCTGCTGCGCTACGAGGATCTGATGGAACCGCTGGCGGAGTTCGGACGGCGCAAGCCCGTGTTCGGCACCTGCGCCGGCGCCATCCTCATGGCCACCCACGTTTCCAGTCCGGAGCAGGAAAGCCTCGGGCTGGTGGATATTGCCGTGGAGCGCAACGCCTACGGGCGCCAGGTCGATAGCCGCGTCACGGAGATCGAGCCCGATCCGGAGTTCGAGAAGCGCACGGCGCCCGGCAAACTGGAAGCGGTATTCATTCGCGCTCCCATCATCCGCGGCATCGGCAAAGAGACACGGGTGCTGGCGCGGTACAATGGCGATCCGGTATTGGTGGAGGCCGGCCGGCACCTGGTAGCCACGTTTCATCCCGAACTGACCGGCGATTCGCGCGTCCACGCACTATTCCTGGAGAAGCTGTGAGCCAACCAATTCCCGACCACAGAAAGCGCGTACTCTTCGTGTGCCTGGGCAATTCCTGCCGGAGCCAGATGGCGGAGGGCTTCGCCCGCCAGTATGGCGACGACGTCCTGATTGCCGCCAGCGCCGGCATCACTCCCGCATTTTCCGTGGCGCCCGACACGGCGCGGGCGATGCTGGAGAAGAATATCGACCTCCGCGATCACTTTCCCAAGAGCATCCGCCAACTCGGCCGCTCGCAATTCGACCTGGTGGTGAATATGAGCGGGGTCCCTCTGCCGCCTGCGGCCGGCGCCCGCATTGTCGACTGGGATGTGGCAGACCCGATCGCATTTGATTATGGGGAACACTGCGAGGTCCGCGACATCATTGAAGGGCTGGTGATGCGCCTGGTGATAGAGCTTCGCCGCGAAACGCAGCCACCCAGGTTCAAAGGCCAGGGTTCCGGCCGTCTGAAGCCCTGAAAAATCCGTCAGCCTGATCCGCGCGATTTATTGCAATCTGTAATTAATCGCGCGGATCAGGCTGACGGATTTTTGCCCCCCCTTGCACCCGGATGAAGTTTTCGTAATAATACGGCACAGATCCGTTTCAGTATGAATCATCACCCGACAGGAGATCTGTTGCTGTGCGACCTGCGCTGGTAACCGCTTTGGCCTCGTGTGCTGATATTTCGCTGCAATCGAAAACTCGCCACTTTCTGTTAGGTCTCTCCGCTGACGAGCTGGAATTTATCGCTGAATACCTGGGCTCCTGCATTTTGGAATCGACGCGCCAGTGCCGCTGCTCGCGGGCCCAACTGGCGCGCCGGATTGCCGAATTTCAGCAGGCGCGCCCGGGATGTCCGCGCGTGCGCTCCAGTGACCAGGAGCACAAGATGATTCTCCTGCTCGAGTTTCTCTGCCGCAGCGGAATGCAGCAATTCTCCCTGCCGATGCGCGCGGGACAGACGGGGTAGTCCTCGAGGACGAGGGGCGGGCGACCGGTCCTCGAGGACGAGGGGCGGGCGACCGGCGACAAGATCGCCGGCGTTACCAGCGTCGCCGCACATTCGCGCGCAACAGGGGAGACGAAATCGGCGTCCCGCGATTGGCGTAAATGTCCAGCCACTGGCCGCGCTGCTCGAAATGCGCCACCAGTTGCAGGGGCACCCGTTGCCGCAGAGCTTCCATCGAGGAATTGGGAGTGAAGCCGTAGAAGTGCTGCCAGAATTGGCGCACCGGGGCGAAGTGCGTGAAGCTGAATTGTGGATCCCAGGTGCGTGAAAACGCCACGAACACCTGTACATGGTTCCAGTCCACAGGCTGCAGAGTCTGCGGCGAAAGGTTACGCAGCGTCTGCACATCCATCTTGCGGCTCACGAAACCCAACTCGGGCCGCGTCAACTCGCGGTTGAGCGGCCAGACCGTGGTAACGCGCGCGTCGCTGAAATAGTGGTCCAGGAATTCCGTGGCGCTGCTCTGCAGCTTTACGAAGTCCGCGAAGGCCAGGTTGTCCTCATAGGGGAACGGGTATGGGGGATTGATGAAGTTGCTGGCCGCGAGCCCTACCAGCAGGGCAGCCGCGCAGATGCGCTGCGGCCGCTTGGGAAAGCGCGCCAGCCCCACCGCCATGGCCGCGTACACAATCGGCATGACCGGCAGCAGGTAGCGCGTGAGCACCGCACCGCCCAGCGCCGTGACCAGCAGTACATGGACGCCTGCCAGCCACCAGGCGATTTTCCAGGAACGGCTGCGGAACAGAGTCGATGTGCGCCACACGAAGGCGATGGCGAAGGCGCCGATCCACTGAAAGCTGGCGAAGAAGAGGGAATAGCAGCGGCGGCTCAGCGCCACCAGAAGGCGCACCGGGTGCAGCGGGAAATACAGGTTATATTGCGCGAATCCGGGGCTGCCGGTCCAATGTCCGGTGGCGCGGTACAACCCGCCCAGCCAGCCTGCCAGCACCACCGCCGGTGCGGCGAACCAGGCGGCGTCGCGCCAGCGCCGCTCATGCGCCAGCCACGCGGCGAAGACCAGGGGGACCACCAGTCCGGTTTCCTTCACCAAAACCAGCACCATGCAGACCGCGGCACACGTGCGGATGCGATCCTGCAGAAACAATAGCAGGGCCAGAATGGTAAACACCATGGCGGGTGCGTCCAGGTTCGCCATCATGGATTGCGCGAAGAAGACGGGCGAACAACACAGCAGACCCGCCGCTACAAATGCGGGGGCGCCACGCCCCACTTCCTTAGAGAGTTCGATGGCCAGCAGAAATGCCACCAGGACGCCGAAGGAGGCCAGCAACAGCATGGCCGCCCGAGTGGATGCCGGATGATATCCCGCCAGCTTCCAGAACGCGGCCAGGTATGCCATCACTCCCGGCGGATGCACAATCGGGTCCACCGACCGGGGAATGAATGCGCCGCTGTGGTAGATGTCCAGGGCCGATGGAATGTACTGGTCCACTTCGTCCCAGAAATAATTCAGCCGCAGCAGGGAAAGATGGCTGAGAAACAGAATCAGGCCGAAGAGCACCAGGAAGAACCCGTACGTCCCGACGCGAACCTGACGATGGGGCGGCTCGTCCGTGCGCATGCGCGGCTACTGGACGATTCCGCCGCCGGCTTGCGGTTCCAGTTTGATTTCGCCGAATGCGGTTTCGTATTGGGTCACATTCTGCTGCAGCACGTTGAGCAGGGCCTTGGCCTGCTGCGGGCTCACGTAAATACCCTGAAAGTTGTGAATGGCCACGTTGTCCGCGGCGGTCTGGTTGACCCGCCCGAACATCAAAAAGAAGTCCCACAGGTTGACCCTCACCTGCACGCTGTTGGCATAACCCTCCCGGTAGTCGGGGGTGTTCACAAGTTGAATCCTGGGAGGCGTGGGCTGAGTCATAGATTACAGAGTAGCACTGGGTGCGGGAACACGAACCAGAGCCTGGTTCCGTGCCTTCCCGAAGATCTTTAAGATTATTTACGATTTTGGCACAACCCGTGCTCCGGGAATTGCATCAGACGATGTGAGGCAACATTATGCGAATTACCAATCAAAAGCATGTGAAAGGCGAGGCACACTGCCCCATCTGCACCCATACGGTCCCGGCCGATATCGATTTGAGGGGGAAGTACGCGCGCGTAGCGATCGGTCAGAAGTGCCCGCGGTGCGGCTCCTCGCTGGATGTCGCGGCGGTCGTGCAGATCCCCGAAGCGGCATAGTACGGAATTTACCCGGCGGTGACTTGTGCCGGGGAAGCGGTTTCTGCCATAGTGGAAGCAGGCTGGGTCACTGAAATGAAACGCAAGCCACAAACAAGAACCGAACCGGTGGTTCCACCCGAGTTGCTGGAACAGGCAAAGCGGTCTGTCTCTCCCGATCTGCTCAAAAAAACCACACGTTGCTCGGTTTGCGGCGCCGAAACGGCCAGCGTGGGCGATGAGCCCCTGTGTTGGGTCTGCCGGCGTCTCAAAATCAGTGCCTGGAAAGAGATTGAGCAGCAAATGCCCGCTCAAGAGTAGGTGGCGCCGCCAGTTGCCCTCCTCACCGGCGACAAGATCGCCGGCGTTACGTGGTACTACGAGTTCGCTTCGATCGACTGGGCCACTTCTTCCCACTCCAGCAGCAGCGATTCCAGATCGGCGCGGCGCGCGTTGAGGAGATCGCTGGTGCGCTGGGTCTCTTCCACGCTCACGAAATGGCCCAGAGCCGCTTCACAATCCGCAATTTCCGCCTCCAGCCGCGTGACTTCCTCTTCGATTTCGTGCCGCCGCTCTTTCATCTGGCGCAGTTTGATGGGATTCAGGCGCCGGTCCGATGCTTTGGCGGGTTCGCTGGCCGCTTCCGATACAGTTTCTTCGACAACAGGTGTCGGTACTTCGGCAGTTGCCGGCTGCCCGCCGCCTTGCTTTCGCCACTGGTAGTCCTCATAATTGCCGGGATACACCCGGACGTTGCCTTCTTCCACTTCTACAATCCGCGTGGCCAGCTTGTCGATGAAGTAGCGGTCGTGCGACACAAACACCACGGTGCCGTTGTAATCCTGCAGGGCCGTCAACAGCACGTCCTTGGCGCGCATATCGAGGTGGTTGGTGGGCTCGTCCAGCAGCATGAAATTGGAAGGCACCATGAGCATGCGCGCCAGCGCATACCGATTGCGCTCTCCGCCGCTGAGGACGCCAATTGGTTTGAACACGTCGTCTTCGGAAAAGAGGAAGCAGCCCAGGATGCTGCGCAGTTCGGTGTTGGTGGCCCGCGGCGCCACCGTTCCCAGGTCGTCGATCAGGCGCGCATCCTGATCCAGTTCCTTGTATTGATCCTGGGCGAAGTAGTCCGGCTGGGCGTTGTGGCCCAGAATGTACTCCCCGGCAGTCACCGGCTCGGCGCCGGCCAGAATCTTGATCAGCGTGGACTTACCGGCCCCGTTGACGCCTACCAGCGCCACCCGGTCGCCCCGCTCGATGATCAGATCCGCACCAGAGAACACCAGGTTGTCGCCGTAACTCTTGGCGACCTTCTTGAACTCGGCCACGATCCGACCGCTGGGCTTGGGCTGCGGGAAGCTGAAGTGGATGGTCTTCTCTTCCGTCGGAATTTCGATCTTCTCGATCTTTTCCAATTCCTTGATGCGGCTCTGCACCTGCTTGGCTTTGGTGGCCTGATACCGGAAGCGGTTGATGAAGGCCTCCAGTTGACGGATCTTGTCCTGCTGATTCTGATACGCCGATTGCAATTGCGCGCGCCGCTCGGTCTTCTGCTGCTCATAGCGGGTGAAGCCTCCGGTATAGAAGTGCAGCCCTTTATTCCACAACTCGGCGATCTTGCGAACGGTCACATCCAGAAAGTAGCGGTCGTGCGAAACCAGCACGAAGGCGTTGGGATAGGCTCCCAGGTACTCCTCCAGCCAGTTGCGCGCCTCCAGGTCGAGATGGTTGGTGGGTTCATCGAGAAGCAGCAAGTTGGGCTTTTCGAGGAGCAGTTTGGCCAGCGCGATGCGCATCTGCCAGCCCCCCGAAAACTCTTCCGTATGCTTCTTCCAGTCGCGTTGCGGAAAGCCCAGGCCCGATAGCACGGCGCCCACCTGGGCTTCAATGGCAAAGCCGTCGCGCGCACGAAACTCGCTCTCGGCGCGGTGGAAACGGTCGGCCACCTGGCCGTATTCGCTGCTGCCCGGGTCCAGTTCGCCCATGCGGCGCGCCAGATCCTCCTGTTCCACTTCCAAAGCGCGCAGGCCGGCAAACACCGTCATGCACTCGGCGAACACCGAGCGCCCGGAAAGCGACAGCCCTTCCTGCGGCAGGTAGCCGATGGTGACGCCCTTCTGTGTGGAGATGCCGCCCGAGTCGAGCCCCTCCATGCCGCCCAGTACTTTGAGCAGGGACGATTTCCCGGTACCGTTCGCCCCCACGATGCCTACCCGCTCGTTGGGCGTCACCAGCCAGTCGACATTTTCAAAAAGGATTTTGGGGCCGTACCGTTTACCCGCCCCGGTGAGTTGGATCATTCTAGTGGGACAGGCCCCCAAGCGCCCGTCATCTCTATTCAATCAAAAAGCTCCGGATCGCGGGGCCCGACTCACCGCGGATCCGGAGCAAATGACAGGGAGAAGGAAAATCTTCTAAACTCCTGTCACTATTTTGGACGTGCCGCCGGGAGATCCGGTTATAGCCAGTATTGCCACTGGCCCGCCATGAGGATGTATGCCGCTAAAATTGCATTGGTTACGGCGTGCGCCAGCATGCAGTCCGCCAGGTTTTTCGTGTGAATGATCCACCAGTTGTAGATGATGCCGGCTGCCAGTCCTACTTCCCAGTAGGAACCATGCTCCGAAGCGAAAAGCAGCGCCACAATCCAGAAAGCCGATGGAACGTACTGGCCAAACGGGACTTCCAGAAAGTTCTTGTCGACCAGCCACCGCAGCAACCATCCGCGCCAGAACAGTTCCTCCACGATCGGCACCAGAATGCTGCTTCCCACAATACGCAGCACCAGGAACAGTACACTGGTTCGCAATGCGGCCGGAATCGATGTGGCCGCCGACCCCATCAGAGAGTTCTCAAACCACCAGAAGTGACGGTAGCCGAATAGAACATCGGGGCCAATCCAAATGAGGAAAACCGCGACGCCGATTCCGACGCTGGCCAGCGGCGCCGCCGGCCGAAAAGATAAATAAGGCTGTGAGATCGCGGCCAACAGAAGCGACACCACCACCAGGCGCACCGCATACGACCACACCAGTGGCAACTCCAGGGCGTGTTCGACCGCCATGATGCCGACAAAAGCGATGAACGGCACGACGTAGCCGAAAGTGGGGTGAGCCTGGCCGGCTGGCAGTACCTGGCTCGGCTGGGCGGGGTTAAGAGACATTATGATTTGAGGCGCGAAGGGCTACTGTCATGTTACTAGGAGACGGCCCTGTTGCGCCAGATGCGGTAGTTGCATCTGAGGTATTAGGGGGCCCGCTCGCGGGCAACGATGGGAATGAAATTGGGGGGGGGAACGCGTCGGGGTTTCGCGCAGGGGCAAACTCGAGCCAGGCACGAAGATTCGCCAAAAGGCGGCGAATTTCGAGCCTGGCACG
>OKRF01000235.1 GCA_900290315.1 Candidatus Sulfopaludibacter sp. SbA3 | reverse complement strand
TAATCTCCGTTTCGGATACCGGAGTGGGAGTGGCGCCGGAGTGGAAGGACCGCATCTTCGACCCATTCGTGCAAGCTGACGGATCCGCCACACGCAGTCATGGCGGTACCGGCCTAGGATTGTCCATCTGCTCCCGCCTGGTAGGCTTCATGGGAGGCCGCATCTGGCTGGATAGCGAAGTGGGGCAAGGAAGCGTGTTCCATTTTACGGCGAGCTTCGGGATTCCGGCCGCATACGACGTGAGGGATTGCGCCGCTGGATCGGAGGTTCTGCACGGCTTACGTGTTTTGGTAGCCGATGACAATGCCACCAATCGCCGGATTCTGTACGAGACGATGCTAGGTTGGCGGATGAAGCCGGTTCTCGCCGATTCCACCGCGGCGGCCCTGCACATCTTGCGTCAATCCGCCGGCTCCGGCGATCCCTTCGACGTGGTTCTGCTGGACGCACACATGCCTGGGGTCGGCGGCTTGACACTGGCCGGGCTCGCCGGCTCTCAAATCATGATGCTCAGTGCGCTGGATATTCACATCAAGGCCGCTGAGGCGCTGGTGCCCGGCCACCACCTGGTGAAACCGGTCACCCGGGCGCAATTGCTTAGCGCCATCTTGAAGGTGCGGGGGCTGGAGCAACAGCGATCTATTCCATCAGCGAGCATTCTTCCAGCCTCACCCTCACATTCCCTCCATGTTCTGTTAGCCGAAGACAACATCATCAACCAGAAGGTGGTTATGCGTCTTCTGGAGAAGCAGGGCCACTCAGTGGAAGTAACCGCCAACGGGACGGAAGCTCTGGCAGCGATGGCGCGCAGCACGTTCGATCTCATCCTGATGGATGTGCAGATGCCAGTAATGAACGGCTACGACGCCACACAACTCATCCGCCAGGGAGAGCGGGGCACGGACCGGCACATCCCCATTGTGGCGCTGACAGCCCATGCCATGAAGGGCGATCGCGAAGTCTGCCTGAATGCGGGAATGGATGACTATCTCGCCAAGCCCATTCACCCGAGGGAACTTGCATCGGTCATGGAACGCTGCATCCGGTCGCGCGCGCCGGAATTTCAGACAACCTAATCTGCTAATCCCACACGTCGCACCATCCGCAATACCTAACTCATTTCCTTTGTGCATGGCCCCCTTCGTGCAACCTCACTCAGGGAAAGGAGAATTATCCGTGAGCGATCCTTCGACTTACTGGTTGACCCTCACCAACGTGGCGTTAGGCGTTGTCGTCCTGATCTGTTGCGTTGCGGTGGGGATTGGCATACTGCAGGAACTGGCCGCGCGGCGAAAGAAGCATGCGGCATTGTCGCAACTTGACCGGGAGGTATCTGACCTGGTGGCGACGTTCCATGATGGACACGCATTTCACACTCCCGAACTCGGCCTCACCATGGCCGATGGCGGCGAGGAACTGAAGAAGAAAGAGGAGCGGTAACCAGTATGACCTGCCCCTTCCTGCACGAAGCCCAGGTCAAATACTGCCGGACTGCCACCATCCGGAAACTGATTCCCCTTGCACAGGCCGGCCGGACCGAAGAAAAGTGCGCGTCCGCGCAGCATCGCACCTGCAAGGTGTTTCAAACGCAGCCGCCGATGGAAGAGTGTGGAGTGCTGGGGCCCTGCCCGTATCTGCGAGAATCCCTGATGCAGTACTGTGGCGCGGCCCCGGTGACCAAGCTCGTGCCATACAGCGAATCGCTGCTTTCGCGCTGCGGCAACGATAGCTTCCGCTATTGCGAACTGTATCTTTCGATGGCCCGGCCGAGCATGGCCGAGGAAGACGTGGATGGCATGGCCATGCCGGACCGGTTGCGCTACACCTCCAACCACATGTGGCTGGACGTCAGCGAGGATGGCGTGTGCCACGCGGGGATCGACGCGTTTCTCAGCCGCGTGCTGGGGCCGATCGACCGGCTCACGTTTGTGCAACTGAAAGGGCGGCACCGTCCAACCGCCGTCCTGACGGTGTCGGGCGTCGATCTGGAAGTAACATTTCCTAACCCGTTCCTGTTGACGTGCTGCAATTTGTATTTGCGCGCCAATCCGTCGCGCCTCACCTATGAGCCGTACACCGCGGGGTGGCTCTTCGAAGGCCAGCCTTCACCGGAGACGCTGGAGAATCTCCTGGAGGGCGCCGCGGCCCGGAAATGGATGGAGCAGGAACAGCGGCGCATGAACGAGTTCCTGCAGCAGGAGCAGGTGGCGCAATCGGGCACGATGGCCGACGGCGGGCTGTTCGCGGCCAGCCTGGCGCACCGCCTGGATCGCGATCGGATGTTGGTTCTATTTCACGAATTTTTCTCGCCCTATGCGAGTTGAGAAAGAGTCTCGATGCGAAGCATACTCCCATTTGCGGCCGGCATGGCAATCATGCTGGCCGCGGGCTGGGTCGGGTTCCCACACCTTATTTACAAGAGCCGGCCGCAGCCGGTCGATTTCAGTCACAAAGTCCACGCCGATAAAGCCGGCCAGAAATGCGACGATTGCCATTCCTTCCGCGCCGACGGAACTTTCGCAGGCATTCCCACTTTAGATAAGTGCGCGGGCTGTCATGCCGCCGCCATGGGCACCACCGTGGCGGAGAAGAACTTCATTGAGCAGTACGTCACGCCGGGCCGCGAACCGCAGTGGGCGATATACGCCCGCCAGCCGGAAAACGTCTTCTTCAATCACATTGCGCACGTGAAGCGGGCACAGATCCACTGTGAGACGTGCCACGGAAATCACGGCGCCTCGGACCACCTGCAGGCTTACCAGGAGGACCGGATCGGCGGATATTCGCGCAACGTCTGGCAAGTAGACGAACGCGGCAAGACCACGCGCACGGCCATGACTATGAACGCGTGCGTGGACTGCCACCGGCAGCAGGGGCTGGAACACAGTTGCCTGGATTGCCACAAGTAAGGGTCATATGACATCAACCCGTAGGGACCTATTCAAGTTTGCCGGCGGCGCTGCTGTGGGCGCCCTTTTCACGCCGGCCCCGTGGCGGCTGGTCACGGATACTGCGCTCTGGTCGGAGACCTGGCCCGGAGTGCCCCGCCCGGCGCGCGGCGAGATTCGCGCCAAATACTCCAACTGCGCGCTGTGCGAGGCGGGGTGCGCGGTACGCGCCCGCTGCGTCGGCGATCAGCCAGTGGCGCTCATGGGAGTGATGGAGCATCCCTTCACGCATGGCGCGCTGTGCCCCTTCGGCCTGGCGGGCCACCATCTGCCGTATCATCCGGCGCGTCTCAGGCGAGGTCCGGTGCAGGAGGCGTCGGCGGCCATTTCAGACGCCCTGGCGCACTGCCGCGCGGACGAACGGGTCGCCGTGCTGGATTTGCGGCCCGGCCGCACCGCTTCGTGGACCTACCGGCGCGCACTGGCGCAGTGGAAGAATGGCACGTATCTGGCGCCACCTCGCATCCTCGGCGGGCCGGTAGCGGTGAACCTGGCCGCGGCGAAGACCGTGCTCAGTTTCGGTGCTCCCGTGATGGACGGCTGGGGCACGCCGGGCAATGTGATCGCCGCGCGCGGCGGGTTCCGGCTGATTCAAGCGGAGACGGTGGAATCGCGGACCGCAGTCATGGCCGACCAGTGGCTGCCCATCCCGGCAGGATCGGAGACAGCCCTGGCGCGCCGGATCGCAGAGGCGTGGTCAGACGACAAAAAACGATCGTCCGACCCACTGGTCCGGGAATTGGCGAGTAATGGTCCAACTCTGGTCTTGGATGCCGAAGACCGGCCCGAGATCCTGGCGCTAAACCAACTGACGGGGGCGATGGGAAAAATCATCGTGACGCGCCGCGAGGCCCCCGTTCCCGATGCCTGGAAGAAGGCCGCGGCTGAAACACAACTGGACGCAGTGCCGGACCGTTCAATCCGTGTCCTCCTGATCGACGAATCGGCGCCGGGACCCTACGTGCCTTGGAGCGCGATTGAAAGAAAGCTGGTGGCGGACAACCCCGTGGTAGTCGCATTCGCGTGGTCGCGCGAAGGTTACGGACGGCACGCGCAATTCGTCTTGCCAACCGCCGTCTATCCCGAAGCGGTGGACGATATTCCGCCCGCGGTGGATTCACCGTTGGCCCAGTTCCGGCTCTCGGCCGCGCTGGTGGCGGCTCCGGCGGGGGTTGTCAATCCCGCGGAGTTTGTCGCCGGGCTGGCGGGAATTTCCGCGGCGAATGCCCTGCGGGAACGCAGCGATTCCATCCACAAAGCCGGCCGCGGAACTCTGTTCACGTACGCGGACGCCAAATCGACGCCACTCAAGGATGTCAAGGCGGACGAGTTCTGGAAGGCCCTGAATGACGGCGGAAGCTGGACGGATGCGCCGCCTGAACGGAACGAGATTCCCAAACTGGCACTGGGCGCACCCGCCACCGCTGCCGGCGAAAACGATCTGCCGCTCGCGGTGGTGATGGCGGAACCGTACTCCGTGCCTTGCTCGCCGATTCTATCCAAGGTGTATCAGGAGTCGAACCTGCGCCTGGCGCCGAACCGCGCGGCACTGCATCCTTCGGATGCCAGGGAGTACGGCGTGGAGGAAGGCGGCAAGGCCTTCCTGCAGACGCGCAGCGGCAAGCTCGAAGTCGAGATCACGCTCGACGCGGGAGTGCCGCGGGGCGT
The DNA here is from genome assembly GCA_900290315.1 of Candidatus Sulfopaludibacter sp. SbA3. Taxonomy (GTDB): domain Bacteria; phylum Acidobacteriota; class Terriglobia; order Bryobacterales; family Bryobacteraceae; genus Sulfopaludibacter. The sequence goes on along the minus strand of OKRF01000235.1, from coordinate 4,811 downwards.
CGTCCAGGTGGCGGCCGGGCCGCGCACGTTGGACCTGTGCGGCTCTACGCCGCAGGCAAAGGTGGTACGGGTATGATTGCGCAAACCAAGACCATAAAGCCAGCGCGGTACGGCATGACCATCGACGTGGACCGCTGTTCGGGTTGCGGCGCGTGCATGGTGGCATGCGCGGTGGAGAACAACGTCCCGCCGGCGCACGCGGGCGCAACGGATCGCACCGGCCTCACGTGGATCCGCGTATATAAGATCGATAACGGCCAGCCGTATCCGGAGACGCGTTCGGCCTATGTGCCGGTGATGTGCCAGCACTGCGGCAACGAAACGCCCTGCGCGCATGTCTGCCCGCAGCAGGCGGTGGACGTGGATCCGGCGACCGGCATAGTCGGCGAGATGCCGCAGCGCTGCCTGGGCTGCCGTTACTGCATGGCGGCCTGCCCGTACCATGCCCGCTTTCAACTGGTGGGACCCGGCGTGGCCCGCAGGCATGGAGAAGACCTTGAATCCCGACGTGACGCCGCGCATGCGCGGTGTGGTGGAGAAGTGCAACTTCTGCCACGGCCGGTGGCATGCGGCGAAACAGCGCGCCGCGGCGGAAGGTAAGCCGGACACCGAGCCAGTCCAATACCTGCCGGCCTGTGCCGAAGCCTGCCCCACCAAAGCCATTCAGTTCGGCGACTTGAACGACCCCGCCAGCGCGCCGGCCGTGGCCGCCAGGAACGGCAACAGTTTCCGTATGCTGGAAAAGCTGAATACCGACCCCAAGATTTATTACCGGTCCAAGCGCGAATGGGTGCGCCAGATCGCTAACGCGCCGCACCCGGCCGATACTCGAAAGGAAAACCTCCGTGGATAAGGAATTCATCGCGCGCGGCGTCCGGCGCTGCTCTACCGGAAGATTCCTGCTATGGATTCTTCCCTGGGCCGTTCTGCTGGCGTTCGGCCTCTACTCAGCCGGCCTGTGCCTCATCAAGGGTCTCAACCAGACCAACATGGACAACCGCTTCGCTTTCGGGCTGTGGATCTTCCTGGATCTCACGGTGATCGCGCTCGGCGCGGGCGCGTTCTTCACCGGCTTCCTGCTTTACATTCTGAAGCTGCACGAGTTGCGCGCGGTGATCAATAGCGCCGTAGTGATTGGGCTTGTCTGCTACAGCGGCGCGGTCTGCGTGCTGGCGGTGGACGTGGGCCAGCCGCTGCGCGCGTGGTTCACCTTCTGGTATCCCAACGTGCATTCCATGCTGACCGAAGTCACCTTCTGCATCAGTTGCTACCTCACGGTGCTGGCCATCGAGTATCTGCCCATCGTGCTGAAGAACCGAAAGCTGCGCGAGGTGCCATCGTTCCTGGTATTCGAATTCGAACTGCACAAGCTGATCTATGTGCTGGCCGGCGTGGGGACCTTCCTTTCGTTCTTCCACCAGGGCTCCCTGGGCGGGCTGTACGGCGTGCTGCGCGGGCGGCCCTTCGCATTCCGGGAAGGCTTGGCGGTGTGGCCCTCCACCTTTTTCCTCTTCATTATTTCAGCGGCGGCGGTGGGGCCCAGTTTCATCCTGCTGACCACCTGGCTGGTGGAGAAGATCTCCCGCAAGAAGCTGGTGCAGCCGGAAGTGTTCGGCCTGCTGGGGCGGATCTCCGGCCTGCTGCTCTCCGTGTACGTGCTGGCGAAGACGGTAGACACGCTCGTGTGGATCAACCGCACTTCGCCGGAAAGCGGGTTCCTGGCTTCGCAATACTACTCGTGGCAGCCGTTCGGCACGTGGATTCTGTTCGCCGAAATCGTGTTGTTCGGACTCGTCCCGGCGCTCATTCTGCTGGCGCCGCAGTTGCGTGCGCGCACCGGCTGGCTGGTGACGGGGGCGGCAATGGCGTGCGCTGGAGTGGCGTTGAACCGCTTCGTGATGACGGTGCAGACGCTGGCACTGCCCACGCTTTCGTTCGATCGCTTCCTGTCTTACTTTCCGAGCTGGCAGGAGGTAGGCACGTTCCTGGCGGTGGTGGCGTTCGGAGTGTTGGTCTATTCCTTCTCGTTCCGCTACTTTCAGCTTTTCCCGTCGGAGCGTGAGTTGAAGATGCAGGCGAAGTAACTACTGGGAGACTCATATGTTGCCTTGGAATTATGGATTTCATCTGGATACCGGACACATCGTGTTCCTGGGGGCGTTCTATACCGTGTTAGTGATTGTGACCACCACGCTGGTGAATGCGGCCATCCGCACGCGCCGCGATCTGCAGGCGAAGAAGCTCGACCGCATCCGCTGGCACTGCGATTTTCACGACCTGCCGGCGCGTGACCGCGTCGGCGCGTGACCGCGTCTGCCGCCACGTGCTGACGGGCGAGTTTACCAGCCGCGAGTGCCCCCACTCCTTCGATTGCCGCGAATGCGAGACCCACGCTAAACTGATCGAGCAGCACCCGGTGCAGCCCGGCGAAGAGGACGAGATCTTCGGCATGGCATTCGCCCTCGACCGCATGTACCATCGCGGGCACACCTGGGCGCGGCGCGAAAGCGACGGCACCGTGACCGTCGGACTCGACGACTTGGGGAGCCGTCTATTGGGAACGCCGGACGCAGTGTCGCTGCCGCCGGCGGGCTCGCAGATCGCGGTCAACGGTACGGCATTCCGCATCCGCAAGCGCAACGCGGACGTGCGGGTGCTCGCTCCGGTGGATGGGGAAGTGATCGAAACGGGCGGCCCCGGTCGCGACTGGTACCTGAAAGTGCGGCCGGCGTCAACAGGCGAGCTCGCCTTCCGCCACCTGTTGCGCGGCGCGGAGATCCGGCCGTGGCTGATGCGGGAACTGGAACGTCTGCAACTCACGCTCTCGGCCGAAGGCGCCGCGCCGACACTGGCCGACGGCGGCGTGCCCGTGGCGGATATGTCGGAGGGCTATCCCGAGGCAGACTGGGACGCGGTCTGCGGCGAGATGTTCCTGGAGGGGTAGAACAGGCGGGCGCTGTGCCGTCCGTGTTCCCGTCACATCTCATTCCGCAAGGGTTTTCAGTTCGCCGTAGGGGTGCGTTCCGCATGGTCGATGACGATCGATTCGATCGGAACTTTGCGCTGTTCCAGCTTCAGGCCTAACTGCTCGACTGCAGCGAATATCCCCGCGTCCCAGTGCTTCGGTTCGTTCTGATAGTTGGGGGTCCATCGCATGTCGATCCTGTAAACGCCAGGGAGCCCTGTCTGGTCGATAACCGGCAAATCTGCCATCCTGCTCAGCGAATCGGCGAAGTTCGAAAGCGGCATGCCAGTCGCCGTGAACTGGCCGGCGGACATCTTGATGTCGTAGGACTCCGGTCTGGGAACTACGGGCTCCATCCTCAATCCACCCTTTGCGACAACCAGTGCGTACACTGGAAATTCCTTTCGCTCGCGATGGAACCTCAGTCCGAAGCGCTCGGCTAACATGGTCTGGAGCATGAGACGCGCGGCTGGCTTTCCGGTGTCTGGGGGCATCGTGGCGGCGAGGTCATACCTGTCGACGCTCACCCAGTCCGGGCCGATCAGTTGCCAGGGTTTTATGGAATAGGCCTCTTGGATCAATGAGCTAAGCGGCAGGTTACAGGTGAGCCTTCCGGGGGTGTAGCGAAAGCCCTGAAACGGCACTTGGACCGGACCGCTATTTGGCAGAATTCTGACTACAGTCTTTACGCCGGACTTAATCGAAACGACATCAAAACGAGGTTGCGGGGGTCCCGCTTGGTCCTGCGCCGCGCTGGCGATTTGGAGCAATGCCATGAAGGTGAAAACGGTCGTCAGCAACATCCCACGAATCAGGAGTTGCTGTGCAACTCGGAGGCATTCCCGCTTTCTCGCTGCGTTCCACCAGCGATCCGTTCTAATCGACATCCGTGTTCTCCTCCGTCACCGAAAATGCGGAGCCATTGTACCTAATAATGTTGAAATCTTACAGGTCCGGGATAGCCGAAGGTTTGTGGCGACCGAGAAGATCGCGACTGGTACCTGAAAGTCCGGCCGGTGTCGACAGGCGAGCTCGCCTTCCGCCACCTGTTGCGCGGCACCGAGATCCGGCCGTGGCGAACTGGAACGGCTGCAACTCACTCTGTCGGCTGAGGGCGCCGCGCCGACACTGGCCGACATCGGCGGGCCCGTGGCGCATATGTCGGAGGGCTATCCCAAAGCAGACTGGGACGCGGTCTGCGGCGAGATGTTCCTGGAGGGGTAGGATCATAATAGAGAGTAATGAGGCAAAAGACTCGGATTTCGCTGGCGATCGTTCTAATCAGCGCTGCGGCTCTGGTTGCCGATCTGCGCTGGGGACCGCACGCCCGGCTCGGCCCGGGCCAGCGCCTGCCCGAATTCGAACTCTCCGCGCCTCGCACGTCTACGGTGCATTCTTCCGAGCTCGCTGGTAAAGTGATCCTGCTCGATTTCTTCGCTTCGTGGTGAAGCGAGTGCAATGCGGAGGCTCCGCATCTCGAGAACATCTGGAAACGGTACGGAAGCCGCGGCTTGCAGATAGTGGCGATCGATGTCGAGGAGCCCGCGGAAGCGGCCTTCGCGTTTCGGAATCGTCATGCATTGACGTTTTCTGTCGTAGCCGATCCAAAGCGATTGTTCAACCACTTCTTTTTCCCGCCCAACTACCATCTGCCGTACGTGATTCTGGTGGGTACCGATGGCCTGATCCGCATGGTGGACGTCCCTCTGCAGTCACTGCCCACGGCCATCGAAGGATTGCTCTGACCCCGGGGATCCTGCCGAGGCGAACAACGTCGCAGCGCTCAGTTCACCTTGGTGACCGTCGCCACCACCTGGCGCGTCGCGGCGGAAGCCGGATCCGCTGA
>OKRF01000240.1 GCA_900290315.1 Candidatus Sulfopaludibacter sp. SbA3 | reverse complement strand
GAGCCGTTTCCACGCTCATGAACTCCGGCGGCTTCTCGCCGGCCGCCGCATAACAGTAGCGGCAGCGCAAATTGCAAGCGTTGGTCAGAAGTAGAGTCGCGGTGACCGGCCGCGGCGGCCCGGTCCACGGCCGGCCGGGCGCGGACTCGTCATCGCCGTCCAGAATGCCGCAGTTCCGCAGGAAGCCGGCGATTTCGGGATCCGCATCCACGCTTGCCTCGCCGGTCTGCAGTTCGCGGAGAGACCGCACCAGCGCGGCGTTCGCAATCAGCGCGGCGCGGCGCAGCGGCGCGTAGACCAGATAATCGGACTCACTCACAGGCAGAACAAACAGTTCCGCCGGCAATCCCGCTGGCATCATGGCCTCTTTGGCGAAGGCGCCGGAGCCGTATGGAATCGCAAGGTAACGGCCGGCAGCGGCACGCCATCCGCGCTGACAAAGGTTTGTCCGCCCGACCAGCGCAGGGGAATCGCATAGTCGCGCTCCGGCTCGAGCGTGACCGTTATGGTGAACACCATGCCGGTGGTATCGAAGCGCCCGCCGCTGATCTTGGAGCTCTTGTTCGGCCCCACCCGACCCATCGGCATGCTAAAGCGAATGACAATCTGTTTCGTTCCCGGGTCGACGTCGCGGGCGCCTTCCGGAATGCTCGTCGCGACCACCTTGGGCTGCAAACGATCCGTCAACTCACGAATTTTGGGCGCCGTCTCGTTGAAGAATTGAGCCACGCGCGGCATGAACGAATCGAACGTGGGGTAGTGGTCCCGGCCCTTGCGGTAGGACTCCAGGAGGTCCACCAGGCCCGCCATCCAGAAGAACGATCGCGAATTCTCCTTCTGGATTGCGATCCGCGCGGCTTCCGGCCCCTCATGTTCCATCACATATTCAATGGCGACAGCGCGCGAGAGCGACTGGTTCAGCACGGTCCGGGAATCGCCGTAAGACTGCTGCTGCATGGCGGGGGCGACGGCTTCATACATCTGGCGGACGGGCTTCTGCATGCGCGCGGCGAACTTGGCCACCGCTGGGCTGAGGTAGACATGCGCCAGTTCGTTCACCAGAACGGCGCGCCAAGCGGAGTCGAAGACCGGAAGCCCGGCGCCATCGACCTTGGAGATGCCGGGGACGGCGTATATCTCTTGCGTCCCGCTTTCGTCGACGAAGCGCGCCGCGTAGCTGGGCGCGCCATTCGCCATGCCCGGGACCACGACAAGGTAGGCCGGCGGCTGGGGGCCCAGGAAGCGGGCGAACCAACCGAGGTCCGCCTGATCGCGCAGGAACGCTTGCAGGCGGGCGTTAGTAGCGTCGTACAGCGGTTGCTGCGATCGCAGAAACCCTTGGAAGTTCGTCTCGGCTGCGAATCGCCGTGCGGCGGCCAGAAAGACCCGGACCCTGGCGGGGTCCCAGGCCGGATAGAGATGAACGCCGGGACGAACGAACGGGACGCGCTCTTCGAGTGACTCGGTGTCTCGCAGATAGACCGCGAGTTTCACCGGGGCTTCGAAGCCCATTGCGAGCGAGCGCGCTAGCTGGACCGCTTCGTGATCGCGGTAGGGCGCGAAGTACTTTTCAACGGCTTTGTCGTATGCCGGAACGCGGCATTGGTGGTATTCCCTGTTGCCGGCGAGGCGGAACAGGATACTCATCAGTTCGATGCGGGAATCGATTCCAGAACGCCATTCCTGCGCGTTGGCGGCGACGGCGGCGCATAACAGGGCTGCCGGCACAGCGACCGCAAATCGGCGCGGCATGTATGTGCCCTTCGCTCATGAAGTTACCACCAGACGTGCAGGGATACAAGCACTTTGGCATAGTCAAATGGAGCCAGTGATTCGCATGAACCGACCAGTGGTGTGAGCACATTCGACCACCAAAGAAAGAGGCTCTTACTTTAGCGTACGCTGTTATTTACATGGCTGTACGTTATGATGTACACTTGGAATGATGAAGATCACGATTACCGAGTTTCGGAAGGATCTCTTCAAATTGGTGGATAGAGTGATTGCCGGGGAATCTGTCGAATTCGTTCACCAGGGCGTTACGATCCGGCTGGTGGTGCCGGAGGGTCGTTTGTCAAAACTGGACCGACTGACGCCCCGGCAGATCGTGAACCCGGACATGACCGAAGAAGAACATCGGGCGGCTGAACGGACGATGCAAGCAGACATGCTGGCCGAAATGGAAAAGGACTGGGCAGAAATCGGCGGTTCTGAGTGATCGTCTATGTCGATACTCAAGTGGCGGTTTTGCTGGCAGAAGCAAATCTGGCGAAGATCTCACGCAAAGCGATTTCCCTGCTGGACACTGGAGATGTTCGCATTTCTCCGATGGCAGTGGTGGAATTGCAATATCTCTATGAGATCCGGCGAATCGTAGTCACGCCTCCTGAAATTCTGATGAAGCTGAGTGTGGAAATCGGTCTCACCGTCTGCGATCATCCATTTCCCATCATTGCCGAAACTGCACGAGGAGAAACCTGGACGCGAGATCCTTTTGACCGAATCATTGTGTCGCACGCTAAGGCCAATAGCGTTGCGCCATTACTGACTAAGGACGAACTGATTCTGGCGAATTATTCGAATGCTAGATGGTAATTTTTACCACGACCCGACACAAATCCGGAAACCGGTCACGTTGTCGACGCAGATCTGGCTGTAACCACTCATCTCGGACGATGCCTTTCCAGTACACGAATACTTTGCCGCAATGGGCAACCGTTCTCGAATTGATGCGATCCACCCCGACTTGGTTCAGTCGCGAAAACATTGGGAAGGGCAGCTTCCACGAGTATACGGCAAGATGCCGAAGCGTGAGTGGCAGCGTCAATTCCACGTCCTCGTGGTTGAAGAAGGCGAATGCCTCGCCCGGTACGCCGAGACAGCATGGTTCGTCGCCCGTTACGAATCCCGCGTCATCGTCAGTGGTGAAGATGGTAAGGCTCATGTTCCTAAGGGCACCTTCAATTTCAGGTACGCCCTCCATCGTCTTTGATAGGCGCGAGGTCGTCCGGCATCGCGACGAGGAGCAGCTATCCTGGCCGGAAATGGCTCGGAGGATCGGAGCAGCAGTTGGAACGGTCGCCAGGGTGTATAAGAGGCTTGCTGCAGCCTGCTATCCTGTTGCTTAGGAGGGTAGTTCTTAACAATGCCAGCGGATAGACCCTGCGTAGGAAGACCAAACGGTAAGGGTGCTCTCATCTGCGCGGTCCACGGCAAAACGCTCGTTGATCGCGTTGCTCTTGAAGCAAGATTCAATCAGAAGCTTGATCAGCCCTGTATGCCGGATGCGCTTTATTGTCCGGCTTCCGGGAGCGCTTCATCGGTTGGGACGGCAACCCACGACGCCCTGCGATACTCGCGCATTAACCTTTTGTGACCGGGCAAGTCAGTACTGGGCAAGCGACCAAGATCAGATCGTTTTTCCTTTCCGTCGATTACAACTCTCGCAAAGGAGTTGGATGTTACGCTCCGTGCTGCCACCGCCCTCGGCAACCGGAACGATGTGGTCAAACTCGAGACGCGTACTGCTACCGCACTGCACGCAGCGTCCGCCGTCCCGGCGCCACACGTACGAGCGAACACGCTCCGGTATTCTCGCCCGCTCTGGGGACGCGTCGGCTCTCTCGGCACCAGTGCCCTGCCCACGCGGATCTCTACGGTGTTCCAGTCGGCTAATGAACTGCTCGATATGCGCTCTGATCTCGCGATCTGGCACTGGGTATTCGCACCGCACGTTCACGGCCTTGCCTCGACAGAGCCAAACTCTGAACCGCTGATCTCCCTCTGGGATTTCTAGGGAGACTGGTCCGAAGCCGAAGTAACCGCTATCCGCCGGAAGCACGTACTCAACGGTCTTCGCTGAGAGCGGCGATTTCAGCGTGGCCTTCTGAGGTTGGCCCTCAACATACCCGATTATAGTGATCTCGACTGGCTTCATCCCACCTCACTGCTGCGAAGCCCTATCGCCTTTCTCTTCTTGCGTCAGAGGACTTGCGGTGTTTCTTGACGACAGGCGCCGGATCGCACTCCTCGCAATAGACGTCAAAACCAACCGCAGTTTCTTCAGGAGTCAGGCGTTTGCTCAGCGCCTCTACTTTGATTTGCGCGTTGGCGAGACCCAGAACCGTCCCCAAAGTCCTCGTGGTGGCCGGATCAGGATTCTGAAAATTGTGCTTTATCAGGTTGTACCAGCGTTTGTCGGGTTCGGACATTCCGGCCCTCCAAAGCGTTAGCATGGCGCAGTGCATTTGACTCATTGGTCTCCGGAGCGGGCCGGATCATTCTCCGAGAAGTGAATCAAGGGTTTCTAAACCTATGGGAACAAGCTTGATTTCGGATGCTGCCTAATAAAGGTCCTTCGAAAACCACGAGACGCCCTTCTAAAAGTAGTAAAAAGTAGTAGCTTTTGGAACCGGCATTTCGTCGACGCGCGTAAACAAACAGGGTGCCGCTGTGGTCAATGCTGGGGTGTGCGGAGGTCGCCGCTGGATGGGCCATAAAAGACGTGAATCGGGACGGAACCCCAAAAACGATTTCGAGTCGGGGCCGCGGCGCGAATCCAAAGCGCCGGTCGGACCGTGGCACAGGCTTGTCACGCGATGCGCCAAGAAGATTCGGGACCAGTTCTCGGGCGACCCGGACCCGGAAGCGACCGAACGGATGCTCCGCGTTTTTCGTGCCGGACTCCGGCTGCGGCGCCCACCCGGAAAGAAGCCAAACCAAGATACCGTCCGCCGGCTCAAATGTATGTCGATGGCATGCGCCAGTGGGAAGCGGGGACTCGAACCCGCTGAACCTGATACACCATGTTTGGAATGTGCAAGTTGTAGATAACACGAACCTCGCAAGCCTGTCGTGTCGACGTTGCCTTCTTCGGCGCAAAGTGGGCCACCGGTGTCGCAACGACACGGGCCTGGCTGGTGCTGGTGGTTTCGGTGTTGCTGTTCATGGTGGTGGTTCCTTTTCTGCGCGATCCGCGCACCACATGAATCACTCCGAAGGCGCGAACAGTTAAGCGAGATACGTTCCTCGCTGATCGTAAAGAAGGGCTGACTTTTCGCCGATCCTCTCGTTGAGCGAGTGAATGTGGACGAATCGCAGTTGAACCTCTTCGAAACCAAAGCGGATCTCCGAAACAATGCGGCGGTACAATGTCGTGTTGTGGATGACGTCGCCACCAGTGCTGTGTTGGAAAGCCCGAAGGCTCTTGGCGCATATTACACGGATTCCCAGGTTGCGGAATTCCTTGTGTGGTGGGCGGTGCGAGACGCTTCCGATACTGTTCTAGACCCCGCCTTTGGAGGCGGCGTTTTCCTCCGGGCCGCTTGCAAACGCCTGCGAGCGATGGGTGGGAATCCATCCGCACAGGTGTTTGGCATTGAAATCGACCCTGCTGTACACCGCCACATAGGCGAAAAGCTGTGCGAGGATGGCGTCGCGCCCGCGAATCTCCTGGCGGCAGACTTCTTTGTGACCGGCCCTGAGCGGATGAGGCCTGTCGATGTCATTGTTGGTAATCCACCGTTCATTCGATACCAGAAGTTCTCCGGCGACACCCGTCGCCGCGCCCTGGCCCGCGCCGCCGAGCAAGGCCTCAAACTGAGCCAACTGAGTAGTTCCTGGCTGCCCTTCCTAGTCCACGGCATACGGATGCTCCAGCCGGGCGGGCGGCTCGCGATGGTAATCCCGTTTGAGATCGCCCATGCAGCATATGCGGTGCCCGTCTTGAAGCACCTTGACGAGAAGTTCCACAGCGTAACGTTGCTGACCTTCCGCAAGAAGCTTTTTCCGGACTTGAGTCAGGACACGCTCTTACTACTGGCGGAAGGCAAAGAGGTCCGCCCGGCGGGACAGTTCCATATTCGCGATATGAGCCATGCTGGCGCGCTTGCAGCCATCGAGAAGGCCGACCGTCATCCCATTCCCGGCGTCCGGCGTTTGGACCGAGGACGTGTTGCAAGCGGACAACAGCGGCTCATCGAATATCTCCTCCCGCGCAAGGCCCGTGAGCTCTATGGGGAGATGTGCGACGCGGATCACACTGCCACGTTGGGGCGCTGCGCCGACGTAGGTATAGGTTACGTGACCGGGGCGAACGATTTCTTCCACATTGATCACGACTTCGCCACCAGCTTAGGTTTGCCGAACGACTACCTCCGGCCGTGCGTCTGCCGCGGCCGCGCGCTGGCCGGGCTACGCTTCACGGACGCGGATTGGAATACCGCACGTGAACGTGGCGACGCAGGATACCTGCTCCACTTGCCGGGCGCAGGCCGGCTCCCTGCGGCAGTCGGGCGATACGTAGCTGATGGAGAAAGCCGGGGCATCCACAAAACCTTCAAGTGCAGGACGCGCTCGCCGTGGTATCGGGTGCCGCACGTCCACATGCCCGACGGATTCCTCACATACATGAGCGGAAACCTGCCGCGCCTTGTGGCCAACGCGGCGGGTGTCGTTGCCCCGAACACGCTTCACGTTCTTCGAATGCACCCAGGAGCCGGCCTGACGAGCAATATAGCCGGCCTGACGAGCAATATGCTGTCCGCGGTCTGGCAGACATCGCTTACCAGGCTCAGCGTCGAGATTGAAGGCCATGCGATGGGCGGCGGTATGTTGAAGCTTGAACCCACAGAAGCTGAGCGGGTGTTAGTGCCGATCCTTGCGAAAAAGGATAATCTGGAAGCTCTGGCGGCCGAACTGGATTACATCGCTCGAAGCGGCGGTGACGAAGCATGCCAAAACCATGCCGATGCGCACCTGCTGCGGCGGGGCCTGGGTCTATCGGTTGCCGACGTCCGGCTGCTCCGAGAGTCAGCAGTGTTGTTGCGAGGGCGCCGGAACTCTCGGAGCGTTCTGGATGAGCGAAATTGACGACCTTCTGATGGCCGGGCTTAAGGCTCTGCCTGCCAAGCCCGGCGATGACGCCAAGCAATCCGAGAAGAAGCGGTATTCCGAAGAGATGTCGGAGGGAGTGGCCGCGGCATTCGCACAAGGCCTTCGCAATCGCAACCTGCGCGAGACGATGCCTGCCGCCGCATTGGTGCCGGCGAAGGCAGGGGGGAAGGCGTTGCAAAAGCGGGGATCGGAACGGCGGATGTCCGGCGGCCTGGGCGCCAAGAACGTCGATGTGACTTTTTCTACCGGGGAATCCGGACTGATCTTGTCGATCTCCGTGAAGACCATCAACTTCGCAGATCAGAAGACCGGCAATTATCAGAAGAACCTCACAAACCGCCGGGGCGACACGTTATTTGAATCGACGACGCTCCATCGCCGCTTCCCTTATGCGGTTATGGCCGGTTTTATGTTCCTGGACCGGCGGGCTGCTGCCGACCAGACGGCAAAACGGAAGTCGACGTTCGCCAACACTCACACGCGGCTGAGGACGTTCACGGGTCGCGATGACCCCGCGGGCCGACCGGAGCAGTATGAGCGCCTATACGTGGTTCTGGTCGAGGCGAGTGTTTCAACCCCGTGGTTCGAGGCATATCGCATCGGAGATCCGAAGACGCCCATCTCGCTCGAAGACGCATTCGGCGAGTTGCTCGAGATCGTCGCGGAACGGAATCCGGACTTCTACGAGGTGGTCGACGGAAAGCTGGAGAAAGCAACCTGAAGTTTGCTCATGTGAGCAAACTTGAACGGATTTCATTTGACGAACTCCGGCCGCCGGCCGCAACCCGCCCCACGTGGGTTCGTCCATGGAGTATCCGCAGTTTGTGGATGAGGTGCAGAGACATACGGTCCAGCGGCACGGTTCCATTGGTCGAGGAGTCCGACAGAACCGCATCCAATTTCTTGAGGAGTTCCGGGAGGCCGAAACGTGCCCCCCAGCAAGGAGGAGGTAGTAGAGCAAGGACTCCGCCACATTCTTCGCAGATGTGACCACCTCATAATAGCGGTGGCCGGCAATCGCGTCCTGAACCTCCAAACCATAGCTTCAGTAGGTTCTCTCCTGGTTGCCACCACAGCAACGCGATGGTCTCGTCCCGTTCGCGCGGCGAGGCTGGCCGGATGAGGCGAAGACTCTTCAGTTGCAGGTGATAGTGAAGCCCCGCTTGCGCATCGTAAAAGGTCTTGGCCGGCGTGCAGGTAATCTCCACCTGGTCGGCGAGACTGTAAGAGACCGCCATCCCGGGCGGCAACGTGGCATCGACTACCAGTCCATCGGCCATCCGGATGGAGATCGATGCGCGCCGTACGCGTTCGAGGCTCCAGGCAAAAACGCGATCCGCGGCATTCACCGGAAGGGAGAGAAGGGCCAGCTGTTTCCTTAAATTAGCACTCCATCTTCCAAATGGCTTATGCAAATCGGAGGGGCCGGAGTTTGAAATCAGGGCTGTGACCACCACACTGTGCCGCTGTATCTCTCCTCAACAAAAGCTACTGGCTCCAGTATCTTTTTCATGGCGCGCGGGTAAATGTGGATGGAGGCTTTCTTCATGCAGCGTGCGATGGCATTTATCCTGTTGGCCCTTGCCAGCAGTGGCGCTCGCGGCCAATCAGCCGGCGCGCCATTGGAATTCGATGTCGCGTCCGTGAAACCATCAGAGCCGGAGGACGGGATGAGTCACCATGGCGGGTGCATGCGGGAGCCGGTCCGCTACACCTGCACCAATATGGCCTTAGCTGGATTGGTCATGCAGGCGTACAACATCAAGCGCACTCAGTTGTCGGCTCCTGACTTTGTGGATACAGAGAGGGTTGACATCGCGGTGAAATTCCCACCGGGGACAACGCCGGCGCAGTTCCAGGAGATGATGCGGAATCTGCTGGCGCAGCGATTCAAGCTCGCGGCGCACTACGAAGAGAAGGAGACGTCGATCTTCGAACTGACAGTGGGTAAGTACGGTCCCAAGTTGAAGGAAGCCGCGGCATCTCCCGCGGAGGAGGGTGGAAATCTACCGTCCGAAGAGCCTTCTTATGTCTTAGCCCCTGATGGCTATCCGGTGCTCGGACCCGGTGAGACGGGAACCAGGGTGATGAACGGCCGCGCTCGCATGTCCGAGCCGCGGTACACCATGGAACGGCTGGCGTCCTGGTTGTCAGGGCAAGCGGGACTAATGGTCAAGGATGCTACCGGACTCAAAGGGAAATACGACATTGCCTTGACTTTTACGATGGGTCCAGTGCCTGACGATTTCTCAGGCCCCAGCATCTTCGATGCGGTGCAGCAGCAGCTCGGGCTGAAACTGGAGCGCACGAAGGGCAAGGTGGCCACCCTGACGATCGATCACCTAGAGCGTGTTCCCACCGGGAATTAGTAAGCAGGCCCCCGAAATCGCGAGGAGAGGCTGACGAGGTATTCGTGCGCCACTTTGCGGCTTGGCGCGTGAGCCGCGTTAGCGAGTATATACCACCATCTTCGGCGGCCACCTGCCGAACACCGCACCATACAGTCCGCGAGAGGTGGAATAGGCAGCCGCTGAAACTCCAACTGGTTTCAAAAAGAGATCAGGTTAGGTGGTCCCCACTCACCACACGACGCGCGGGCGCCGGCCGTTAACCTGGACCGCCGGTCTGAACGAATCCGACCGGGCAAAAGAGCGCCGCAAACACCAGCCGCGGAATGTCCATAAAAAAACTACTGATTCTGCGAGGAAGTCCCTTAAGCTAGTGTAGTGACCAAGAAATAACTGGACAATTGATCCGCGTGCATTCGTGTCCATCCGTGGCTGATTCTCTTGAGATTTCCCCCGCTTTGTGCACTTTGTTCAAGGGCCACGGATGCACACGGATCGGAATCGGACCTCACAGAGGCGGTAATTGGATCTGCCTTCGAGGTAGCCAATGTGCTCGACGCCGGGTTCTTAGAGAAGATCTATGAGCGGGCCATGATCCAGGAGCTTCGGCTTCGTGGTCTGGCCGCCAAGCCTCAAGTCACCTTTCCGGTTTGCTGCAAAGGGCAGTACTTGGGCGAATATCTGGCCGATCTGGTGGGAGAGCAGATGCTCATCGTAGAATTGAAGTGCGTCTACCGTTTCGCCAACGAGCATCTGGCGCAATGCGTCCATTACCTGAAGGCGTCCGGTCTTCGCGTGGCCCTGCTCATCAATTTCCAAAGGCCCAAGGTTGAGTGGAAACGCGTCCTCCTGGATCAGTAGCGCACGTGCCGGCGGACACGCGCGCCCTTGTCCAACTATTTCCTGGACATTACACTAGAGAATCGAGAGAGGGCGGTCAGGGCTCTGGGTTTTGGGAGGCTGCTCCGTGATCGCGAGCGAGGGTAAGAGCGTCACGCAAATCGCCCACACGGCTGCGTGCATCGTCATCAGCGCGCAAGCCTCGGGCCACCTCGTACCCATAATGTGTGCAATCGCAAATACTACGTTGGGTAGAAACGACAAGAGAAGGACCACTGTCGCAGCTCGGCGCCATGTGCGGACCGGGTTCGGATAAGACATCACTCCTACAAAGACGTAGATAGCCATCGTGGTGCAGGCAATCGTGCCGACAATGGGAGCGCCTGGGGTGAGTGGCGTGAATCCCGGGTCGGGGTGAAGCGCCCGAACGGCAACCTCGCGAACAGCTAGCACGGCGACTACGGCCGCGGCAATTGTCAATGCTGCCGCGCCCCACAAAGCTCGCGTGGATTTCAGATAATACGCCGATTCTGCCACAACAGATCCCCATTTATGACGCCGGTTCTTCTACAACAGTTCCCGATCGACATGAGAACTTGCACACGGCCACAAATGGCGATCTTCTGAACGCGAAGGCCCAGGCTAGTAAGCAGGCCTTGAGGCCGGCGATACCTGGGGCAATCCCGGATCCGTTTTCTCCGGCGGCATTTTGGCGCGCGCCGTGGAAAGGACGCGGGCGGATTCCGGAGTAGCGGCGAACAGTTCCTCGCCGGGTGTGCGGAAGAATTCGCGATGCAGGCGCTCTACGCAATGGGCCAGGGCCGATTCGGGCAGGGCGAAGCTCATGCTGAGGCGCGAAGAGCCCTGGGCAGTCATGCGCACATTCTGTCCCTGGAGCGCCAATCGCACGCGTGCGGCAATACCCGGGCCTGAGGTGATGCCGCGGCCTACCAGGGAAACCACCGCCATATTCTCTTCCACGGTGACCGCGATGGAGCGATCCAGGTGGCGAAGGAGCGCGGGCAGATCCGCGGAATTCGTCACGGCGAAGGATACGCCGTTAGGCCGCGCCTGTACCAGGTGGACCTCGATGTGGTTGCGTGTGAAGAGCTGGTGAAGTCCGTCGGAGAAGTTGGCCAGACCGGCGGCGCCGCGCACGTTGAGATGAATCACCGCCATGTCTTTCAGGCAGGCGATGCACTTTACCGCGACCGTTGGGTGCGGAGCCTGCGGGGTGACGCAGGTGCCATCCAGATCGGGGTGGCGCGAGTTGCGAATGGTGATGGGGATGCTCTGACGCACGGCGGGCGCCACGGTATCGGGATGAAGGACTTTCGCGCCGAGCCGGGCCATTTCAGCGGCCTCGTCGTAACCCACGGCGCGCAGGCGATAGCCGCCGCGCAGCACACGGGGGTCGCAGGAGAGAATGCCGTCGACGTCAGTCCAGATCTGAATTTCGGAAGCGGAAATGCCGGCGCCTACCAGCGAAGCCGTGAAATCGGAACCGCCGCGTCCCAGCGTGGTGATTCTGCCGTCGGCAGTGGCGCCGATGAATCCGCCCATCACCACCACGCTATCCCGCGCGGCGACCGCTACGGTGCGGCGCAGCCTGGCGTACGTCTCCCACAGGAGCGGGGCGGCATGGCCGAAAGCATCGTTGGTGACGATGGCGTCGCAGGCGTCGATGTGTGTGGTCTTCATTCCCGCTCGCGCGAATACGGCCGCGACAATTTCGCTGGAAAGGCGCTCGCCGAAGCTGAGCACGCGATCCTTGACCTGCGGGGTGACCGGTGTGCCTTCTTCCACGGTGACGAGGGTGTCGTGCAACTCGTGGAATAAGGGGTACACCTTCTGATCCAGGAAAGCGCGGGCGTTTTCGCCCAGCAGGCGCTTGGTTTCATGCACGTGAAACTGGCGCAGGTCTTCCAACTGGCGCCACGCCGAAAAAGAGGAACCGCGGGCGGCATGGCGTAGCGCTTCTTCCAGCCGGTCCGTGGTCTTCCCCATGGCGGAGACGACCACGACCGGCTGCGCGTGCAGGTGTTGCTTGACAATTCCGGAGACCCATTCGATGGCGGTTGCCGATGCTACTGACGACCCGCCAAATTTCATGACGATCATGATTCGAATGTAAGGCCATGCAGATAATGAAGTAGTAATCGAACAATAAGGAATTTGTAAGGAGTGGATGGCCCGCCTCGCTCGCCGCACCGGCGACAAGATCGCCGGCGTTACCCGCCGACGAGTTCCAGGGCCTTGAGAATCGCTGGGTCGCGCTGCGCTTCCACCTCGTCGCCTTTCTCAACTCCGAAGGCCAGGTTGAAGATTTCGGTTTTCAAACGATTGCTGACCCACTCACGCTCCGCCAGCCACTCGGAGACGCCGGGCTGGATCCTGCGCCCCGAGAGGAATGTATGGAACTGGTCCAGCAACTCGGGTGTGACTTCGAAATCGCGATCGATCTTATTCTGTTTCACGTAGCCGGCGGCGAAATCGACGAAAGCAGCAGTGCCATCCAGCACGGCGCGCAGGCGATTCATGGGAGCGGGATAAACTACAAAATCGGGCTGAATCCCGCCACCGCCAGTGACCTTGCGTCCGCTGTCGGTGCGAAATTCGGATTCAGTATTGGGGTGGGCGGTGGTGGCGCCCAATTCGAAAGCGGCGTCGAGTGGCTTCTGGATGGAGCGCCCGCTCGGCGTGTAATACAGCGCCACCGTGAGCGCGAGGCCGGTGCGCTCGGCCAGCGGGAAGACATTCTGTACCAGCCCCTTGCCGTAGCTGGGTTCGCCGATCACAGCCGCGCGGTCGTGATCCTGCAGCGCGCCGGTAAGGATTTCCGAGGCACTCGCGGATTTTCCGTTCATCAGCACCGCCAGCCTGAAGCCATACGGTTTGGCGGTGGCGGGCACGGACTCCGATTTTTCGGGTACGTGCAGGCCGCGTATTGTGAAGATCTTCTGGCCAGGTTGCAGGAACAGTGAGGCGCTTTCGAGTGCCGCCGTAACCACGCCGCCGGGGTTGTTGCGCAGGTCGAGGACCAGACCCACCAGGCGATCGGCGCCCAGTTTCTCGATGGCGGCTTTCAGGTCGGCGCTGGTCTTTTCATCGAAGCTGGTGACGCGGATATACGCGATGCCGGCGGCAAGAAAGAAGGCGCGCTCCACGCTGGAGGACTGCATCTCTTCGGGTGTGAGTACGAAATGCAGGATGCCGGCGCGGCCGGGCCGGCGCACCTCGATCTGGCATACTTGCTGCCTCGCCTGGCCCAGCAGTTCGGGCAATTGTTCCATGTCGAGGCGGGCAATGATGTAGCCGTTGATGGCCAGGATCTCATCGCCGGGTGCGAGGCCCGATTTTGCCGAAGGCGTACCGGGCAGCGTCTGCAGAACAATCACCCGCCCGGGCAGGATGGAGACCACGCTGCCGAAGCCCTTCTGCGTGGAGGCTTCCATCTTCTTAAGCTGCTGGAACTGGCCGGCGTCGAAGAAAACGGAGTGCGGATCCAGCTTGCGTAGGAGTCCGGGGATGGCGCCCTGGTAGAAGATCTGCTCGCTGGATACAGGATCGGCGAAGTTCTGCGCGGCGAGCGCATAGGCGTCGATGACACGCTTCATCTGCGAGTCGAGATCGTCCGCGGCTGCGATTGTGGCGGCGGCGAAAAGCAGGGCTGCGGCGAGTCGAATCATGAGTGGGGTTAGTGGAAAATACCCAGTAAACTCTATTCTAGCGTGGTGTTAACCGCGCGCGCGGAAAGGGCGTCTACACCGGTGAATGGTGCCGGTTGCCACAATCGGGGCGTTGGCAGTGACGGAGATCCGGGATTTCGACGCGGTGGTGCGGATGTACCGGCCGCGCATCTTTCGATACGCATTGGCCTCGCTGCGCGACCGCGATGCAGCCGAGACCGTGACGCAGGATTGTTTCCTGAAGGCGCACCGGGCCTGGAGCGGATTTCGCGGCGAGGCCAGTTTGCAGACCTGGCTGATGCAGATTGCCGTGAACCTGGTGCGCGATGTGGGCCGGAACCGCCGGTTCCAGTTCTGGAAGCGGGCCGGGGCTTCCACGGTCGACTTGGATTCGGCCAGCGAGTGGATCCCGGATGGCGCCGTCTCGCCGGAAGGCCGGGCGGCAGCGAAACAGCAGGTGGCAGCGATTTGGGCGGTAATGAACAGTTTATCGGAGAGGCAGCGGACCGTGTTCCTGTTGCACTATATGGAAGACATGGATGCCGCGGAGATTGAGGCGGCGACGGGCATCACCAGGGGCGCCGTGAAGGTGCNNATTGGCGAGGCAGGCATGAATCGGCAGCTTTCCGACGAGGAGTTGGCGCGGGCGCTGGGGCTGTTTCGGGAATCGGGACGGGCGTGGAGCGAGCATTGGATGGAGATGCCGGGCAGGACGCAGGCGAAACCGCCTACGCGACCAAGGCAGGCGATCTGGACGGCAGCGTTGGCGGCCGCTTTGGCGATCGGGGCGATCCTGTTGATGCGGTCGCCCACGCCGAAGAAACCCGTCGCTGCGGAGCAGCCCTTTGTGCAGATTCCGTATGTGGCGCCGCCCGCTCCCTACGAGCGCGTGGAAATCACCCGCGTGGATGTGCCGGTGGCTGCGCTGATCGCCGCGGGATTCGACATTCCCGCAACAGATCCCGGCAGCACCGTGCAGGCGGAAGTGTTGCTGGGGCAGGACGGGCGGGCGCACGCCATCCGTCTGCTCCGCAGGAGCTATAACTGATGAGACGAGCACTTTGCATTCTTTTGACGACTGGCGCCGTGTGGGCGCAATCCGGCTGGATGATTCCGAATGCTCCCAGTTCGGTGATCGGCATCGGGCAGGCGGGGCCGGTGGCGAACAAGCCGTTTTCCGGCGTGGAGACCCGGCACATGACGCAGGTGCTGAGCGACGGAACGCGCGTGGAGCGCTCGGACACCAGCAATTTCTATCGCGACGCTGCCGGCCGCATGCGGGCGGAGTCGCCGCTGCGCGTCCTGATTTACGATTCGGTGGCCAAGATGGTCTACGACCTCGACCCCAAAAACCGGACTTATACCAAGAGAACGGATGCGGCCGATTCTGTTTCCATCGCGGTGGTGAATGGTGGGACTTACGAGCACAGCAATTCCGGAAATGTCTCTTCTTCACCGTCGCACGTCGATCTGGGAATTCCGGCACACGCGAAACGCGATGTGCGGACTGTGACGGAAGATCTGCCGCGGCAGTTCCTCAATGGGATTTCCGTGCGCGGGTCGCGGGTGACATCGACGATTCCGGCCGGAGTTTTTGGCAATGATCGCGATATGAAGGTGGTGACCGAACGGTGGTTCTCCGATGATCTGCAACTGCTGGTGAAGAGTACTAACTCCGATCCGCGCTTCGGTACCACCACTTACGAACTAAGTAACATCGTGCATGGGCCTCCGAATCCAGTGTTATTCCAAGTGCCGGGGGACTATCACGAAAAGGAGCGGCGCTAAATGAGAATGGCATTCGCGCTCTTTGCCGGAATTGTCGCTGCGCAGGCGCAAGTTACATTCGAGGCCGCATCCATCAAGCCGAGTACCGCTCAAGGGGAAGGAACGAGCTTCGACCGCACGGCTGGCATGTTACGGGTCCGCAATGGCAGTTTGCAGCAGTTTGCAAGATTGCATCCGGGAAGCATACGGTGTTGGCGATGCCCAGATCCTGGGTCAAACTTGGCTCAAGCCGGACCGTTACGATATCGTTGCGAAAATGCCCCTGGAAGCCCGGCAAAATCAGCGGCCCGCGATGCTGCAGGCGCTCCTGGCGGAACGCTTCAAGCTGGCAGTGCATCGTGAAATTCGGGAGATGCCAGTGTATGCACTGGTAGTGGCCAAGGGCGGTCTGAAAATTCAACCCGTGGAAGCAGGCAGCGGCGGCTTGACTGGCGGTTCCGGCAAGTTGATGGCGAAGGCGGTTCCGCTATCGCGCCTGGCCGGCTACCTGGCTGGCCCGCGGTTGCAGTTAGGACACCCGGTGATCGATCGCACGGGGATCAGTGAGTCGTTCTCTTTCACACTGGAATATACGCCAGAGGATCTCTTTGCAGCCTTGCAGGAACAACTGGGACTGAAACTGGAGCCATCCAAGGGTATGGTGGACGTAATCATTGTCGACCACGCCGAGAAGCCTTCCGAGAATTAGAAAGCGACAAATCAAGAGAGGGGAAATATGACTAGAGGATTCGTGTGTGCGTGCCTGTTTGCAGCGGCGCTGACGGCACAATCGGGGTTTGACGCGGTCTCGATTCGACCGAACCATTCCGGCGATGGGCACGGTGGAGTCAACATGGCTCGCAACAATGAAGGGGCCAAGCTGACCATCACCAACACGAATCTGTTGCGCTGCCTGCAAAGGGCCTATGGCGTCAAGGAGTACCAGATCGCGGGGCCGGACTGGCTGAAGACGGAGAACTACGACATGATCGCGACTCTGTCTACACCCACCTCCGCCGCACAAACCTGGAAGCTGATGCAGGCGGTTCTGGAGGAGCGGTTCCGCATCGCGCTTCACCGCGAGACGAAGACGCTTCCAGTGTATGAGCCGGTGCTGGCAAAAGGAGGTTTCAAAATTCAGGAAACGGAGCCGGCCGGAGACTCCGGAGTCTGGGACGCGGGTCGCGGCGAACTCACGGCGAAAAAAGAATCGATAGAGAATTTCGCCGAGGTGCTTTCGCGCCAAATGGACCGGCCCGTGTTGGACAAGACGGACCTCAAGGGCGCCTACGATTTCGTTCTGAAGTACGACAAGGCTGACGACGGGTCCATCTTTGGCGCACTGCAACAGCAGTTGGGGCTAAAGCTGGAGCCTGCGAAGGGCGGGGTTGAGATTCTGGTAATCGATCACGCCGAAAAGACTCCCACGGAGAACTGAGATGCGATTCGGCGCTGTGCTATGGGCGGCGGTGTGCCTGATGGCATCGGAGCATCACGGCCAGGTGACGTATGCGGGTTTCCCGGTGCCGGGCGCCAGCGTCACGGCCACCTTGGGCGAGCGTCGCGCTTCCACCACCACAAACGAGCAGGGCGCAGCTTCGGCGATCTCGCGGACGGCGCCTGGCAGATCGCGGTAGAGATGCCGTGCTCCCAGATGGTGCGGCGCGAAGTGGCGGTAGCAGCGGGAGCTCCCGCGGCGCTGTGGGAGTTAAGGATACTTCCGGCCGGTGAGTTCCACACACAGCAGGCGATTGCGGCGGCGCCCCCGCCACCAGCGCACGGCGACCCGCCGAAGAAGTCACCAACGGCGCCGTCTCGCCGATGGTGCAGAAGCCGGCATTCGGCAACAATCGCAGTCAGCCGTCCCGCCTGTACAACGGCGCAATCGGGCTGACCATGGACAACGCGGCGTGGGACGCGCGGTCGTTTTCGTTGACCGGACAGGACACCCGCAAGCCGGCGTACAACCACGCACAGGGCGTGGCCAGCTTCGGTGGGCCCGTGCCGAATCGCAAGGGCGCCAATCTGTCGCTGAACTATCAGTGGGCGCGCAACCGGAATGCCACTTTACCATCCGCCCTGATGCCCACTCAGTCGCAGCGCGATGGCGAAATCAGTGTGCCCGTCACCGATCCTGCGAACGGCGCGCCACTTCCCGATAACGCTATTCCGCTGAGCCGCATCAGTCCACCGCCCGCGGCGCTGCTCCGCTTCTATCCGCTGCCGAATCTCACAGGGAGCACACGCTACAACTACGAGGTGCCTATGCTGAGCACCGCGAATCAGGACAGCGTGCGGCGCCGTGGCCCTAATTGCGGTCAGTTACCGCGGCCAGGCCGAAGTGGAACTTCGGCTGCGGAATCCCGATTACCGCAGCCGCGCCCTGGCGCTGCTCCAGCGCAGCGTGGATGCCTTTCACGAAGCGGCCTGGCGCGCTCCCACCGATGTGGGGCTCGCCAAGTCCACCGCGGAGACCGAGCGCGCATTTAAGGCGCTGCGTACAGCTACTCCTCCCTCAGCGCCAGCATCGGGTCTACACGGGTAGCGCGGCGCGCGGGAAGATAGCCGGCGAACAGAGTGACGGCCGCCAGCAGCGCGGTGACCGCCAGGAAGGTGGTTGGATCGGTGGCGCCCACGCCGTACAGCAGGTTCTGCATCACGCGTGTCAGCCCCAAAGCGCCGGCCACGCCCAGTGCGATTCCGATCGCGGTCAGCACCAGGCTGCGGCGGATCACCAGGCGCAGCACGTCGCCCGGCTTCGCCCCCAGGGACATACGAATGCCAAACTCGCGAGTGCGCCGGCCCACGTTGTAGGCCATCACGCCATAGATGCCGATCGCGGCCAGCAGCAACGCAACTACGGCGAATCCGCCCAGCAACAGGCTGGCCAGTTCCTGCGAGGTGCTACCTGCTGCGCGCACCGCACCCAGGGTCATCACGTCAAACACGGGCTGATCAATATCCACATGGCGCACCACGCCACGCATCCCGGATACGAGTTGCAGAGGGTCGCCCTGGGCACGGATCACCAGCGACATTTGCGGCCGCGGATCCTGCCCGGCCGGAAAGTAGAATTGCCCCACGCGGCCTTTCAGCAGAGTTACGACGACACTCGGGTCGACGTTGCCCACCACCCCCACAACGTGGCGCACCGGCTCTTTATGCCCCAGGCGGAAGGGCTTGCCCACGGGGTCCTCATTCGGCCAGAAGTGCCTGGCACTCCACTCGTCGATCACCGCTACCAGGGGCGCGTCCTGGCGATCGTTTTCGTTGAGATACCGGCCGCGCAGCAGCGGGACCCGCATGGCGCGGAAATAATCGCCCATGACGCGATTGCGCAGAATGATGGGTACGTCCTCGTGCCGCGGCTCGGGACGGTCCGGGAAAAAGAGCCCGCTGCCGTGCAGACTGTCGCTGGCCGGCAAATCGTCAATCGCCCCGACGCTGCGCACTCCGGGCAGCGCCGCGGCTTGTTGCAGCACCCGGGCGAAGAATGCCGGCTGCTTTTCGCCATCGGGATACTGGCGAGTGGAAAGCGCCACCCGCATGGTCAGCACTCCGCGGGTGTCGTAGCCCGGATAGCTGCTGCGCAGCCGCACAAAGGTGCGCACCATCAAGCCCGCTCCGGCCAGCAGCACCAGCGTAAGTGCCACCTCGGCCACCACCAGCAGCCCGCGGAGCTTTTGATGCAGGCCGCCGGCGGTGGTGCGGCCGGAAGCCTTCAGCGCGTCGCGCACCTGCACTTTGCGCACCTGCCACGCCGGCACGAGGCCGAACAGAACGCCGGTGCCGGCGGAAAGCAGCAGGTTGAACGCGAGCACGCGCCAATCCAGCGCGATCAGGTCGGTATTGGGAAGCTGGTCGATCTGGAAGGAGGCGATCAACCGCATGGCTGCCGCTGCAGGCACGATGGCCAGAGCCCCGCCCACCAGCGAAAGCAGCAGGCTCTCCGTCAACAGTTGCCGCTCCAATTGCCACCGGCTGGCGCCCAACGCCGCCCGGACGGTCATCTCGCGCGCCCGCGAAGTGCCGCGCGCCAGTACCAGATTGGCGATGTTGGCACAGGCGATCAGCAGCACGAAGCCGACCGCCCCGAACAGCACCACCAGGAGCGTTTGGGCATCCTCCGCGTAGGATTCGCCGAGCGGCTGCAGGCGAGCAGTCTGGCCCGCATTCGAATCGGGATACTGAGCAGCGAGGCGGGTGCTCAGGTCGTCTATCCGCTTTTGCGCGGCGGCCAGGGTGATGCCGTTCTGCAGGCGGCCAAGCACGTTAAAGTGGCGGGTGCCGCGGTCGGAAGCGAGGGCCGCGCTGAAGCGCGCTGAAGACCAGGGGACAATAAATCGGGTCGGTACCGTACCTCGGAAAGTAGCGCGGCAGCACTCCGAGGATAGTGTACGGTGCACCATCCAGCATCACCGTGGAGCCGATTACCGAGGGGTTGGCCGCGAATTTCGCATGCCACAATCCGTAGCTGAGAACCGCTACTTTATCCTGTCCGGGCAACAGATCCCGCGGGCCGAACAGGCGGCCCAGTTGCGGCGGAATGGCCAGAGCGGTGAAGAAGTCGCCGGTCGCGTTGATGCCGTCCACACGCTGGGAGAGATCGCCGATGCGCAGGTTGCGTCCGTCCTCTTCCATGGCCGCCAGGCTGGCGAAGGCGCCGCTGGCTTTCCAGTCCAGAAAATCGGGCACCGAGGCGGGAAACTGGTGCTCATCGCGCTTCACATTCTCGGTCCACACCACCACGGTGCGGTCCATTGCCGGAACGGGGAGGGGCGTGAGCGCCGCGCGCATAGTGCTGAAAATTGCAGTGTTGGCGCCGATGCCGAGCGCCAGCGTGACCACGACTACCGTGGCGAAACCCGGATTCTTGCGCAGCATGCGAGCGGCGTAGCGGCAGTCGCGAGCCAGGCCGCGAAGGGCGCTCCAGCCCCACATTTCACGGGTGACCTCTTTGACCAGGCCTTCATTGCCGAACTCCCGGCGAGCGCTCAGGCGGGCCTGGTCGCCGGTCTCGCCGCGCTCCACGCGGTCTTGCTCGGCCATGCGGAGATGGGCTGCGATCTCGGCATCCAGGTCGCTCTCGCGGCGGCGAAACAGGCGCATTTCAGCTCTCCTTCGGCAGGGGATTCATGATCCCGGCAATGGCGGCGGAAAGCTGCGTCCAACGGTCGTGTTCCACCGCCAGTTGCTTTTTGCCCGCGGCTGTCAATTGGTAATACTTCGCCCGCTGGCTGGTCTCGGTGACCTTCCATTCGGACCGCACCCAGCCCTGCTTTTCCAGGCGATGCAGGGCGGGATACAACGATCCGGTTTCCACTTTCAGCAGTTCACCCGAATTGGCGCGAATGGCATTGGCGATGCCGTATCCGTGCTGTGCTCCCCATTGCAGGGTCCGAAGAATCAGCATGTCGAGCGTGCCTTGCAGAAGCTCAATGCGGTTCTGATAGCGATTCTTCATTGTAGACAGTCTACCTCCTTGCGCGTAGAATGTCTACACCCATTTGCGGAGGGCGGATTGTCAAAGATCGGTTGCGGTGGACGGGTGAAACGGCTCAGGCAGCCTTGCGGAAGGTCTGCTTGGGGGCCGCGAAGTGGTTTTTAGCGGCGGCGAGGCGGAGGTTGTGGGCGACGCGGCTGGCGATTTTGGGGAGTGAAAAAGCAAATTGCGGGGGTAGGGCTTCAGGTGGGAAGTCTGTTTCCACGTGGTAGGGTTCTCCTTTGCTGGCGGCGTATTGCGCGAGCAGGGTGGCTTCTTCGACGGCTTGCTCGAAGGCGGCCTTGCGCTCGGCTTGCAGTTGCTTGAGTATGATCATGTTACGTTCGAGGCGGCGCTGGGCGCGGTTTTCGTAGAGGGACATGAGGTTGAAGTTATCGGCTTCGCAGGCCCAGACTACGGCTTGGGCGAGGGCGGAATCGATTTCGGGATGGTGAGCGAAGTACTGATCGGGCTGGTTCATGCCCATGGAGAATCGGGTGTTCTCGATGGCGGCGCAGCGCAGGAGGCGCCAGCGGTCGTCGGCGATGGACTGGCCAAAGCTTTTCTCCAGGTCGCCTTCGACGGCAAGGGATGCGAGGATACCCCGGCAGTGTTTGGTGTAGGCCAGCTCGTCGGCTGGGGTCATGATGAGGACTTGGCCTGTCAGGCCGTGCCTGTACGCATTGAAAGCGCGAGGATCGCGCTTGGTATTCGTTTCTGATTCGATCGGTTCTGGACACATAAGATATGCCTCAATTCAAAACGTAACATGCGAGCTTGGCGCTGCTGAGTGGGGATTCGAGTTAGTAATTGAGATAATGGGGTTTATTTATATGCTACTTTTGTGACTGACTTTCCGGGGGCCTCACTTTTTCGATAAATTGCGTGGAGGAGATTGAATACAAGCGTGTTAGATTTCGATTGAACGCGGCGGCGGCGATGCCGAGCAGAGTGATCCGTCAACAATCCGAGGCCGTAGGGTCTCGTCGGGGTTCAACTTTTTCGTCACGTCATCCTGGACGTACATATAGTCACGAGTGGGAGTGCGCCAGCTTGACGATCCGCGGGGGAAAGGAAGTAGCGGTGGCAGGCGCGCCCGCTACTTCACTACAAAATCGGCGGTGCGGACGACGGCGGCTGCCCCGCCGTCCCCGGTGATTCGGACTTCCAGCGTGTAGGCGCCCGGGGGAAGCTTGGAAACCGGTAGAGTCAGCGTGATGGGGATCACCGGATTGCCATTCTGCATCCACGCGGAGGCGTCCTGCACGCCGGAATCGTTCCGCTCCTGACCGGTGGCGCGGTCGAGGAGGCGCAGCCGCATAGCGGGGGCCGTGGACGTTCCCTGGGCCAGCCGCGGGTCGTAGATCTCGAAGTAGAGCACGCCGTTGCGGCCCGCGGGGAATTCGGCGCCGCCCATCGGCACAACTTCCCTGCCCTTCGATGCCAGACGGTACGGACCTTCCAGCAGCGAGTTATCCAGAAAGGCAGTCACGTCGCTGATTGGATAATCGGAATCGCTCAGCACGATGCTGCTGGCCGACAACGTTTTCCCGGTCCACGCTTCGATGTCCAGCGACTTTTCGGCGACGCCGAAAGTCTCATCGGCCCCTCCCACCGCCATGCGGAAGGTGTACTGGCCGGGCGGGAGGGTGAACTGTTTCGAATAGCGGTAGGGACTTCTCAGAAAAGTATCGAGATCGGACTGGGTTTCGAAATCGAGCTTGACGGTGTCGGGAATCCGGGCGGCAACCGATCCGTCTTCGCGCAAGACGGTTCCTACCAGGGTCAGCTCGGCGTGTCTGCCGCGCAGCTTCATGGCGTGAGGGTCGATGTCCATGGCGACATCGACGATGGTGTCATTGCGCCTGGAGTGGAACCACGCGACTTGCAACCCGGCGGTGAGGTTACCGGCGCCGTCCGAGGCCCGCGCTTCGAGTGCTTTTTGTGCGGAACTGAGAGCGCGCGGTGGCTGGCCGGTAGTGCAGTAGGTATCGCGCGCATCGATTGCGAGGCCGCTGCGATCGACCTTCACCTTGAGCTTGTGGCAAGGCTTATCGGCGGAATCGCCAGATGGTGTGAAGCCAAGCAGATAATAATCGCTCTGATCGGCGGAGACGGTGCCGAGGAATGAAACGAGGTCGTAGGTGCCCGGACGTGTGTACTTACCGCCGGTAAACACCGTCAGGTCGTGGATAAAGTCCGTATGGCCGCCATGATCGTCTTCGGCCCTCGGCGGCGGGTCATAATAATCGCCGGTCGAAACGCCGGGGTCGGGGCCGACTCGAACGCATAGATCGATACATTGGCAGCATTGCATTCGGCGGCGGCGTTGCGGATTCTGTCGCCGACACCTGGAGTGCGTGCCCACCGGCCATCCGGCTGATGTACCGGCGCGCCGCGAGTGCCAAGAAACCCGTAGCTGAAGAAGACCATGGC
>OKRF01000409.1 GCA_900290315.1 Candidatus Sulfopaludibacter sp. SbA3 | reverse complement strand
GAGCCGGACAAGATATGCCGTGCTGGTTATTTCAGGCGCCCGGTTGCGGGGCGGGATACGACATTGAGGATGAATCATGAGCACTGCATCTCTTATCACACCCTTCTTCGCATGGCCGGCACTCGCGCTGGCCATGATCTCCCTGGCTCCTCGTGCCGGCGCGCAGTCCGGCAAGGTTAGCCCTGTGCTCACTTACATCCCTGGCTCCTCAGTCAAGCTGTACCAGGTCAACGGGGATTGCGATTGGGCCGAATGGGATGCCACCATCACCAACAAGACGCCGACGTGCAAGCCAACCGCCAGCCAGACGGCAACCAAAGCCGATGTATTGGGCGATGACGTCCCCGTGGCCTTCGAGCATAACGGCGAACTGATCATCACCTTCGGCGATACCATCGGCGCCGCCGGGTACAGTGCCTGGACCACAGTACAGAATCCGTTTCTATGGCAAGCCCACGATCCCATCGCCCGCAGCAGCACCCTGAATGCGTCGGATGGATTGCTGCTCAATTTCTTCCTGAACGGAACGCACGGCCTGGAGGTCCTGCCACCGCCGCAACCTGGTGGAATGCCCGTCAACATGGGAATCGACGACGTCCCACACACCGGAGTCAGCCTGAATGGCACGATTTATCTGGGCATTAAGACCGGCAGCGTGGCCCTGGGAGACGGAACGAGTGACCAGAGTCACGATTACTCCGTTCTGGCCACTTTCGACGAGACTACAAGCACGTTCACCTCGGGGCGCACCGTATCGGCCCTGCCCAATGGGCACTTCGCGGGACCGACTTTCTACCTGGCGCCGGCGGGCGTGCTGGGCGCTCCTCCGCCCGTGTCGCCTGAACCAGTGATGTTGATTTTCGGCGTAGGAGAGTTTCGCGCCAGCAACGTTTATCTGTCCATCATCCCTTCCACCGAGTTCGCCAGTGGCGTCGATCAGAGCGGGAGCAGCGCTACCCGCTATTTCTCGGGTATGAGTAATGGCCAGCCCACCTGGTCCTCCAGTGAATCGAACGCGGTTCCCATTGTCACGGACCTCGATCCGGCTAACCCGACCATCGGCAATGCTTCCGTCTTCTATTCGCAACCGCTCGGCCTCTGGTTCATGGTGTACGACGGCGGCCGCGGCTCGCCTTCCACGGAAGGCATGTATGTCACATACGCTGCGCAGCCTTGGGGCCCGTGGAGCACGCCGCAGCTTGTCTTCAATCCCTGCCGCGACAAAGGGTTCGGGAATTTCATTTTCTATTACTACCCCACCGCCGCTCAGAACAGTTGCCCCGGCGCCATGCCCGCCGGGGTCACGTCCGCTCCCAACTCCGCCGGCCCGTCCGGTCCCACCATCGGCGGCCAGACGGCAAATAATCCCGCCACCACTCGCGGCGCGGCTTACGCCCCGACCTTCGTCGAGCGTTTCACCATCATCTCGGGCAGCACTCTGAAGCTCTTCTACATGTTCTCAACCTGGAACCCATATGCGGTGGTCATGATGGAATCGGATTTCAACGTCGCTTACGGACCCGTGATTTCGGAAGTCGCGAATGCCGAGGGTGAAAGCCCGGCCATCGCGCCCAACACGTGGGTCGAGATCAAGGGAGCGAACCTGGCGCCGCCCGGTGATAGCCGCATATGGCAGGGGGCGGATTTTGTGGGCGGCAGCATGCCAGCGCAGCTCGATGGCGTCAGCGTGACCGTGAACGGGAAACCGGCCTATGTCTACTACATCAGCCCGACGCAGGTGAACATCCTCACACCGCCGAACGCCCTGTCCGGGCCTGTGCCGGTGGTGGTGACTAATAACGGAGTGCCCAGCGCGAGTTTCACGGCGCAGGCACAAACCGTCTCCCCATCGTTCTTCGTATTCAATGGCGGACCCTATGTCGCCGCGACGCATGCCAACGGAGCTCTGCTCGGGCCAGCCAGCTTGTATCCGGGCTCGACCACTCCAGCCAAACCGGGCGAGATCATCGTCCTCTATGCCAATGGTTTTGGGCAGACCTCAACGCCGGTCATCGGCGGGGCGATCGTTCAGTCGGGCACTTTGTCCCCGCTGCCAGTCATTCAGATTGGCGGCGCCCCGTCCACCGTGCAGTTCGCCGCGCTTGTTTCACCGGGCGAGTTTCAATTTAACGTGGTAGTTCCCGCATCGCTTGCCAACGGAGACCAGCCCATTACTGCAACCTACGGAGGAGTATCCACGCAATCCGGAGCGTTGCTCACGATCCACAATTGAGGGCGAGCCGCCCGCAGCGCCGGCATTTTGCCCGGCACCCTATTGATCGACGCGAAGCTCGCAGACCCAGGCGGGCAGTGAGAAACGGTCCCGCCGCAAAGGATCTGTCTCACCTTGACATTCTACCTGAAGAGGGATTATGCTTATTATGCTTCACCCAGAATGTCTACTAGAGGCGAGGAGGGGCAACCGTGAGCTTGCGCCGGCGGATGGAAAGCGATTTGGACCGCGATATCCGCGACCACATCGAGCGGGAGACCCAGGACAACATAGAACGCGGCATGCCGCCCGAAGAGGCCCGGAGCGCCGCTTTGCGAAAGTTCGGCAATATCCTGCGAGTCAAGGAAGACACGCACGCCGTTTGGCGGTGGGTGTGGGCCGAGCGGATGCTTCAGGACACGCGCCATGGCCTGCGCGGCCTGCGGCGCAATCCGGTGTTTGCCGCCGTGGTGATTCTCACTCTCGCGCTGGGCATCGGCTTGAATACCGCGGTGTTCAGCGCAGTCAACGCGGTGCTGATGGCGCCATTGTCATATCCCCATCCTGAGCGGTTGGTCTGGCTGGCGAATTACAACAAGCAGTTTAAGGTGGAACTGGTCGAAACGACCGATTTTGTGGACTGGCGCGCTCAATCCCAGTCATTCGACAAAATGGTCGCCTACGATTACAGCGACCATACGCTTGCTCACGGGAGTGACGCTGGTCGAGCGACAGTAGCTGAAGTGAGTGGCGACTTCTGGCCCGTCACCGGGGTGAAACCGGCGCATGGCCGTCTCTTCGCCCATGGCGACGAAGACGTCATCGTTTTGAGCCATTCGCTGTTTCAGCGCCGGTTTGGGGCCGACCCCGGCATCATCGGAAAGACGGTGACTTTGGATGGCCACCCTGTTACGGTCGCCGGCGTTCTGCCTGAGAGTTTCCGCTTTCTGCTCCCCACGCCGGAACGCGCCAATATCCAACCCAAAGAGATTGAAGCCTACGCTCCCGCCGGCATCACGCCCGCAAATACGGTGCGTTGCCGCTCGCGCGGGATCGTCGATGTTGTCGCGCGGCTGAAACCGGGCGTGGCGATCGAGCGGGCCCGCGGCGAGTTAGAAGCCATCCAGGACCGCATCGCCAGGCAAAACCCCTGCATATCCTACACTCACGTGCAACTTCGCGTACTCCCCCTGCAGGAAAAGCTGGTAGGTAACGCGCGCCAGGCGTTGCTCATCCTGATGGGAGCAGTGGCGTTCGTGCTTTTGATCGCTTGCGCGAATATCGCCGGCCTCCTTCTGGCGCGCGCCGCAACGCGCCGCCGCGAAGTCGCCATCCGCGCGGCGGTAGGCGCTGGACAGGCTCGGATGGTGGCGCAGTTTCTATGCGAAGGAATGGTGCTGGCCCTGGCCGGTGGCGCGGCCGGCCTGCTGTTCGCGCGCGGCGCAATCGCCCTGCTCCTCCGTCTGGAACCGCGAGCCATTCCCCGGCTGGAAGGCACGGCGATGGATGGCCGCGTTCTCGCGTTCACCCTGCTCCTCTCTGTGGCGTCTGCCCTGCTATTCGGCCTCGGCCCCGCGATCGCGCTCGCCCGCGCCAACCTTCACGAGGAATTGAAAGAGGGCCGCATGAAACCGGCGAACGCCTTCCGGTTGCGGCCCCAAGCCTTTCTGGTAGCCGCCGAACTCGCCATCGCGTTGGTTCTGACCATGGGAGCCGGCCTCATGGTGAAGAGCCTCTGGCGTATGAATGCCCACCCTGCCGGTTTCCGTCCTGAATCCATACTGGTCATGAAGGTTTCGCTCTCCGGTCCCGCCTATCGCTCCGTGCCGAAACAGGTCGCCTATTTCCAGGAAGCGCTCTCCCGCGTATCACGGACGCCGGGCGTTGTCGCCGCGGGGACAGTTTTCTCGCCTGTGCGTGGAGTGGTGGAACTCGAAGACGCTCCGCTCCTGCCCCCAGGGCAGATGCCACACGCCGTTTTCTATTCCACGTCCTCGGGATACTTCCGTGCGTTGGGAATTCGCCTTCTTGCAGGACGCTGGATGACTGACAACGAGCCCTCCGCAGTCGTAGTAGTGAACGAGAGCTTCGTTCGCCAGAATTTGAGTGGCGCCAATCCGCTGGGTAAGCGCCTCCGCGTCCCGGGCCCGGGCACGGGGACGCCGCCATTGGCGGAAATCGTCGGAGTCGTGAGCGACGTGAAATACTCCAAGCTCGATGCCGAGCCCAGTCCCGAAATCTATTTCCCCGATTTCCAGTCGTTTTTTCATGGCGCCAATGACGTTGTGGTTCTCGCGTCCGGCGACCCCCTGTCGGTCGCGCCGTCCGTCCGGAGAGCGATCTGGGACATTGACCGCAGCCAGCCCATCTTCGACTGGCAGACCCTTGAGCACGCGCTCTCGAATTCCATCGCGCCGCGGCGCTTTAACCTCATGCTGCTTGGGTCCTTCGCCGGAAGTGCTCTGCTCCTGGCGTTGATCGGCATCTATGGCGCGATGTCGTACGCCGTAACGCAGCGCACGCATGAAATCGGCATACGGATGGCGCTGGGGGCGCGCCGCGGCGACGTGGTGAGAATGGTGGTCCGTCAGGGCATGACGGTAGCGCTGAGCGGCATACTTGCCGGAAGCGCCGCGGCGCTCGGCCTCACACGCCTGATGGCGACTCTGCTTTACGATG
>OKRF01000233.1:6978-15133 GCA_900290315.1 Candidatus Sulfopaludibacter sp. SbA3 | reverse complement strand
ACACGAACGGCTGTCCCGGCGTCAACTGGATGGCGGGCGCGGGTGCGTTCTTCCCGCCGTTGGCGGCGGTGGATTCGGGCTCGGGGAAGAAGGTGATGGTGGATTCGCCTCGATACTCACGACATGCGGCCAGCGTGGTGGTGTTTTCCACTTCATCGCCGTTCAGGTCCACAAACCGTTGCCGCCCCAGTGTGGGGAGCAGAAACTCGCCGTCGCCAATCCGGGTGGGGCGAAAATCCATGGTCGTGGTAGTCTGGCAACTACCCGTCTCCGCCGGAAGTTCGGCAGTCTGTATCATCATCCGAACTACCTCCAGCGTCTCCGGGTCGATTTGAATGGATCCGCTATAAGCCGTGTAGACCCACCCATCGCCGGCCCTCACCTTGTAGCGGCTGGCCTGCTTTTCCACCTGAAACAGGTAGGTCATCAGGTTCCGGCCGGCCTCCAGGGTGTTGCCCAGAAAATGAAACGTTTTGGGGTCCTGCCCGAAGATCACAGCCAGGAAAGCGCCAAACGAGCCCGTTCCAATCGGTCCCATATGCACCACCTGTTCGATTCCGGAGTCTTCAAACTTGCTGGCCCCCACCCAGGAATACATTTCACCGCGGTCGGTCAGCGCCACGTCCAGGCGCAGACGGTCAGTGAGTACGAAGCGCAGACCGGAGTCCAATGTGGGGCGCTGCTTTTGTTCCAGAATCATCGAGCAGGAGTGCTCCGGCGGAGCGGCTTTGGGCTTGTAATAGTCGCGATTGACGGTTTCCACGCAAGTATAGTTCGGCAGGCTTGACGCGCGCACCCGCTCCTTGATGGTGACGCGCAGCAGGACCGCCGCCGGGTCTGTTTCCACCGCCACGGCAACCGCATGCGCCCACGCCAGAACGATTAGGAGTCGCATGTTATTGGCCACCCGCCTCCACCCTCAACTTCGAACGAAAGCCCGCATCGATGGATGCGGGGTCTCCTGTAATTGAAACACACCCGCGTTCTGTTCCCACGAAGGCGGCAAGAGTCGAAAAACCGGCCCAGCCACGGGAACGCCGGCGATCTTGTCGCCGGTCGGCCAGCGCAACTGGCGGCCAGACCGCCGGTTTTTTCATCTCGTTTCGCGGGCGGAACGCCCATCCCAACAGACGACAAAAAAATTCGTCTGTCCCTCGGCAGGAACGTTACGGCTTGGAAGTGAACCATGGCGACCTTACGCCGCTATTCACCACTACATGCTCGCTTGAGAAATGCAGAGTGGCGTACCGGCCCTCACCCGGCCGCGGCAGTTCGAACACCATCGGTCTTTGCGGCAGTTCGCCAGGTCTCCGAATCGTCTGGGCCCTGGTCTGCCAATCGGGAACGATGGTGAACGGCGCTTTGACGCCATCCACTTCCAGGGTCTCCCACCGCAGCGCAATCGAGACGTCGTTGGGGTGTCCATAGCGGGTCTCTACACGCATCAGACGGCCTTCCAGCGCTGCGCCCTCGGGCGCCAGGATCTTCTCCTTTCGTGCGTCGCGAATCGGAGCGGCCAGACGGCCCCTGATGCGATCTCCCGCGGCCGCCTGGTCCACCTGAATAGTCGAAGTCAGTTCCACCATGACCGGCAGCCCGGCGGGCAAATCCCACGGCGGGACGGGAGCGATGGCGGCCCGCGATTTGCCTTCCGCGGTTCCCACATTGCCGCCAAAACTCACCACCGATTCGCCCCGGAATTCGCGGCAGGCCGCGAAGGTGATGGCGTTCTCCGCCTCGGATCCGGTCTGATTGATGAATCTCTCGCGGGTCAGGGTGGGCAGCAGGTATTCCTCGCTGCCGATCCGCAACATGCCGTAATTCAGCGTGGTATCGATCTCGCAAGCGTTGGTCGCTTTCGGCAGTTCCTCCGTACGCACGCTGAGGCGCACCAGGTCGGCCGTCACCGGGTCTGCCAGCAGCGTACCGGTATAGCCAGTGATCAACCATGCGCCCCCTGCCTTCACCTGGTAATGACTCTGCTCCTCGGACACGTTGAAGGAATACTCCATCACGCGGCGGCTCTCCACCGTGGTCTCGCCCTCGTAGACGAACTTGGGGTCACGCGCCTCGAAGATGCTCAGCAAAGTGGCAGCGAACGAACCGGTGC
The DNA here is from genome assembly GCA_900290315.1 of Candidatus Sulfopaludibacter sp. SbA3. Classification (GTDB taxonomy): domain Bacteria; phylum Acidobacteriota; class Terriglobia; order Bryobacterales; family Bryobacteraceae; genus Sulfopaludibacter. Next base: position 13,023 of record OKRF01000233.1, on the reverse strand, counting down.
CAATGGCCCCGGTGGGCACGAGCCGATCGATGCCTCCCTCTTCGAACCGGGCAGCGCCGGCCCAGGAGTAGATCTCCTGCGTTTCCGTCAGGGCGACGTCCAACCGCAGGCGGTCCGTGGTGGCCAGGCGCAACAGCGTGCCGACCCCTGCCTTTTTCCTCCGGCCCAACAGGGCATCGCAGGAACTGGGCGGCGGCCCGGCAGCCAGATCGTACCAGTCCCGCACGATCGTCTCCACGCAGGTGTGGTTGGGGATGCGCTCGGCATGCGCCATCACCCGGTCGCGAACGCGCATCAGCACCGCGATCGGATCGTCGTCCGCCGCGCCCCACACGCTCGCCGCGGAGAGCAGCAATGCCAGCGCTTTCATACCTCAAGAATAGATCCACGGCAGGCCGCTTGCGTGGCCTTTTGGGGCTATCGGTGAAAGGTCGAAGTGAAAGATGAGCGAGCGAAACAGCCGATTCACTCTAGCTCCCGCCGTTTCCCGGCGCCTTTCATTTCCAGCGCCTGCGCCGGCTGGCCGGTGCAGCAGCGAAATGCCCCGGGTCAGACTTCTCTGTCCCGCGGCGCCGCTCTTGCGCCGTCGTGGACAGAGCTGTCTGACCCCCAACCCGTACGCCTCCCCAGCCAGAGCGGAAGCGGCGATCTGCATGGCCTTGAACCGTGGTGGGCAGCCTGGGCGCCGTTGTTCCGTCCCGCCACATTGGCCGCCGCGGCCTTCAAGGCGTCCGCGGCCAAACAGGCGTGGCCGCCGTAGAAGTTGCCGCCGAACAGTAGCTCGCCCGTTTGCGGATCGATCAACGGATTGTCGGAGGCGCCATTGACCTCCGTCTCCAGCAGGACACCGATGACATGCGGCGCACAGCGGATGGAACAACCGTCCTGCAATCTGCCCACCCTGGGATTGCCCGGCTGGTCTGCAATGCCTTCGCGAATCCAACTGGCGCACTGCGCCTGCCCCGGATGCGGCTTGGCGGCGAAGATGCGCTCGTTGAAATGTGCCGGGTTGCCGCGCGTTACTTCGCTCGCCATGGCACTGATCGCCGTGGCCAGGAATCGGGCGCGGCCCACAGAGAGCGCGGCCAGTGCGCTCGAACCACTGGGCCCATTCCTGATCGCCAGGCTTTCCATCGGCCCGAGCGGAAACGGACGCAGGCCGCCGTCCTCGAAGGCTTGCACGCTGGACACTCTTCGGCCGAGGTAGCTCTCTTGGCGCTGGCTCATCACCACGGCAGCCACATACGATAGCGGAGGCAGATCGCCGCTGGCGCCGTTCAAACACTTCCCGCCGCACCCCGGACCAGCCTGCCGATAGCGAAATCAGACGCGCCGCGACGACCGCCGCCGACTGTTCATCGGTCAGCATCGCGCCAGTTCCTCGGAAAGATGCACCGGCACTTCCGTCAGGCAGGATTCCCCGAATCCCGTGGTCACGCCCTAAAATTCTGTCGCCGCCCACAACCATTCCTCCAGGAGGCGCGAACTTCCATCAATCGCTGATGGAATGCCGGGCTGCCGTGAGCGCACCAAGACAGCCTTGGCATCGTCGCAGCTTGGCGTTCGCTTGCTCAGGGTGTAGTATCATGTGATTCTTACTTTTCGAAACCTGTTCTGTTTTCCCTACGCCGGGGGTAGTGCGGTCGTCTACCACCAATGGGCCAACTGGATGAGCGGGAGGATCGAAGTAACTCCGGCGCAGTTGCCGGGAAGGAGCAATCGCATCCGGGAGGCTGCTTCCATCGCCTCGACCCGCTCGCGGGCGCGCTCGCCCGCGCCGATCCATCATCTCGCCGATTCCGGGTTCATTGCCGGGTTACGCCCCTTGCACGGCACCCCCGAAACAATCCTCCGCGAACCCGACTTACTGGAACTCATGTTCCCCACGTTTCGCGCCGATTTTGCGGCGATTGAAACCTGCCTCTATCGCCAGGAGCCGCCCCTGGAATGCCCAATCACCGCTTTCGGCGGCCTCGCCGGCCGCATCCCGCACCAAGACCTGGATGCTTGGTGGATGCGCACGCATGGCCCCTTCACGCTACAGATATTTCCGGGCGGCCACTTTTTTCTGCACGGCGCAGGCTCGTCAGTCCCGCGCGCCGATCTCTGAGAAAGTGCAGCGGCTTGTGTTCTAAAAATGCACATTTCTCGGGACGAGATTCACATTTGGTTCGCCGACCTTCGATCGCTCGCCCATGATTTGGAGCGCATGCGGCCACTGCTTTCACCCGATGAAGAGCTCCGAGCCGCCCGCTATGCTTTCGACATTCACCGGAATCGCTTCATCCTGAGGCGCGGCCTCTTGCGCACGGTCCTGGCCCACTATGTTGCAGGTGGGCCGAAAAACCTGGTATTCACTTACGGCCCCGCTGGTAAGCCCGCGTTACTCATAGGTCCCAGGTTCAACCTGTCCGACAGTGAAGATTATGTGATCTTAGCGGTAGTTACCGGATGCCCGATAGGTGTGGATATTGAGAGAATCCGGCCCATACCCGATGCGGCGGAGATCGCCACCCGTTTCTTCTCGGCCGCCGAATCCGCGGCCCTCTCCACAGTTGCTCCGGAGCGGCACGCAGAAGCTTTTCTTGCCTGCTGGACGCGCAAAGAGGCGTTTCTCAAGGCCACCGGTGGCGGGCTTTCCACGCCGTTAGATAGCTTCCAGGTGGAGTTGCTGCCGGAGCGTGAACCGCGATTCCTGCGAATCGACACCCAGTTAGGCCACTCGAGTGACTGGTCTCTATACGATTTACGGCCGGCAACGGACGCCATCGCTGCGGTGGCTGTCCCGGGATGCGGCTGGCATATCCGGGTAATTCCTTATTCCTGATTTCACGTTTTCTTAAAGATATATTCGTAGCTGCTCCGCGGGAATTCGACCCGAAGACAGGCTGCTTCCATTTTCCCGCTGCATCACCTCTATCATCGCGCGCCCACGCTCAGCGACGCCCGGTTCGTTGAACACAACTGGAGGCTGGGCCTACCCGAATTGCCGGCGCTATCAAACAGGATCGCGTGGGCCGGATGAGTACTTGATCCAGGAATACCGGTATTTGGCTCTGACGGAGAGCCTCCTTATCAAGGGCGCAGCCTGCTTCCAGCGGGCGGCGATCCGCCCTGGTAGAGCAGGCCTTCGCCGGGCGATCCAGCACCGTTTGCAACTGCTAACTCTCCACCCTCAAGGAATACTCCGCTGCCCCTACTGGTACAGCACGAGGAGGTATACAGACTTGTCCCATCGAACTCTCATCGCGTTCGCTCTGAGCGCACTTGCGGCCCGGATCGCTCTCGCGCAGACAACCACACCCATCCAGCATGTGGTCGTGATCTTTCAGGAGAACGTCTCCTTCGATCACTACTTCGCCACTTACCCACATGCCGCGAACGGCTCCGGCGAGCCCATATTCCTGCCTCAGACGGAAGGCCGCAACCCTACGTCCAGCGTCAACGGGCTGAGCGGTCCGCTGCTCACGCACAATCCGAACAGCGTACAGCCGTTCCGCCTGAGCCGCGCGCAGGCCATCATCTGCGATCAGGATCACGACTACACCGCCGAACAGAAAGCCATGGACGGCGGCCTCATGGATAAGTTCGTGGACCTGCTCGGCACCACGCCAACCAACAACTGCAACGATGCCGGCAAAGGCAAGGGGCTGGTGATGGGTTACTACGATGGCAATACAGTCACCGCTCTCTGGAACTACGCCGCGCATTTTTCCCTGAGCGATAACTTTTTCAGCACCGAGTTCGGCCCCTCCACCCTGGGAGCGCTCAATCTCATCTCCGGCCAGACCTCGGGAGCCACCGTGGTCCACGACGCCGGTACGGCGAATACCGTCTTGCGGAACGGCACCATTGTCGGCGATATTCGCCCGGCATTCGACGATTGCGTGCCTTCCACCGCCAACACGGTCAGCATGTCCGGCGGGAACATCGGCGACCTGCTGAATCAGCGCGGCATCACCTGGGGCTGGTTCCAGGGCGGATTCGCGCCCAGTTCCCGCAATGGCGATGGCACCGCGGTCTGCGCCACCCAGCACACCCAGTTCGATGGCACGGCCTCCGTGGCCGATTACATCCCCAACCACGAGCCGTTCATGTTTTATCAATCCACGGCGAACCCGCACCACCTGCCGCCCACGTCGGTGGCCCTGATCGGCCACAGCGACCAGGCCAACCATCAATATGACCTCTCCAACTTCAACTCCGCCCTCGCCGCGGGCAACCTGCCGGCCGTAACTTTCCTGAAGGCCGCGGCCTACCAGGATGGCCACGCCCTCTATTCCAATCCGCTGGACGAGCAGAACTTCCTGGTGACCACCATCAACGCGCTCCAGTCCTCACCCTTCTGGGAAAGCACCGCCGTGGTCGTTACCTACGACGATTCCGACGGCCTGTACGACCACGTCATGCCGCCCATCATCAACGGCTCCACCACCGATCTGGATGCCCTCAGCGGACCTGGCGCCTGCGGCACCGCCGCGGGTGGACCGCAAGGCCGGTGCGGCTATGGACAACGCTTGCCGCTGCTGGTGATCTCGCATTTCGCCAAAACTAATTACGTGGATCATTCGCTCACCGACCAGACCTCTATCCTGCGGTTCATCGAAGACAACTGGGGCCTGGGCCGGATCAGCGGATCCTCTTTCGACACTCTCGCCGGATCCCTCTCCGGCCTCTTCGAGTTCGCCGAAGGAGGCAACGCCCGCCGCCTCTTCCTGGACCCGGCCACCGGCCTGCCGCAGTAGGACAGACGATCGTTTCTCGTCGTCTGTCTTTTGGGGCCCGCGGCCCGCGAAACTTCATGAAAAACCAGTAACGCCGGCGATCTTGTCGCTGGTACTGCGAGCGAAGCGAGCCCCACACAACCCCGGCCCCGTTTGTCGTCGCCTGTCTCTTACTTGCATTTCTCCCTCTGCCATAGCAATATATTGCTATGGCATATGTGGAATCGCCAATGTTGGAGAGGGAGCTCAAAAAAGGCAGCGCCGAGCTCCTCATCCTCTCCCTGGTGGAAAGCCGCGCCCGCCACGGGTATGAGATCAGCAAGCTCATTGAGGAGCGCTCCGGCGGCGCTTTGCGATTCAATGTGGCGTCGCTCTATCCTCTGCTCTACCGCCTGGAAAAGCGCGGCTGGCTGCAAGGCCGTTGGGTCGAAAAGGAAGGGCAGCGGCGCCGCCGTTTTTATCGCCTGACCGCGCAGGGCCGCCAGGTGCTGGCTTCGCAGCGGCGCGGATGGGAAACCTTCGTAGAAGCCATCCGGCAGATCACCAGGCCCGAACATGCCTGACTGGCGCGATGAAATCAGGCGCCGCCTCGTGCCCCTGCGCCTGCCGCCCGCGCGCGAATGGGAGATCGTCGAGGAACTGGCGCAGCACCTCAACGACCGGTACCAGGAACTCGCCGCCGCCGGCGCCACCGAAGCCGAGGCGTACCGGGCCGCACTCGCGGACCTCAGCGAAGAGCGCCTCCTGGCCGCCCAACTGCGCGCCGTGGAAGAGATGCCCGCCCCCAACCCCACCATTTTGGGAACTCGAGAGAGGAGCAACATCTTGGCAGACCTGCTGCAGGACATTCGCTACAGTCTTCGTTCGCTCAAAGCGAGCCCCGGATTCACCCTGGTTGCCATCATCGCGCTGGCGTTGGGAATTGGCGCCAATACCGCCGTCTTCAGCGTTTTCCGCGGCGTGCTTCTGAATCCCCTTCCTTATCGCCAAGCCGATCGCCTCGTCTGGATCTGGCCTGCCGATGCGCGCACCGGCCAAACCTTCCCCGGTGCCATCTCACCGCCCGATTTTGTGGACTACCGCCGCCAGAGCACCGCCTTCGATCTCGCCGCCTTCCTCACCGCGGATCTCACGCTCAACGGCGAACAGGCGGAACGCGTCTCAGCCTCCGCCGTCTCGGCGGGATTCTTCGAAACCCTGGGCGTCCGTCCGGCCCTGGGCCGCTCGTTTGTGTCCGAAGACGAACAGGTGGGCTGGCCGCAAGTGGTCATTCTCAGTGACGGCCTCTGGCGCAGGCACTTTGGCGCCGACCCCGCCGTGA
>OKRF01000233.1:0-6968 GCA_900290315.1 Candidatus Sulfopaludibacter sp. SbA3 | reverse complement strand
CCCCGCCGTGATCGGCAGGAAAATTTCCCTCGATGGCAAGAACTCTACCGTCGCCGGAATCATGCCGCCCGGTTTCGAGTTTCCCAAGGACGCTCAGCTCTGGCAGCCTCTTCCCCTCCGCTACGAAGAGATGACCGTACGCCGCTTTCATTTCCTGCGCGTCATCGGACGTCTTAAGCCGGGTGTCACCATCCAGCGCGCCGATCAGCAGATGAAGTCGATTTGCGCCGGCCTGGCGAAGATCTATCCCGATTCCAACGCCTTCTACAGCGCGCAAGTGGTCAGCCTGCTGGAACGCACCGTCGGCAGTGTGCGGCCCACCCTCACTCTGCTGATGGTGGCTGTCGCGTTCGTTCTCTTGATCGCCTGCGCCAACGTTGCACATCTGCAACTGGCGCGCGCCGCCGCCCGCCAGAAAGAGATCGCGATCCGCAGCAGCCTGGGCGCCAGCGCCGGACGGGTACTGCGGCAACTGCTCACCGAAAGTATCCTGCTCGCCCTGCTCGGCGGCGCGCTCGGCGCCGTGCTGGCCGTACTCGGGTTGCAAGCGCTGGTGGCGCTCCACCCGGTCAGTCTCCCGCGCCTCGACGAAGTGCACCCGGACCTCTGGGTATTTACCTTCACAGCCGCGCTCTCCATCGTCACCGGACTGTTGTTCGGGATCGCTCCTGCGCTTCGCGCTGCACGGCCGGACCTGGTGGAAACACTGAAGGACGGCAACCGCGGCTCCTCCGGCCGCGCCCATCATCGCCTCCACAACATCCTGGTGACTGCTGAGGTCGCTTTCGCTGTGGTGCTGCTGGCCGGTGCCGGCCTCATGATCCGCAGCTTTCAGCGCCTGGAAGACGTCAATCCCGGATTCAATCCGGCGGGTGTGCTCACCATGCGCATCACCCTGCCGATGCGCCCGGCGCAACCAGACCGGCAACCCGATCACTCCGACGCGGATTTCTACCGCACTCTGCTTCCGCGAATCGGCGCCTTGCCGGGCGTCGAGGCGGTAGGGCTGGTCTCGGAACTGCCCTTGAGCGGGCAGAACAATGACACTCTTTTCACCATCGACGGGAAGCCCGTGGCCAAACCGAGCGAGCGCCCCGATGCCGACGATCGCACTATCAGCCCGGGCTACTTCGACGCCATGCGCATCCCGCTCCTCAAAGGCCGCTACTTTACCGCCGCCGACAATGCGGGCAGCGCCAAGGTCATCATTGTCAACCGCAAGTTCGCGGAAACATTCTTTCCTGGCCAGGAGCCTTTAGGACAACATCTCTCCATCGATCATGGCTTTCCATTCCATGGCGAAATCGTAGGCGTGGTGGGCGACGTGCTCCATCGCTCGCTCGCCGGCGCCCCCTATGCCACCATGTACACTCCGGACGCCCAGGGCTACATGCGCGGCGGCAACATGGTGATCCGCGGGCAGGGCAGTTTGCTCGGCATGGCCGCGGCGGTGCGTCAACAGGTGCAGGCCCTCAATCCCAACGTTCCCATCTTCAACTTCCACCTGATGCGCGACCTGGTCTCCGATTCCGTGGGCCAGCCCCGCTTCCGGACTCTGCTCCTCGCTGTCTTCGCCGGCGTGGCATTGCTCCTGGCCGCCGCCGGAATCTACGGCGTGATGTCTTATTCGGTGACTCTCCGCATGCACGAAATTGGCATCCGCCTCGCCCTGGGAGCCGGAAATCGGCAGGTGATTCGATTGGTCGTGGGGAGCGGCATGCTGTGGGCCGCCGCGGGAGTCGCCATCGGCCTCGGCGCGGCACTCGCTCTCACCCGCCTCATCGCCGCGATGCTCTACCAGGTGCGCGCCACCGATCCAGTCAGCTTCACCGCGGTCCCGGCGATCCTGTTACTCGTGGCGTACCTCGCCTGTTATCTCCCCGCGCGCCGCGCCACGAAACTGGATGCCATCATCGCTCTGCGGCACGAGTAAGTGGGGCGCGGGAAGACACGGGCGAAAAACAGGGGCCAGGGGCAGGGGCGTTAAGACAAGGCCGATCTGCCGCTCCCACCGGGAGCCAGGCCGTCGGCGTGCTCCTCCACGCCCGCCTTTCTCCGAGTGTCCGATACGGACGAAGCCGTCCTCACGTTTCCCGGAAGCCCGTTTCCGGTCAATGCGAGGTTACCTGGGGCAGCGGGATCGGGCGGGCTTTGTACGAGTGAAACGGCAATGCGGACGGAGGCATTGGTAATCACTGCGCCCTTACAGTGGATCAAGCCGGCGTCGACCACTTCTCATCGTCAGGTGTGATCCAGCCAAGTGGCAGGTGCCGGGCGCTCGGGGCGCCCGCGCGACTGTTGTGGAGCGCACGTCTCGGGTGTAGGATTGCGTATGAAGAATAGCGGAGTATCAGCGCTGAAATGATGAAATACAATCAGGGCTCAAGCCTGGCGCCCATGCGCCAATCCCTCCTCCACGCGCGAATCTCCGCGCACATGCTGCCCATCATGCTTGCGATGCCTGTCATGTGCTTCTCGCAGAAATGGTGGGACACAGCTCGGGTGGCAGCCGATTGCCAGTCGAGCCTACCGTCAATTACGCAACGGATCCATCCCGACGTGTGCGTGTGGTCTAATGCTGCGGCATTGCCCGCAGGGACACACGAGACCACTGCCACGGATGCCGAATATGAAGAGTCTTGGGGACTGGATGTCTCCTCGATGCCGCAGTGCATCGCCAGGGATCTTGCGGGCAATATGCTGACGTACTGGTGGGGCAGCCAAACCAATACCGCGTCTATCATGGACCCGCACTGTCCCCCCTGGCTCGACGTTGTCGAAACCCACGTGCGCCAGCTCATTGGTCGCGAGGGCATTAGCCAGGATAACCTCTGCGTCCCGAATTTCATGAAAGGCGGGGGGTTTGCGCAGTGGGACCGGAGCGGCTTCATCGACTACCTCAAGGCGCGTGTGGCCAGCGGAGCACTCAGCGGGCTTCCCTCCGCACCTGACAACATCGACATCGCCCAATATATATCCAGCAAGGGCTACACCAACGGCAATCCGGCGGCCCTTGACGACCTCATCTTCCACGAGTTTGTCCGCTACCAATATCGCAGCAACCTCGACCTTTGGGCCGGCATTGTCCAGCGTACTGGCGCGTCCGCGGCGGCATCGGGCAACGAGGACCTGCTCATCAGCGGCAACCAGGGCGGGATTTGGACGCCCGGTGGGTCCTGGGTGTATTCGGCGCTTCTCTCCCAATATCACAAGGCCATCGAGATTGAGGATTTTCTGGAGACGGTCCCGTTGCCCCAATATCATCACTCCCTCATCTACAAGCTGGGGCTTGCATCCGGCTATCAGGAAAAACCAGTTTGGATCCGGGGCGACGGCGGCTTCTTCAACGGCGCCGCCGGACAGCTCTACCTCTCCAACTCCTGGCGCCTGGCTATCGCCGAAGCCTACGCCAACGGCGGGGTGCGTGTCATTTCGGAGCTGGTTGGCACTCAGGCGCAGGATTTTAGCCTTCCCGGCCAAACAATCAATTCAGCCATCGATTACGTGTCCTGGCTGAACCGGAGCCGCGATTGGATGACCGGCAAGCTTTCGCGGGCCGCCGTCGCACTGGTCTATTCCATCCCCACGATGCTGTGGCGTGAGTTTCCCACCACCGGCCATGGCAACTGGGCGCAGATCTCCAGCCTCAGCGGTTTCGCCAGAGCGCTGGAGGATTCCCACATCCCCTTTGACTCCGTCTTCTTCGGTCATCCGGATTTCTGGGACGACAGCCGCCTCGCCGCCGCTCTCAAGCAATACAAAGTTGTGGTCTTGCCTGGCATCGATTGCCTTGGCGACTCGCAGATTCAAGTGCTCAAGGATTACCTGGCCGGAGGCGGATCGATAGTCGCAACCGGCAGCTTCGGCTCCCGGGACGAAAATTATGCCGTCCGGCGCCAGCCCGCTTCCGCTTCGTTCACCGGGAACAGCAGGTTCGTCTTGCTGAACGGTTCGCCGGACGCCAATTACTTCGATGCCGTCCAAAAGGGAGGAGCCGACTCGACCGATCTGAACGTTTTGTCCCAACCGGTTCAACAGTTCCTGGGATCCGAGGCCCAGATCACGACCAACGCGCCGCCGACGGTCACCTTCAACATCACCGGTTCCCCGGATGGAACGGATCTTTATGTTCACCTCCTCAACTATGACCTCGATGTGAAGACCGACACCGTTAGAAGCGCCAATAACCTCCAGGTCAGTGTCAAGCTGCCTGCCGGCTTCGATCCGCAAAACAAGAGCTTGTGGATCGCTTCTCCAGAACTTCCTTTGCCCGCCCAGGCATCGTTCACTGTCTCTGGCGGCGCTCTTCAGTTCCAGGTCTCCAGCGTCGCCTCACATGTGATCGCCGCTTTCTGCGACAGGCATGCGCAATTGGCCGCTACGTTGGGCCAGGACCGCGCGCAGCCGGTGTTACTCTACAAGGACGCGGCATCCCTACTCACAACTTTCGACAGCGCATCCCAGGCGCTTGACGCCGGCAGTTTCAACGATGCCGCCGGCTTTCTCGATTCGTTCCGCAGTGCGGCCGCCGCGGCCGGCACGATCAGGCTTTATGTGGACGAGTCGCACGACGAGGCGGTCACTGTAGACCCGCAGCGGGCACTGGCTCTGAACCCTCAAGACCCTCAGTACGTTCTATTAGAAGTGCTGACTTCGAACGGAGCCATTGCCGATCGCCAGACCACCGGACCGATCACTTATGCGAATCTTACCAGCTACGATGCCCTGGTCATCGCGGAGCCCCGCCAGCCCCTGTCGGGCGATGAAACTGAGGCCGTGCTGCGGTTCGTTCGCGCGGGCGGCGGATTAATTCTGATCGGCAACGGCTTGGTCGACTCAGCGAACATCAACTCCATTGCCGCCGCGTTCGGTCTGCGCTATCTCAGTGGTCCGCTTTGCTCGAACCCGGGCCTTTGGGATGCGGGCAGTTTTTACGTAGCCTACATCGATCCTACGCATCCGGTCACGGTTGGGTTGTCGACTCTCTCGTACAACAACGGCACCGGCTCGTGGGGAACTGTCACGTACAACTGGGGCACCGGCCTGTTAACCGACGCACCGTGGCTGGCTTTGGTCAAGACCGGCCCTGAAGCCTGGCTCGATTCGAACCGGAACCAGGTCCGCGATCCAGCGGAGCGCTCCGGCCCCTTCATTCACACCGGGGTCCGAAACTTTGGCAGCGGCAGGGTCATTGCCGTCGGAGACAATCTTCCGTTCAGGGCAGGGCCCGGCGATGCCAATGCTACCCTCGGAATGAATGCGGTCAACTGGGCCGGAGCGGGCCTGGGCCCCAGGCGCTCGGTGATTCAGTCCGCCGGCGCCGACATCGAAGCCGCAGCCGCCGACGGCCGATCCGTTGGGCTCTCCAACGCCCGTGCCGATCTCGCCGTCGCCTCCGCGGCGGCGTTGAATAACGACTATCCTTCGGCACGCGCTTCGGCCCTGAAAGCATCGGACGAGGCCCAGTCCGCAGTCTCCGGAACCACCACGCCGCCCTCCCTGTGCTGCCTGCAGAACGCTGCCGACTACGGTCCCGATGGCGGCGGGGGCACCTGGATGAGCCTTCTGGGGCAGCGCCTGTCTGCCACAACGCGTTCCTGGGGCGCGGCCGATTTCGTGGATGGCAAGCCCCCAACCGCGCTGGACGGAGTTTCTGTCGCAGTCAACGGCGTGGCATCCTCCGTGGCGTACATCAGCCCCGGCCAGGTGAATTTTCTCGTCCCGGACGGCGTCGCGGGCGTGGCTCAAATTGGAGTCACTGCTCCTGCCGGCACGTCGCAGCTCACCGTGGATACCGTGGCGGCGTCGCCCGCCCTGTTCTGCTATTCCGCGTCCAATAACCGCTGGGTGGCCGCGATCCACTCCGATGGCGTTCTCGTCTCGGGATCGGGCCTCGTCTCCGGCACTTCTTACAGGCCCGCCGCGCCCGGGGAAAGCATCTCCCTGTACGGCACGGGATTCGGCCTTGCGGCTTCATGGGCATCTGGTGCTTCAGTCGCTTCGCCCGTGGTGGTCCGAGTTGGCGGCTCCCAGGCCGACATCACTTTTGCCGGCCCCGTCTCGCCCGGCGTGTACCAGGTCAACCTGACCGTGCCGGATCTGCCGGATGGCGACCACGCTGTTGAGCTCGAAGTGAGCGGTCAGGCCGCCATCAGCGACGCGCTACTACCGGTCAAGCGCTGATCTCTCCCGCCCCCTTCCGCCCGATCGGTCTCCTCACTCGGAATCGTGGAGATCGGGGCCGGTCCAGATGCCACCAACGTGAGCGTGGGCCGCAAACCGCGCCAGTCCCTGCAACCAGTTGACGTGTGTCGCCGATGCTGAGACTGGCCAGAGCGGTGGAGCAAATACTCCTGCCTATTCGTCCGGCGTTTACCGATGTGTTAGCTCCGGTCGGATCACGCGCCGCTCGGACAGAGCGTCTCCGGCGGCCCTATCGCCGTCCAATAAGCCGCCCGAACGAGAACGGGCATCATGATTGGCCCCTGCTAGGCTCTAGACTAGGAAGCTCGGCGTATCACGTGCGGCCCGGAAAGAGCACCCACCGGACGGGGAAGTATGCCCAAGTCACCCGAAGTCGCAACGCTGTCCGGACCCTGCTGATCGCCAGAACCCAGCCGCTCCCATGCTCAAATCGAATATGTCCATCTGCCAGCATTTGTGCGTCGTACTCGCCTTCTTACCCGTCACCACCGCCGCTGTCTTCTATGTGGCCTCAAAACTAGCGCTGAGCAGAAGCCGCCCCCAACATTGGCACACTCCAAAATGCCCTACTCCCTAAAATCTCATCGCGTTCGAAGTGGAAACGGCGTCAAACCCTCGGCGCCTCGGCGGTGAACTGTACTCTCTGTGCTTTCTCTGTGTTCTCTGTGGCTCTGCGGTTAGTTCGTTTTCGACGGTCACAGGAGCCTCTTGCAGAACTCCGGCCCGAAAAACGGCTCGTCCAAAACAAATCCGAGCGAAATTGT
>OKRF01000283.1 GCA_900290315.1 Candidatus Sulfopaludibacter sp. SbA3 | reverse complement strand
GATTGCCTCCCGAAGTGCCCAAATAGTCCTCGCCATTGAAGAGGATCCCAAACCCTGAACGAATCACCAGCCTGTTCGTGATCTCGTATGCAACCCCGATACGCGGTCCGAAATCCTTATAGTCCAGGTTCTGAAGGTACTTATTGGGCCCAGTCCTCCCACCGTCCACTAAAGGCAGTCCCGGGGCCTCTACTAGCTGCCGTTGCGTGTAGTCATAGTTGACATTGCCGCCGCCAGCGCCGCCAGCTCCCCAATACGGCGTCGTAAACTCGTACCGCAAACCTATGTTGACCGTTAGATTCCGGCGTACCTTCCAGTCGTCTTGAGCATAGGCCGAAGCCACTTCCTGGCGTTGGCTCGATTGAAAGAATGTCTCTCCGCCTACCGATTGCGCATATCCAAGCAGCATGTCGCCGACCCCGTCTTTTGTGTAGTTGGAGTCGAACACATAGGACAGCGTCCGATTCGTAAGATCGGCATAATTCTCTTCTTTGAACCGGTAGTCGAACCCGAACTTCAAGGTCTGAGCGCCTTTGACCCACGAAAAGGAGTCCGTCACCTGGTCCTGGTGCGTGAACGGGTCACTGTACTGCGGCCGGAACGCGCGCACGCCAATTCCCGAGTATCCGCTGGGTGACATACGGGGGAGACCTCCCGAATTATCCAATACCGTAGGGATGCCCTGGAAGCCGAATTGCGTTCCGGTCTCCCCGCCGTTCGACACCGCCGTAAAGTAGGATGCGGTCTTGGTATAGCCATAGCGCAGCTCATTGACTTTAGTCGACGATATGGTGGCATTCCAACTTACGCCAAAGGCCTGGTTGCGCGCATACTGCGACCCGCTGTTCCCGGAATCCGTGTCGGCCAATGGGGGCATCGTGGACTGTTGATAGGTAAGGTCCTGCGAGAAGCTGTATCGCGCGAACAGACGATTCTGCGCCGTCAGATAATAGTCCGCGCGCACATCGAATTTGTTCGCGAATTCCGTAGTTGCCGGATCCGACGAGTAATTGTTGCTCGGACGCCCACCGGACCCCAGGAGCCCCGACACGAAATTGGGCGCGGGATAGACCGTATCGAAGATTTTCTTAGCGAGCGGATCGAAGCGGTTGGCCGGAATCTGGTTTCCCGGGAAGACAGTTCCACCCGCCGCGGGATCTGTAAGACCGATGGTGAGTGAACTGAAGTCGCCGTTGCGCTCCGCCAACGTGGGCACGGTGGCAAACGCCGGAGCCGAGACTAAGCTGCGAAAGTTCTCATAATCGCCGAAAAGGAAGAGCTTGTCTTTCTTAATCGGACCTCCGAGTGTGCCACCCTCCTGGTTCCATTTGAGATTACTCTTGCCGGCATTCTGCCAGTTGGCCTGCCAGGAGTTGGCGGCCAGCGCGGCATCCCGGTTGTACCACCAGGCTGACCCGTGGAGCTGGTTGGTGCCGGACTTGATCGATGCGTTAATGACCGCGCCCATCGCCCGGCCGAACTCGGCCGTGTAGTTGTCGGTCTGGACCTTGAATTCGCTTAAGGTATCCGGCGAGGGCAACATCACCTGAGCCGAACGCGACTGCATGTTGTGCGTATTTTGGTTGTTATCGAAACCGTCGAGCAGAAAGTTGTTCATGGTCTGTGAGTTGCCGTTTACGACCAGCCAGCCTGGCCCCCGCGTGGATATGGCCACTTGAGCATCACCTGAGCCTGGCATCAGCAGTGCCAGATCGGTGTAGCGTCGCGCGGCGAGTGGCAACTCCGAAATCACCTGGCCACTCACGACTTGGCCCAGCGACGCGTCCTCCGTCTGTATGACCGAGGCCGCCGCTGTAACCTCGACTTGCTCTGAGACTGCTGCGAGCTGCAGCCGGACTGTTTCCAGGCGATTCTGATTGACATCGATAGAAACGCTCTTCAGGCGGACGATTGCAAAGCCCGGAAGGGAAACCTGCACGACGTACGTTCCACGCTCAATGGGAGAGAATGTCGCGTATCCCTGCGAGTTGGTTGGTTGTGAGGTGGAGGCATTGGTATCGACGTTGGTGACTTTGACCGAGGCTCCCACCGCCGCGCTGCCCGACTGGTCTTCGGCCAATACTCTCAGGACACCGGCGTCCTGCTGGCCATTTAACAAGGAACAGGCCGCCAAGCCAACCAGCGCCAGGACTCGCAGGCTTGGGCCATTCTTACGTTCGAGTAAGTTCATACCGTAGTCTCCTTTTCTTTCGCTGTGTTCGAGGGGTCCCTATTGCCGTAGTGCGGTTTCCAGAAAGCGTTTGTCGATGGCTGCGGCGACCGCTTCGGAGAAGGCGTCGAGCGAGCATGAGTAATCCGTCTCGGCTCCGCTACATCCTGGAATGAAGATTGGGGCTACTGCCGCCTGCTCAGTGCCTGTAAGCGGCCGCAGAAAGCGGATCTGGTCGAGCGTTTGACTGATGAAAACGGCCCGCACTCTGAATTCCTCCCGATCCTTGCGACGGTAGATCTCAAATGCCAGCGCGCCTCCCGGCGGCGTGGCGTTAAACGTTTCGTCCGGCAACAGCCAATCCATTCGCAGAAGACCGCCTAGATTCGAAATCGTTCCGTCGTGTCCCGCCAGCAGAATGAACCGGCTTTCGGGTGTGCCCAGTGCGCCTGGTATCTGCCGGCCACCGGCCGCCTGCTGCAGCGTTGCCCGGATGCGGAACGCGAGATCGGACGCCGCGACCTGCGCCGAATAGGGCGCGCGCGATACGAACTCGTGATAGCGGGTATTCATCTCCATCAGCCGATTGAGCACCGGGCGCGAAACCCGGCCCCATCCCACTTTCTCCATGGGAAAGCCCTCCGTGTACTGCAAGAGGAAGTGCTCCGCGAAATCCGCGCCCATGGCTACCGGGCCGTCGACGCTTACGAGTCCTCCGCCGGACGCGGCTCTTACGGTTGGAGTTGCCGACAAGAGGCTCTTCTTCGACTTGTCGCAATCCAGGCCATCGCAATCGAGAAGCACATGCCGCATCTCTTCCAGGGGTCCGGCAAAGGCATTCGTGGCCGAGCTGAACAGGGGATTGGCGCGTCCGGCGGGCCGCGAGTGAACTTCGGCCGCGCAGCCGGGCCCGAGCCCTTCGAGGAAGGACTTCGCCGATGCGATGGTCCGTTGCGCGTTGTTGGCTTCGGCGTAGATCCTCCGCGGGTCGCATGTGCCGTTCGGAAAGATATCGGGATACCGGATGCGATAGTAAGCCGCCAGCAGGCGAAGCGCCGCGCTTCCATGTTCCGTCAAGACGCCGGTTTCCACGGGCCACGCTGGCCACGGTTGCGCGTTATAAACACTGCCCCTGGTCTCGCTGCCCAGTGGAGCACGCACTCCGTGGCGGCTCAGGATCACGACGGCGCGGACCTCGTCAGCGGTTTCCGGCACGCCGGATGCTATCGTGCGCGGTGTCTCCTGAGCGAGCAACAGCGACGTCAGACACGCCAGAAGCAAAGGGCGCGCAAGCGGATGGGCAAGCGCCAAGTCTGGGCATCTCACGGAGCCGGGCCGGCGGCGCCAGGAAGAAGCTTGAGTCACCTAAGGTGGTTCTCCTTCATAACAGCGGCAAGATCTTCGTATTGATCGGTAGCGACGAAATTGACGCCATAACCTTCGCCCCAGCCGAGGCCCGCGCCGGGAGCGAACCCATCCAGGGTGTAGAAACGGATCCAAAAGCCCAGGCGGTGGGCATGGTCCACCAGGGCCTGCAGGCGCGCCGCGGCAGCGGGAGTCCAGGGCCCGGCTTTGGCCTGCCCGCCCTCTTCGACCTCCGCCCAGGAGTTGTTCCACCAGCGCCGGTAGTTGGTGGGCCGCTCGGTGAGGAGTTGCTCGGGCGGCGCAGTGGCGGCGAGGTGCGCGCGTTCCGCCGGCGACTTCGCGGCGAGGGGAGCGGTGTGCGCGGAGCCGAATACGCGCAGCCGGGCGTCCTTCGGAATACCCTTGAAGAAGACCTCTTCCTGCGCGTCGGCGGATTCGGTAATGACCAGCAGTGGCTTCGGATCGAAGGGCCCCAACTGGCCCGGCTCGGACGTTTGAGGCGCGGTGGTGATCCAGGACTGGAATTCGCCCAGTTCCTCCCACACGGCCCGCAACAACTGCGGGTCGAGGGATTTGAAATCGAAATGCAGCACGATGAGCGGCCATCGAGCCCGGTCGTTGTCCGCCAGCGCCTTTTCAACGATAGGGCGCACGCGTTCAAAGAAATGATCTCGCAGCGTCGGCTCCCGGCCGGTTGTTTGTGGCGTGTGAGTCACCACGGGGCGTCCCTTGCCGCTGGCCGGGTCGACAGCCCATGCGATGTCCTGTTCGATGCTGATGGGGAACCCGGTTTTCAGCGCGCGATCGATTCGATCGGCCCACTGGCCGTCGTATGGGTAACAGTTATGCGCGTCGAGAACCGGGCGGTTGTGGTTCAGGAAATCGAGGCTGGCCGTTTGCGCGGAAAGCCCCGCCACTGCAGCCAGCAAACAGAACACGGATTTCATGACAGCTACGGTAGCGGATGAGGGTCACGCCGTCATGACAGACGGATTTCGAATGGAAAACATTCTCCGGGGTTGGGGGTTGGGGGCCAGGGCCCAGGGCCCCGGGGGCCAGGGGCCAGGGGAAGGATGCGCTTCGCGCGTCTTTTTTGATTGTCTGCTCCAGGAGCGTCAAAGATCGGTCGCGGCGGACGGGGGAAAACGCTTCAGGCTGCCTTGCGGAAGGGCTGTTTGGCGGCTGGGAAGTGCTTTTTGGCGTCGGCCAGACGCAGGTTGTGGGTGACGCGGGTAGCGATTTTGTGGAGTGAAAAAGCAAATTGTTGGGGGTAGGGCTTCGGGCGGGAAGTCGCGTTCAACGTGGTAGGGTTCTCCTTTGGCGGCAGCGTATTGCGCTAGCAAGGTGGCCTCTTCCACAACTTGGTCGAGGGCGGCTTGGCGCTCGGCTTGTAGCTGTTTGAGGATGAGCATATTCCGTTCGACGCGGCGTTGGGCGCGGTTTTCGTAGAGGGACATGAGGTTGAGGTTCTTGGCTTCGGACGCCCAGGTGACGGCCTGGGCGAGGGCTGCATCGATTTCGGGATGGTGGGCGAAGTGCCCCGAAGACAGTGAATCGAATGCCTCCCACTATGACGTAGTGGAAGTGAGCCACCACGAAGTAGCAACCGCTGAGCTGCCAATCGAAGGGCGCGGGTAGCGGTCTACAAGCAGCATCAATTGCGCGGCGGTCAAAGGACTCATCGAGAGAATGACCAGGCCGGCCATAGTGAGATTCAGCCAGGCAAAGAGCGGCATCTTCCCGAGCGTCATTCCAGGGCAGCGCATACACAAAACGGTAGCGATGATGTTGATCGCTGTCCCCATGCTGCCGATACCGGAAACCAGCACGGCAAGAATCCAGAAGTCGGTACCAGGACCAACGGCATCAGAAGTCCATGCTTCACTGGTATTCGCGTTTCTGCCAACGAGCTTCACGTCCACGACACCGACCACAGCTTCTGGGTGCCTCGCCTGGCGGGGAAGACCGATTTGATTCCGAACCAGCACTCTCCTCATTTCACGAAAAGGGCTCCGCAGATACCAGAGAATGCCAGTGAGCCGGGTGCGACACGAACGTACCATGCCAAAACGAGGCCGGCAAGACACTTGGGGTACGTTACGGAGTGTAACGTCGCGAAATTCGGCAGCGCGGGCCGCACACACCTCTGTTCACGGGCGAAAACCAGGATCCAGATGCACAGCCCGGAGGCTCAGGTAGAGTGTAGATGTGCCCGAGCACGTGGCCGCCTGCAAGACGTTCCACATTGAGAGGGTAGCGTCGACGGTCTACCGCCGGTATGGTTGTTTATCAGGTGGCGGCCGGCGACAAGATCGCCAGCGTTACCAAGGGCTTGGAGGTTTCGTAATGTTGAAGAATCGATCGGTGCCGGCAGATGTCCTGCTGCCGCACGTGGTCTACCCGGATGTTGAGGAGGCGATCGCCTGGCTCGGTAAGGCGTTCGGATTCCAGGAGCATTACCGCTACGGCGATCCGGTGAGCGGGGCGCAGGTGCATCTGGGCGGTGCCTGGATCATGCTGAGACCCCTCGATCCAGGCGCAGCGACCCCATCGCAATTGGGATTCGGCACGCAATCGCTGACTGTGTTCGTGGAAGACGTGGAGGCGCACTTCGCGCGGGCGAAAGAGGCTGGGATCTTCACGAGACGGAGTATGGTGAGCTTCAGTACGGAGTCGAGGACTTGGCCGGGCACCACTGGCTTTTCTCGCGGCACGCACGAGACGTTGACCCTGAAGCATGGGGAGCAACCGTAGTACCCTCCCCCGTTCCGTAGAACCCGTGGGGTGATATCTTAGACAACAGGGGGCGGCCCTGTTTGGGTGGCCGGAACGGAATGATGCTTCGATTCGCAGGTTTTCTGCTTTGTTCTTGCGCATTCGCGCAGGATGCGCCCAAGCCGCAAATGACGGCGCGCGAGTTGTTCTATTCGGCGGCACAGACGCCGCCGCCCGCGGCCAAGCCGGCGGAAGCGCCGCGAAAGTCCCAAAAGAGTCAGCCCACTCTGGTGGCCACGCGGTCTGATTTGACAGACGACACGAGACGATCGTCTGCCCTGCCTGGCGGCGCCAAGCTGATTACGGTGGCCGCGGGAATGCCGAGTTCGGCGCCTCCACCCGCCAGCGGGACGCCGCTGGGGCTGAAGTATTCGCTGCTGAAACTGACGGGCGGGGAGATGCAGGAAGTCCCCGTCAATTCCGTATTTCACGCCGAAGACCGCATTCAGTTCCGCGTGGAGACCAACGGCCCGGGATACCTCTATATCATCAGCCAGGGTTCGAGCGGGCAGTGGATGCCCATGTTCCCCTCGCCCGACAAGGATGGCGGCAGCAATCACACGGAAGGGTTCAAGACTTACATCATGCCGCAGAAGACCCGCTTTGTATTCGACGAACAGGCGGGCACCGAGAAGCTCTTTCTGATCTTCACGCGCGAGAAGGAAGCCGATCTGGAAGACATGATTTACTCGCTGCAGGGCGGCAAGGCGAAACCGGTGTCCGCGCCGACGCCGGCGCCTGCTCCGGAAGCTTCGCGGCAGGTGATGCGCGCGTCCATTGACGACCAGACCGTGGGCCGTTTGCGCACCAGCTACGCGCGCGACCTGATCATCGAAGCGGTAGACCCCGCCACGCCAGGCGGCGAGAAGAAAGAGAACGCGGTCTATGTGGTGAACCCCACGGGCAGCGTCGATTCCAAACTGGTGGCGGATCTGCTGCTGGTGCACAAATGATTCGCGGTGTGGCACAGTCCCTGGCGGCTGCGCTGCTTTTGCTGGTCAACGCTGAGCCCCAGTCGCGCACCATGACCGAAGGGGTGCACCGCATGGAGATCCAGTTGGAGCGGCTGGATGGAGCGGCGTGGCACACCATCGATCCGGGACTGGTGCTGCAACAGGGCGACCGCGTGCGGTTTCGTTTCCGCACCAACTTCGACGGTTATCTGTATGTGATGAACCAGAGCACCTCCGGCAAGTACGAGCAGCTCTTTCCGCGCGACGAGACCGGCAAGGATAACCGCATTACGGCCAACAAGGAGTACCAGGTGCCGGCCACATCCACAGCATTCAAGATCGCGGGTCCGGCGGGACATGAGATTGTTTATTGGCTGATCACTCCGGCGCGCCTGACCGATTCCGCGCCTCACATAGAGCGGCCCACCAGCCCGGCTAAGCCGCTGACGCTGATTCCGCGTTGCGACGATGCGGTACTGAAGGCGCGCGGCGATTGTATCGATACGTCGGCCGGCCCCAAACTCGTGCCCCGTGGGGAACAGGTTCCGGACAACCTCTGGCGGCGGCCGCCGATCAGGGCCG
Source organism: Candidatus Sulfopaludibacter sp. SbA3 (assembly GCA_900290315.1). Classification (GTDB taxonomy): domain Bacteria; phylum Acidobacteriota; class Terriglobia; order Bryobacterales; family Bryobacteraceae; genus Sulfopaludibacter. Next base: position 7,642 of record OKRF01000283.1, on the reverse strand, counting down.
GCGCGACCTGTTATTCATGCGGCAGCAGGATACGGCCGTGATTGCTTCCACCGAACCGTTGACCGGTCCGGTGATTTACGAATTCCGGCTGGCGCACAGGTGAACGTCATGAAGTGGCATCGAATCGTGTTGCTTTGCGTTTGTGGCGCGGCGTTCGCGCAGCAGCAACCGCCGCAGCAACAAAAGCGCGACCTGAAGATCGAAAAACTGGAAGAGCCCTCGCTGCCTCCCCCGCCGGTGGTGCCTCGCAGCTACGCCGTAGTGATCGGGATTGCGCACTACCAGAACCTGCCGGACAAGCTGCAACTGCAGTTTTCCGAGCGCGATGCGCAATCCATCAACACGATCCTGATCAGTCCGGAGGGCGGGGCCTTCAAGGCCGAGAACGTCCACGTCCTGACCGGCGCTAAGGCCACGCTGGCGGGAATGCGGCGCGAAATCGACACGTGGCTGCCGTCGGTGGCCAAGGAGGGCGATCGAGTCCTGGTATATTTCGCGGGTCATGGATTCGTGTATCAGGGCAAGGGGTACCTGGCGCCGTACGACATCAACCTGGACAAAACCGCGGCGACAGGATTCCCCATGGACGAACTGGGCGTCGCGATGGGGTCGAAGATCCATGCCACTTATAAGGTGCTCCTGACCGACGCGTGCCATTCCGGCGCCATCACGCCGGACGAAACGCAGAGCCTCAACACCACCCTGGGAAATTTGCACAGTTCGCTGTTTTCGCTGACGGCCAGCCGCGACCGCGAGAGTTCGTTTGAGAGTCCCGACCTGGATGGCGGCCACGGCGTGTTCACTTACTACGTGGTGCAGGGCTTGGCCGGCGCGGCGGACTATGATGGCGACGGCCTGGTCACCGCCGACGAACTGGCGGAGTATGTGCATACCGGGGTGCGCGATGCGACGGGCGCGAAGCAGAATCCCACCTCGGACCGCGGCACTTTCGATCCCAAGATGCGCATCGCATACGTGGCGGCCAACGCCAAGCCGGCCAACCCGCCCCCTCCGCAGTTCGGCACCCTGGTATTTGAAGCGAATAAGGATGAGGTGGAAGTGCTGGTGGACGGCAAATCGGTCGGCGTGGTCAGTCCCGGCAAGACGCTCACTTTGCCCGGTTTGGCGCCCGGACAGCACACGGTGCAGGGGCTGAAGATGGGGTACGAGCCGGATGGTCCCCGGCAGGAGACGGTGTACCCCGGCGAGACCGGCACGGTGAGCATCAAGATTCTGATTCCGCGCCGGCGCAAGCAGGCCGCGGCCGACGCGCTGCAGGATGGCATCAAGGATTATCAGAAAGGCTACCAGCAGAACTATCAGAAGGCGGCGGGGTTGTTCGAAAAGGCGCTGGCGATTGATCCCACATACAGCCAGGCGGCTTTCTACCTGGGGCTCACTTACAACGCGCTGTTCGACGAAGACAAGGCCGAGCAGTATTACAAACAGGCCATCGCCATCGACCCCGACTATCTGGAAGCGCGCGCCAATTATGGCGGCATGCTGCTCGACATAGGGAATGTGGACGAGGCCATCCGCCAGTTCAACACCGTGCTGGTGCGCCAGCCGAATCACGCCGACGCGCTGACCATGCTGGCGCAGGCGTACCGCTTCAAGGCGCTGTATCCGCAATCCATCGAATCCGCGCGCAACGCCCGCCATCGCGGCCACGCCCAGGAGTGCCGAACCGCACTTGTGGCTAGGCGACAGCCTGCGTCTGAGCGGCCAGTGGGCCGACGCGGAGCCCGAGTACAACCAGTACCTGAAGCTGAGCGATTTCGACAGTAAGCTGGCCGGCCAGTTGAACTACTATGTGCTGGGGTCGCTATTCGGCCTGGGGCGTAAGAGGCGCGCGGGCACCACCGATATCTGGAAGGACCTGCGCAGCCTGGCCTATTTCGGCATCTGCGACTGCGAGCGCAAACTTTCCCGCTACGATACGGCGATCCAGTATTGTGAGAAGTCGTTAAGCTACGATTCGAAAGATCCCTTCGCTCACTTTGCGCTGGGCCTCACCTTCATGAACAAGGCGGTGAACACCGGCAGCGTGGCGGAACTGGCTCCGGCGATGCAGCATTTTCAGCAGATGATCTCGCTGAATCCGGACCTGGACGAAGTCAAGATCGCCAAGCAGAATATCACGAATATTCAGAAGTACCTGGGAAAGTAGCTGGGAACAGCGAATTCACCGCCGAGACGCAGAGAACACCAAGAATCTTGCTTTCCTTCTGTTTTCCTCGGCGCCTCGGCGTCTCGGCGGTGAAACGGTTTTTCAAAACATCTCCACGTTGTCGCCCAGGGCCGCTTCGCACGTTGTTTCCGAGGGACCACCGTACAGCACTTGCTGGTGGATGTCGCGTTCGGCCTGCATGGTATAGTTTTCGGCGAGTTCCGCGAGATCTTGCGCGCCATCGTCCACGGGAGTTTCCGCGGCGATTCCCTGGAGCGTTTCGCGGGCCCGCTCTACCACCTCGGCAAAGCGCGCACCTCCCGAGAAGCCTTCCCGGAGCGCGCCGATATCGGCAGCCAGTTGTGCGCCCAGGTCCGCGATCTGGTTCACGCGGCTGAAGCCAACTTCGCTAGCGGAGTGCATTTCCAAAACTGCCTGTCGCATCTGGCGGCTGGCTTCGCCGGCGTCCGACTGTATGTCGCCACCACCCGCGAGGCCCTGCGCGGCATGGCCGATCTCGTCGAGTGCCCCGGCCGCTTGTTCGGTATTGCCACTGGAAGCGGAGACCATCCGTTGCATGACATCGGCAATGACGCCCAACGGAGCGCCTCCGGTGCCGATATGCTCCGCGCGGATGGTCGCATTGATGGCGATGCGCTGGATGCGAATCTCCATCCCACGGATCTCGGCGATGGATTCGCGCATGCGTGCCACCAGTTGATCCACCTCGCCGGCGGTGGTCTGCATTTCCGCCTGGGCCTGGGCGCAGGCCGCCACGGCTTGCAGAATGGCGGTGAAGCAACCTTCCATCCGCAGAAAAAACGAGTCGTGCTCACGCTCCGAACCGCCCATGAGCGATCTGCTGCTTTCGGCCATACCCTGGAGGCGCGCGGCAACACCTGCGAGATCGCGCTCGATGCCCCCCACGGCCGACGCGAAAACCTGTGCCGCGCTCTGCAACTGCGAACACTGAACAGCGAGAACAGAGCGGGCCGCGCCTCCCGATGGGAGTTGCCGGAGAGCTTCCACAACGTGCTCGATCTGTTGGCGTGTAATATCGTGAAACTGAATGGACCGGACCAGATCGTTGACCGCGGCGCACAGAGCCTCATATTGGGTGGCCTGTTGGGCGGACGCCTCATGGGCCCGCTGCTGCCGTTCGGCGAAGGACTGCATGCTGTCCGTGACGGCGGCGATCAGCGCGGGCAGTTCGTGGAGTTGGCTGGCGCGCAGGCCGGAGGCGTTGCCAATGGCGGCTTGGACACCGCGGTCGAGCCGGGACGCGGATTCAAGGACAGTTTCACCGCTGGACTGAATGCTTTCCGATAGGGGCTTAACCTCCTCCGCCAAATCGCCAAACCCGGTGCTGGCATGGCCCAGACGTGACGTTTCAATCCGCGTCAGGGTGCAGAGCGTGCGGAACGTCGAGACCGTGTTGGGGAGGTCCGAGAAGGCGCGCCGCAGCCGGGCGGCGAGGCCGCGCACGGTGCCCAGCGCCTGCCCGCTATCCTCCAGGCGGGCATGCAACGCGCCCGAGAGTTCCAGGATCCGGTGCAGCGCTTGGGAGGCGCTGCCTCCCCGTTCGCCGGAGACCAGATCGCTCAGGACGCCTGTGTCCGCGGAGATCCGCCTTGCCGCGGAATGGAACTCCATGAGCTTGGCGCCGACCGCCAGAAAATCCTGCTCGGTGTAGCGGTTCAGCTCTTCCAGATCACACGCGACCCGTTCAATGGCGGCGCACTCTTTTTTCGCCGCACTTGTAGACTGGCGACGCAACCTGACGATGTTCAGTTTCAACCGCATCCGGTACAAACTCAGTGCTGGCATTTGAGTATGGTCACGGTTCCCTTATCGACCTAGCTCGCTCGCTCTGTAGACGCTAGGCCGAATTACTGACCTTTTCCGCAACGAGTTAAGGTATCTGGCCGGCAAGTGGGGTCCTTTTTCTTTCGGCGCACAGGTGAATTCCCAGGGCCGAAAAGGTCGGATTTTATTCTCCACCGTGACACTCAAGTCTTTTAGAATCCGGCCGATACTTATGGTGGACGCAGTAAGAATTGTTCAGGAGTCACGTTTGTCCATCACCATGCAACCTCAGGAAGCTCATACGCTCATCCGGCTGGAGGGCGAATGCACCGTCAGTACCGCGGGCGAATTGAAGAGGCTGTTGCAGGAGGGCATGACATCGCGAGGAGATCTGGAGTTGGACCTGGAACACGCCGGAGAGATCGATATCACACTGCTTCAGTTGCTGGTGGCTGCGGAGCGGGAAGCGGCACGCTCGGGTTGCGGACTGACCACTCGAATGTCTCCAGAATCTGCCGCTGTCGCCCGGGATGCGGGCTTTGCACGCTTTCCAGGGACATCGCCGTGCCCAAGGTGATCCTCACGGTCGACGATTCCGCCAGCGTGCGGCAGATGGTCAGGTTTACCCTGTCCGATGCCGGCTATACGGTGATGGAGGCCGTGGATGGCCGGGATGCTCTGGCGAAGCTGGCGCAGCCCGTCAACCTGATCATCACGGATCTGAACATGCCGAACCTGGACGGGATCGGGCTCATACGCGCAGTCCGCGGCAATCCCGCCTGCAAGGGCGTCCCCATCATTATGCTCACCACTGAATCGCACGAATCGCGTAAGCAGGAGGGCAAGGCGGCCGGCGCTACCGGCTGGATCGTCAAGCCGTTTACCACGCAGCAGATTCTCGCGGTGGTGAAGAAAGTCCTGGGATGATCGATAAACCCTTCGCAGAGCGGAACCGTGGGGGCGCACCCACTCCCGGCGCGGATGCCGCAAGCCAGACAGGCGCATCGCGGTCAGACATGGCCAAGTACCGGCAGGCTTTCCAGGAAGAGGCCCGCGAACTCCTGGTGGAACTGGAATCGGCGCTCCTGGAGCTGAATGACAAGCGCGACGATCGCGAACTGGTGGGACGCGCTTTCCGGGCGCTGCATACCATTAAGGGCTCTGGCGGGATGTTCGGCTTCGACGATATCGCCCGCTTCGCGCACGGCCTGGAGGCGGCGTTCGACCGCCTGCGCAGCGGCGAAATTGCCGCTACCTCCAGCCTGATCAATCTCGCACTGGCTTCCGGGGATCAGATCAAAGCCATGCTGGATGCCTCGGCGGGGAGCGGCGCCGTGGACCACAGCCGTTCGGCGAGCATCCTGGCGGAATTGTGCGAGTTGACTGGTGCGCAGGCAAACGAGCCGTGCGCGACGCAACTTTCCGGAGGAGCGCCAGGCGCGGGAGACAGCGGCCAGGCTCGCCAGTGGCGTATCCGCTTTCGCCCTGGGGAGAAGGTGGTGCTGAATGGAACCAATCCCCTGCTCCTGCTGCAGGAACTCCGCACATTGGGCCCCATGCGGGTGACGGTGGACACGGCGGCGATTCCGCCGCTGCGCGAGATGGATCCGGAGTGCTGCTACCTGGGCTGGGACCTGCTGCTGACCACCCCCGCGGCCCCCGACGCCATCCGCGACATCTTCATCTTCATCGAGGACGAGTGCGAGCTCTCGATCGAACCGGTAGCCGAAAGGATCGCCGCAACGCCACAGACGGAGGTCCCGGATCGTAAGGCGGTGACTGGACCTGGGACGGCATCGAGCATCCGCGTATCGGCCGAAAAACTGGACCAGTTGGTTAACCTGGTGGGCGAACTGGTCACCGTGCAGGCGCGCCTGAGCGAAGTCGCCTCCCGGCGCGACGACGCCGACATTCTGGATATCTCCGAGGCGGTGGACCGCCTGACGGCAGCGTTGCGCGAAAACTCCATGAGCATCCGCATGCTGCCGCTGAAGTCCACCTTCGAGCGCTTCCGCAGGTTGGTTCACGATCTGGGAATCGAGCTGCGCAAGGAGGTTGAGCTCACCATCGAGGGAGCCGATACGGAACTGGATAAGACCGTGATCGATCAGTTGAACGATCCTTTGGTTCATTTGATTCGCAACGCCATGGATCACGGCATCGAAGCTCCGGAGGCGCGGCGCGCGGCGGGCAAGCGTGCTACCGCCAGGATTCATCTTTCGGCGCAGCATTCCGGTGCCCATGTATTAATTCGGGTCAGTGACGACGGACGGGGAGTGGATGTGGACCGGGTGCGCGTCCGCGCCATCGAACAGGGCTTGATCGGCGCCGACGCCCGGCTCTCGGAGCAGGAAATCCTTCTGCTCATCCTGGCGCCCGGTTTTTCGACGGCGCGCGCGGTGACCGACGTCTCCGGGCGGGGGGTGGGCATGGACGTGGTGCGGCGCAGCATGGAAGGCTTGCGCGGAGCCGTGGAAATCGCCAGCAAACCGGGGGAGGGGATGACCGTCACGCTGCGCCTTCCTCTTACCCTGGCCATTATCGACGGGCTGCTGGTCCGGGTCGGGCAGTCTCACTTCGTGCTGCCTCTGGCCAACAGCCTGGAATGCGTCGAGCTGACCCGGCAGGATATCCGGGACGCGCACGGCAAACATCTCGCCAATGTGCGGGGTGAAATTATTCCGTACATCCGGCTGAGGGAATACTTCCAGATTGACGCGGAGAGGCCGGAGCGGGAGCAGATCATGCTGGTGGAAACCGAGCACGGGCAATACGGCTTCGTAGTGGACCAGGTTCTGGGCGATCACCAGACCGTGATTAAGAACCTGGGAAGACTATATCGCAACGTACAAGTGGTTTCCGGCGCCACCATCCTGGGCAACGGGAGCGTGGCGCTCATTCTGGATCCGCATCGCCTGGTACAGAACGCGATCCAGAGCCTCTCTCAGCGCGGACGCTGCGAGGGTAGACGGGCGCGGCCCGGCAACAGGGTAAGCAGACAGACATTGATTCAAAAAGGAAAACAGGATAGATGCAACGTAAAGTAAACGGGAAAAGCAAATCGCAGGGTTCCAGCAACGGCGGTACAGCCGTTCTGGATTACGGCACGCAAGGTGAGCGCGTCCGCCCGGCTAACGGTTTGAAAGCCGCAGATCTGGAAATGCAGCGGGTATCGCAAGAGATCCTGCGCCTGGTAGAGGCGTCTCGCCAGGGCCGTCTGGAGGAACGCGGGAAAGTCGACCAGTTTCAGGGAACGGGCCGCGAAATGGTGCAGGGCATCAACGAAATGTTGGATGCAATCCTGCTGCCCATCGGTGAGGGCAATCGCATTCTGGCCCAGATTTCGAGCGGAAAGATCGACGAACAGATCGTCCAGACCTATCGCGGCGATCACGAAAAAATGAAGCAGGCAGTCAACAACGTGGGCACGGTGGTGCAGAGCCTGCAAAAAGAGCTGATGCGCCTGACCGATGCATCCCGGGATGGACAACTCTCCGAGCGCGGCAAGCCCGATCAGTTCCGCGGCGCTTATGCCGATATCGTGCGCGGAGTCAACGCCATGCTGGATGCCATCCTGCTGCCCATCGGCGAAGGCAATCGCATTCTAGCCCAGATTTCCGACGGCAAGATCGACGAACTGATCGCGCACACTTACAAAGGCGATCA
>OKRF01000226.1:23287-23574 GCA_900290315.1 Candidatus Sulfopaludibacter sp. SbA3 | reverse complement strand
CTGCCAGTTGTGGTGACGGTGCCCACCGGCCGCTCGATGGTGCGGATTGTGGCGGTGAAAGGCACCGCGCGCATGCCCGTGGACGTACCGGTATTTGCCGAAGCACAACCGGCTGCTCCCTTCCAGATTGCCGATGGCCGCACCGTCAACCTCTATCGGCACGCCACGCAACGGGAGGACGTATCGTTGGGCGAAGGCAATGGCGACGGCCACGCCGCACCCGGCGAGAGCTTCGTGGTGCTGCTGCCGGATGGCGATTCCCTCCGCGCCGCGGAAGTGTTTACCAG
>OKRF01000226.1:23042-23277 GCA_900290315.1 Candidatus Sulfopaludibacter sp. SbA3 | reverse complement strand
TTACCAGCGATGCCTGCGTGGACACGACGGTCCGAGCCTCGGACTCCTGGAGCGACTACGACCATACCGGCGCATCGGTGAAATATTCGCTGCCGTCGATTAAGAAGGACTGCGAGCCTGGGCACGTGGTCCACCTGCTGGCGCGCATCGTCATTCCCCATGCGCCCGACCACGAAGTCCGCTGCGCGGCCATCGAATTTCCGGTGTGGTACCGGCCCGGGGAAGAGCCTAAGCA
>OKRF01000226.1:0-23032 GCA_900290315.1 Candidatus Sulfopaludibacter sp. SbA3 | reverse complement strand
CATCGAATTTCCGGTGTGGTACCGGCCCGGGGAAGAGCCTAAGCAGTAGCAGACCTTAAAGTCCTGAAATCTGTTAAATTGAACCATGCTTCCCTTGAAGTGGAGCACCTCGCACGCGGTGTTTGTCACGGAAATCGATGACGAACACAAGGAGATCTTTGAAGCGGTCTCCAACGTCCATAGGGCCCTCACCAGCCATGGTCCGCTGTCCGAAACACGCAAGCTGACACAACGTTTGACCTCCTGCATCGTGGAGCATTTTGCTCACGAGGAACGACTGATGCGGGCGGCCCGATATGACTCCATTGAATGGCATACAGAGAAACACAATGCCGCCCACAGGCGGGTAGAGCAATTCGTCCAGCGAATCGGCCAGGGGGACACGCAAGCGGGCCTCGAAATGGTGGAGTACCTGACTGCCTGGCTCCACGATCATACCCGCCTGGCGGACCGAATGCTGGGGGCCTTTCTTCGCAACCAGCAACGTTGTATGTGGAAGCTGACCTTTCGGGCCGGCACGAAACCCATGGACGCCTGCGACTGGGTGGGCACAGACGGTGAGAGATTTGACCCGGCCTGACCCTGACGCGATCAGGTGATTGGATCTCGCCGAAAGTCCTCCAGTTTCACGTCCCGCCAGACGTGGTATAGCACCAGACCGGCAATTCCAGCAACGATGGCGGGTAGTCCAAAAACCATAGAAAAACCTCTTGCCGAGTGCGCAATTCTGCCGGCATACCAGCTTCGATAGACGACTAACGAATAGAGCGAGGGGAGAACTCTGTAGAGAACGCAGCCTGGTATTACCGACATGACAAGGCGTAGCGCAACCGGGATATCGAGGACGACACGCCGAAACCAAATCGCATACGCGAGTAGAAAGGCGATCAGCAGGGCCGGGATGCCATGGGCGATGAAGCGCACTTCAGTTCCTCGGCGCGGATTGCTGTTCGAGAAGGTCCGCTACCCTGTCCCGGTAGCTGATGAATCTTCCCGTCGAATCTGCTCCGAGCTCAGAGGATCGCAGTTGCTGCCATAGCCTGTTCACCGGTTGACGGATCTGGCGGTTCATCTGACAGTGAATGAGCTTTTGAGGCGTCAACGCCCGATCCTCACAGTCGTCGTAGCCCTGATCCAGCCGGTCCCGGAGGCTCTTCAATGTCACGGCTGCGTCCTGCGCGTTCCGCAATTCGCGAATGGATTCGAGCCAGCGTTTGAGCTCGTCCAGTTCGGTCTGCCATCTTACGAACTGCTGCTGGATTATGGGAGCGAACTCCGCGAGGTTCGGCTGGCCATCTCGCGTGCGCAGCGTGTCAAACGACCAGCCGCCCGTCTCAGCGAGAGTGCCATCCGGGCACCGCGCCTGCAGTCTTACCTGGTAGAACGTGACCGGCGCGTTGTAATTGTTTCGGTGCTCAAACCGAATTCCCGTGGCATCCTCGCTATGTCCGTATAACGAGATGCGAGGATCCGATGAGGTTTGTCCACTAATACAGAATGATAGCAGCGCCAGCAGAATGACAAAACGTCGCTCATGCGGCAATCGCCAGGGTTCCACCGTCCATATTGTCGCATGGTGTGGCTGCGGACTCGCCGATTCCACCGCGGACTGCATCGTAGTGCGCCGGAGGAAATCGAATTCCTCATGTGGTGCCGGCCCGGGAAGAGCTGAGGAAAATGGTACGTTGCGGCGAGTCCATTGAGATGGAATTCACAGCTTGGGTCCTCCCTCAGTGATCCTAGCCAGGTTTGCTATACTGCCGGACAAGGGAGCCTGTGATGCGCCTCGTGTCGCTAGCTGCACTATTCGTTGTCACCGCGTTTGGCGCAGGTGAAACAGCCGCCGTACCCGAAGCCGCCGGGCGCGTGGAGGCGCAGGCCGCGAAACTGCCGCCCGCGATGGGCGCGGGTTTCCGCGCGCTGGCAGCCAGGGCATTGCGAGAACGTTATCCGGACCTGGCAAAGAAAATGAGAGTAGGCACGGAGCAGGATTTCCGGCGGCCTGCCCCCGCCAAACCGACCATTGACCAGGCGACCGGAAAGCGGATACTCGACCTCCGCGAGCGTATGTCCACCATGCGCGGCCTCCCGACGGATGCCGACCGTGCGCGGCTGGCCATTCAGCTTGCTGCTGATATCCGCGCCCTTCCCGCCGGCCCCGACAGGATTGGACTAGCCGCACTTCTCTGTTCCGCTTCCAGCGAAGGCGATCTCGGCAACGCGGCTCTCTCGGCGGTAGCTAGCGCCATCGCGGAGACGAATCGATACGCCCCCTCCGAGGGCGCCTACCTCGAACTGGCCGGCTTGATCCGATACAAGCACATCCCGATTCCGGCCGGCGCCAATCGTCCCGCGCTCGAAACCGCGGATGCCCTGCTCGCGCTGCGCGAGGCGGTAGTGCAGGAGAACGACTTCACACTCACCGGTCTTGACGGCAAATCGTATTCCCTCTCCGCGATGCGCGGCCGGGTCGTTCTGGTGAACTTCTGGGCCACATCGTGCCCGCCCTGCCGCAAGGAAATGCCTGACATGGAGAAGCTTTACCAGTCGCTGAACAAGAAAGGCTTCACCGTTTTCGCCATTACCAAGGAGCCGCGCGAAACCGTCGCGCCGTTCATCCAAAAGCAAGGCTACGGCTTCCCCGTTTTGCTCGATCCGGACGACAATNNGGCCTCCCCGAGAGCTTCCTCTTCAACCGTGAAGGCAAGCTGGTGGCGCAAGCCAAGGAAATGCTCACCGAGCGGCAGTTCCTGGAAATGCTGAAAACTGCCGGGCTGTAGTCTCAACTCTCCTTGCGACCTCTTCCGCACGTCAAGACATCGAACAGCAGCACGAGCATTCGTTCGAGCAGATCATCGCAACGGCGTCGGCAGGTCACTTGGCGATAAGTGGCGTTATCGTACATTGGGCCGACTCATAGAGATCGGCCCGGGGGCCACCGCCCGCCCCCTACCGCCCCGCCGATTCCACCGCGGACTGCATCAGGCGCACGGCATCCGGGGAGCCAACGAAGAGATTCCCAGCGGGCTTCCGATACCGCATCATCTGGCGGTAGATGTAATCTTCCAGGCTGGAATTGATCCCCCAGCCTCCCAGATACTGCAGACGGAGGTCGATATCGCGATTGATCTCCGCGCCCTTGGTCCACTCGCCCAGATCCGACTTCTGGCCCGCGTACGTCGAGAACAGATCGATGGCCGAGCTCACGTTGATCTCGCGCAGCGATTCCACCACGGGCGCGTAGTCCGGACGGTTGAGCCGCTGCAGCACGTCGTCCACGTGGATTTGCAGCGGTTCGAGTTGCCCCATGAAGACCATATCGTAGCCGCGGCCGTCAATCGTATTGGCCCACACCGTGCCGTATGGGAAAGCTTCAAAGAATGTCGCCAGCTCACTCCTCACCGTCCGCTCGTCGCTCTCGTAGAGGGGCACATACAAAGTGAACATGCCGCCCGGATTGAGATGCTGCTTCACGGATTCGAAATACTCTTCCGAGTAGATGGCCGCGGTGCCTTTGACGAAAACATCCAGTGGGTCGGACGCAATGATGTCGAACTTTTCGGTGGTGGTGAGCAGGTAGTGGCGCGCATCGTCAAATACGATGTGCGTTTTGGGATTGTGCAGCACGTCGTAATCCTGCTTGGCAAAGTAGCGCGTGGAGGTGGGCGGGATGATCGGCTCGATTTCGCAGACGGTGATCTTCTCGATGCCGGGATAGCGCGTGAACGTGCCAGCGGAAACGCCCGCGCCGAATCCAATACCCAGAACCGATTTCGGATTGGGATGCAGCACGCCGGGCAGGTGGCCCACCATGCGCTGCAGCTTCATATCGTACGGCTCGGTGGTGGCTTCCACGTGGCCGTTCACGTCCACCTCCACCGCGCCATCGTTCCACTGCGTGATGGCCACCGAGGAGTTGCGGCCTTCTCCACCGCGCCATCGTTCCACTGCGTGATGGCCACCGAGGAGTTGCGGCCTTCGGCCGTGTAGAGAATCTTGGAGCTGGCAGCGGATATGGCGATGCGGCGCCCATAGGCGATCAGCTTGCCGGGAATCGGGTCCAGTCCCTTGGCCAGCATGATGGCACCCACCATGGAGCCGCCCAGCAGCAGAGCTGAGATCATCGCCTTCTTCTCCGAAATATACGGCACCAGCACGAACAGCCCGCTGACGGCGGAGAGCAGCAGCAACACGCGCTGGGAATCCTGCGTGCCGACCGACGGCACCAGTACCAGGCTGACGCCCAGCGCGCCCAGAATTGCGCCGAAGGTGTTGGCCGCATAGACGCTGCCCACTACCTCTCCGGAAGCTTTCCCGGGGCCGGCGATGGCCGCGAGGCCCAAAGGGAAACTGGCGCCCCACAGTAGTGTGGGAGGCAGAATCGCCCACAGGACACGCGCCATATCGAGTTGGAAGGTGTACCACGGGTTCACGCTCAGGAGCGGATTGATGGGCCAGTAGGGGAGCGAATCGGCAATCATGAAAGCGCTCCAGGCGATGGCGCCGGCCAGCAGCACCTGGCACCAGCCCAGCGCCAGCCGCGGCCGCACGCTGCGGGAGATCCACGCTCCGGCCGTGCTGCCCAGCGCCAGCCCAATCAGAAACACCGCCAGGATGATGGAAAACACGTACACCGTGGAGCCCAGCAGCATGCCCATCAGGCGCGTCCAAACCACTTCGGCGCCCAGCGCGCAGGCGCCGGAAATGGCGGTAGTCACATACACGGGCCAGTTGCTGCCCGCGTCTTCGACGGCCGCTTCCATGGGGTCGCCGGGCACTTCGGCGGCGGTGAACTCGGCCGGCGTGCGGCGGGAAAGCCAGAAGCTGAACAGCGCCACCAGGAAGTTGATGGCCACAGCCCAATACGTTGCCACCGCCATATCGTAAATGCGCAGCAGGTAGAATCCCGCCAGCAGGCAGCCGAATACCGCGCCCACCGTGTTGACGCCGTAAAGCAAGCCCCACCAAGAGACGCCGCGTGGAGTGGACTTGATCCAGCCGGCGATGGCCGGCAGCGACGCACCCATCAGGATGGTGGGCGGCAGCAGGCAGACCGCGGAGATGAAGCCGCGCAGCAGCATGCCCGGCAGGCCGTGTTCAGCTCCGGCCACATACACCCGGTCGATCAGCGGCAGTCCCCACAACACCAACACACCGAGAATGCCGATTCCCATTTCCAGGAGTGCATAGATGCGGAGTGGGTGCTGTTTGGCGGCGGCCCGCAAGCGAGGAAGTCCCAGGCTGCCGAGACACAGCCCTCCCATGAAGGTGGCCAGCAGAAAGCCCATCGACACGGCGGTCGAACCAATGGCCAACTGGAGCAGTTGGTACCAGACGATTTCGTAGATCAGCGAAGAGCATCCACTTCCGGCAAAGAGAATCAGCAGTAAAGGAAGATAGCGTGAGGCATCCGGCGATGCCGGCGTGGCTGCGGAGTGATTGGTCATGGCGCTGGGTATCCCACCGTTGGGACAATGATACCTTAGCACCGCTCGTCCTAGGGCGAACGCCTCAGTTTTCGGTGGGAATTTTCTCCACGCGATCGACAACTACAATCGGCATGGGCGCCTTTTTCGGCTCCAGCCGCAGCCCCAGTTGCGACTCCACTGCCGGGCGGAGGAGCGGGACGTTCGGCCGGTGTCCATCCGCCTGCACCTGATCCCTCAGAGTCCAGAGCGATGTCGAACGTGCCTGGGAGCTCGGTCTTGTTGACCACGGGCATGCCCAGTTGATCGGAAAGGTACGTGGCAAGCGCTGTCATGGTGGTCTGGCTCTTCATGTGACGGACGGGGCCGTCGAACCTGGCCTGGAATCCGCCCGCGGGCGCATCGGCCGTGTGGATTTTGAGTCCGCCCTTGGCGACGACGAGCTCATACGCCGGAACGTCCCTGGTTTCCTGATGGGCTGCCAGCTTGAACCTCTCGGCGAGCAGGGTCTGGAACATCCCATTGCGCTGCCGTGAGGTTGTTTCGGGCGGAAACGGTGGCGGCGATGTCGTAGCCTTCCGAATCGAGCCAATCGGGTCCGGAGATCTGGCCGTCTTGCACCTGATAAGCCCGCCGGATCACCCATTTTAGCGGTACGTCCATGAAGTCGACCCTTCCCGTAGTCTCCTTCATGCGGGTGGTGGGGCCGTTGCCGGCCGGATTGCGCTTCACCGGGGCCACATCGAAAGCGGCGGACTGCGCATAGATCCCCGCGCACGGTGCGAGCAGCAGACTCAGACAGGGCAAGGTCCGTTTCATGGGGTTCGTCTTTCCAGACGAGCCTGGGAGCGGAAACGTGGAAATTAATCCTTTTCCCCAGAACTGCCGATCAGTTGGCAGGAAGACAAGATGGCGGCAGACGACCTTTCCGAACTGGAACTGATGCTCAACCGGTTTCGCCGATTGTTGGGAGAAGTCATTCGTGGCGCCACGGCCCGCAATACGTTTGAATCGTGGGAACTCGCCATTCTATTGGATTTTATCCAGTGCAAACTGAATCGTCGCCGGCGCCTGGACACGCTGCGCCAGTATGGGAAGGCGGTCGAGCGGCAGATGGCGAAAGGTCCCGGTCCCCCCATGAAGCTTTCCGAGTTCCTGGAGCGAAAACAACACCGTCCGGACCCTTCGCTTGTGGAAACAGAGTGCAGGGCCGTCGACTAACCGCGTCGTCCCGGCGGTTTGTGTAGGTGCCACAAGATGAAAGTCAACTAGCCTCAACGCTGTTCACTTAACGGCGCACGTCGCACCCGGCATCGGCGCCACGGCATCTTTTCCAGTTGACTAGACGGGGACTTACCAGGGCTGATCTCCCAGAAGGCCGTTTGGGGGCACCTTGCGAGGTCGGCTGAGCTACGGGATCAATCTGAGCTTTGTACGAGTGGGGAGCATAACCGGCCAATCTCTGCCCGATCCACGGCGGTGGGGCGGCGTAGCGAACCCTTGACGGCGAGGACCGTTCTGAGAGGATCGGGAAAGAGGGGAAAGGAGGCGCACAATCTGAGAAACCAGCCGGAGAATAATCTGACACTAAACAGGTTGAATATCGCGGCCCCATTTTCAAATTCGCATTGTCGATCAGTCAAGGTCTTTCCCCTCATCTTAGGAGGCGTTGCTTGGGGACGGCCCGGAGCTGTCAAGGGCGCGCCGTTGTTTGGCGCGGCGTAGCGGACCCTTGACGGCGAGGACCGTTCCAAGAGAATTCAATTAGAGGGGAAAGACTGCGGCAAAGTCGCCGGGGCTGAATCTGACCCGACCGTTCAGAATATCGTGGCCCGTTACACCTTCGTTCGACCGCTTCATCGCTACTATGCCTCTGTGCGACTCCCTATCACCGTGCATGTGGGCCTTATCGCTCATCGCTTTCTCCCACCGATCCGCTCTTTACCGCCCACGGATGGCAACAGGGTCTCTCGGTTCTCGTGCGTGAAGTTTCCATGCATGCCTGGGGTCTCCGACTCGGCGTCTCTGGTCTTGGCTATTTCGGAGCTCATCTACTTCAGGGATACCCAGCCTACATGTGCCCCTTCCCAACGCTTCAAATGCAGCCTTACGGCTGCCCTCACATGCCTCGGGGTCCGGATGGTTCGCTACTCCTTTCCTGCATGACTCTTTCATTCACTGCTTCACGCCGGTTTATCCCGACGCTATCCGGGCGGAACGCCCATCCCAACAGACGACAGAGACGATCGTCTGTCCCCCTCAGTTTCCCGTTGGCACCTTTTCGATATGGTCGATGCGCAGAATTTCGAACGGCAACTTGCGCGCATCCAGTTTGAGCCCCAATTGCCGTTCCACCGTCCGCATCAACTCGGTGTCGACTGCGCCCGGCGCATCGGGAGTCCAGCGCAGATCGATCGCGAAGTCTCCGGGAATTTCCGTCAGATTCACCACCGGCCGGTCTAGCATGTTCGCCAGCGAGGCCGCCAGATCGGCGATCGTGATTGACACCGCGGTGAATTGCCCGCGTGTCTGTATCCTGGAAGCTCGCACGGTCCCCATCGGCGTGGCCATGTCCCGCTGGGTCGGGTGGTTGGGATAGGCGATGGCATGCAGCTTGAACCCGCCTTTGCCTTCCACCAGCGCGTAAACCGGCACATCCTTCTGTTCGCGATGCGATCGCATACCGAATCGCTCCTCCAGCATCTTCTGCAGCATGGGCCGCGCGCCTTCCTTCGTTGTGCCGGCGGGCATAACTGCGTCAATTCGGTAAGTCTCGCTGGCCAGCCAGTCCGGCCCCTCGATCTGCAGGTCCTTGAGGGAATACGCCTCCTGGACGATCTCTCTCAGAGGTAACTGGCACGACAGGCGCTGGCCCGAGTAACGAAAGCTCTGCTGGGGAATGGTGACTGGCGCGCAGGGGCCGACGCAGGCGAAGCGATTCGATCCGGTGGACTTCACGGAGACGACTTCGAAGGTTGTTTGACCGTGGCCGGCGGCCACCCACAAAAGCGTAAGCGCCGCCGGCCTGAGGTAGTGTGACATAGGAGAGATCCTACTGAGACAGCGTGAAATTGACATCGATCTGGGTGAAGACTTCCACCGGAGCCCCGTTTAAGAGTGTGGGCTCGTAGACCCACAACCGGACCGCATCCATGGCGGCCTGGATCAGCAGAGGGTGGCCGCTGATTACCGAAAGGTTTTTCACCGTGCCATCCTTGGCGATGAGGGCGTTCAGGTGTACCAAGCCGCTGATGCGCGCCTGCTTGGCGAGCGGGGGATACTCCGGGCGCGGCTGCGAGAGCAGCTTGGATTGCTGCTGGTTGCCGCCCACGCGAATCGCTCCGGGAGGCACGGGAGCCTCCGGAAAGCTCATGTTCGAGATCATTTGCCCGGAGGGTCCCGGCGCGGCGATCTGCACCGTGGCTTCCCCGTCCGGGCCTTGTCTCATGATCGATACCGACAAGTGCTCGTCATATTCCTTCACCGCCTCCGTCAGTTTGCTGAAGGATTCGCCGGTGAGGGTATCGCCTACGTGAACGGGCAGCCGCGACAACAGCTCAGTGCCCACCTGGTCGCTGAGGCCCCTCGTGACGATCGCTTTCACAGCCCCGCCGGGCTGTCTGTTCACGATCATTCCGGGAGTGGGTCCGCTGCCCACAATCCCACCGAGTACACCGCTCCTGACGCCGCCCGATACGCCACCAGGAACCCCGCCCACTACGCCGCCTTGTACTGTTGCCGGACCCGCTTCCACCGTCACCACGGAACTTGTCGTGGGAACTTTGGGCAATTGGAACGTCACGCTGACTTGCCGTGTGCCCATGGCCGCATCCCGCGTGAAATGCCAGTCCAGCACGCTGGTCAGCACGCTCTTCCGCAACTCGTCCGGACCGTTGAGCACCGTTGCATCCACCACCTCGCCCTTCGATCCGAGCTTCACCTGCACGGTCACCGTTCCTTCTATGTGGTTCTGGAGAGCGGCCTGCGGATAGTGCACCGGACTGCGATGCATCAGCCCGGCTCCGTTCAGTTCCACGGCAACTCCCATCCCATCTGTCACCATCTGCGGCTCCGCGGCCAGAGGGAACGCTCCGGTCACAAACCAGCACGCACCAGCCAGCATGGCCAAGCTCATGGCGAAGACAGAAATCAATCTCGTTTTAGACATCCGAACCTCCTTCAAAATTGAAACCACTCTTTCCTTCAAATGCCGCTTGCGCAGAAACAGGGGCGCCGGCGCCAGATCCAGGTGTACGGGCGCGCCAGCAATCGTCAGGAGCGCGTCCACATATTCGTCCCTCTGACTGGTCATGGCGATCACTTCCTGGTCCACGGCTTGCTCCCGCGCCAGTTGGATTTCGCCCAGCAGCCACCAGATGGCGGGATGAAACCAGAAAACGCAGCGGACCAGTTCCTCGCCGATGGTACAGAGCCAATCGTTCCGCCACACATGCAACACCTCGTGACACAGAATGGCGTCCTGCTTGGCCTGGTTGAGTTCCGGAAACTGCCCGGGCAGCAGGATGACGGGCTTCAGATATCCGAACGTCACCGGACCGGTAATGTCGTCGGAAATCCGCAGGTCGGCATTCACGCTCCACACTGGTGCGCCTCCCATGGGGTGCGAGTGCCGGCGATAGCGCCGCAGTTTCCAGAACCCCGCTACCAGCCATGCCAGCCGGACCGCCGCACCCGCGGCCAGCAGCAGCAGGGCCATTTCGCTACGCGGCATCGTGTGTTTCACCGGCGGCAGAGGCGCCGTCGGGAACACCGCGATAGGAGCCTGAACAGTAACGTTGACGGTCTCCTGCCGCCACGGCCGCAGCACCGGAAGCGCCAGGCAGGTGATCAGCAGCAGGTACCAGTAGAACAGTTTGGCCTTCGGCTGCCGCAGCCGCAGCGCCGTTGGAATGAAGGCCGCGAGGCCAACCAGCAGCCCGATCTGCAGGCTGTATGCCACCAGGTTGTCCCACGTAAGCGATAGATTCATGGCTTTCTCCGGAGACGCGCGATCTCTTCCAGATCTTCACGCGACAGGTTGTGTTCTTCCACCAGGTGCACCAGCAGCGGCTCGGCCGAACCGTTGAAGACGCGGTTTACGAAATCGCGCACCATGGCCCCAATCACCTGGCCCTTGGGCTGCGCCGGACGGTACACGAACGCGCGGTCCGCCTGGTTCTTCTTCAAATACTTCTTCTGCTCCAGGATCTTCATCATCGTCATGACCGTCGTATAGGCCACTTTACGCCGCGCCAGCAGCGTTTCGTAGACATCGCGGACAGTTGCCGTCTCGCGCTCCCAGACGATCTTCATGATCTCCAGTTCCTGTTCGGTAAGGGTGGTGCTCCGGCGTCGCATACTCATTTCCTCTCTTCAAACCTCACTCAATTTTCGATGGGAGACTTTTCCGCCTTGTCGATCACCAGCAGCTCCACCGGCCCCTTGGCAGTCTCCAATTTGAGCCCCAGTTGCTCCTGTAATGCCACGGCCATGGATGGCCCCGACGGCCCGTCCACCGTCGCCGGTGCATTGTCGGGAGCCCACACCAGCGTGAACGCGTGGAGACCATCCACGCCCGTCATGTCTTTCACCGGACACTCCAGGTAACTGGACAGAGTTTCCGCGAACGTCGCCACTGTCGCGCTCGACATGTGGGTGGAGTTCTGCGGTCCCGTGGACCCGGCACGACTCATCGCGGCCATTCGCGCGGCGTTCTGTTTCTGCATCGCCGCCATCCGCTCGGCGACATCTTTGTACTCCGGTGTCTCTTCGGCAGGCGGCAGTTTGTGGCCGCCCTTCGCCACCGTCAAACGGTATTGCAGCAGTTCTTTGGTTTCCCGATGGAGCTCGATCCGAAACCGGTCCGTCAACAGCTTTTGCAGCATCAGGCGGCACTCATCGTCCTTGGTATTGGGTGGCACCTTGGCCGTAAGGTCAAACCGTGCTGACTCCAGCCAACCCGGTCCCACAAGCTGGAACGGTCTGATCTTATACGCCCGTACTAGCAGCATCTTGAGACTCACTCCGGTGTAAGTGATGCGGCCGGGATCTTTGCTGCCGGGTCCTCCGTTGAACCCGATCCTCTCCGCCATCGGTCCGGAAATCGGAAACCGCCCGCCGAACGGCGGGTNNNNCGGTCCGGAAATCGGAAACCGCCCGCCGAACGGCGGGTCAGCAGCGGGCTTGACCGACGCTACTTCGAACTCGGGCCCATCCGCCGGCGTCTGGGCGCCCGATGCCCCAATCGACAACGCAATCCAGCCGGCAGCCGCAATCAAGTGCTTCATAGTCAAACTCTCCGCCCTCGCATACTAATTTTTTAGTACTAACGGCACCCGATGTCAAGTTGTTTGGACACTAAGAACCGGAAAAAGTTCCCGGATTCCTGCGTCGCCGCGGCGGCACACTGTGGTGGTCATGCCCCGCCGTGATACTCGGAAAGCCGACTTCTCCCTGGGGGAAGAGGTTTGGAAGCTGGAGTGCCATCAGGTCTGACACATGAACCGATCCGGCGTGCTGCTGGCGCTTCTTTCCTCTTGGGCCGGCGCCCGTCCCGCGGAGATCACCTTTACCGGAAGGCTGGAACGCGTGGGGTCCGCATCCGTCTCTGTCAGGGTCGCGGAAGGCCCGCTAGTCCATACCACGCGTGGCGCCGCCACCATCGACAATTACGAAATCGCCGACCAGGTAGAGGTCACCTGCATCCCCATCAAAGCGGTATACGATGCGCAAGCCGGGCTTCATTACCATTTGCAATTGGCGCGCATTCGGCTGGTCCGGAGAGCATTGCCCGAGGAACGCGCCGAAACCATCGCGCTCCTGTCCTGGCAGCGGGGAGAGAACCTCCTGAAACTCCCTGCCGCCCCCGTTCCGCCTCCGGACGCGTCCGAATTGGAACGTGTGCGCCAGGTAAATCTGGAATACGTCGCAAAGAGGGAGAATTTCGTGGCCGACGAGATCCAGAAGCGGTATATCAGCCAGGACTCAGGAAAGCCGTGGCGGCTGCAGGATACCATCGAAGCCGAGATCGCCTTCAAGGACGGCCAACTCACCCGCCAGAACATCCGCAGAAACGGCAAACCTTGGCCCAAGCCGTTCCATAAGCTGGGGGGAATCCTCATTGCGGGTTTCGGAGCCCAGATCAAGCCGCTTTTCGATCCCGCCTGTTCCGTGAAAATCAACTTCGCCGGACGCCAGGAGGCGAGCGGCCAGCCCATGTTGATCTACCTTTTCCGCTCTCCAGCCCAGGGATGTTTCGGCGAATACACCTGGAACGGCAACTTGTACAATCCACCGCGGACCGGCCGCGTGCTGGTCGACCCGGCCCGCGGCAACACCATCCGATACGAGGATGAGGCAAGCGGCTTCCCTGAAAAATATGGGCTGGAGCGGGTCATTTGGGTGGACTCGTGGGACTACGTAACGATCGGACAATCGTCCCACCTGGTTCCGGTGGCGAGGATTGGTTCGTCTCCACGATCAGCGGGACAAATTGTCGTGTAGTCGGCGAATACAGGAATCACCGCCACTTCGAGGCATCCACCACAATCACATTTGGCAACGACCGATAAAGCACCACCTCTTTCAGCCCCTGGGACCGGATGGCCGAGCCGGCGGCGGGGGACAGCAGTCCGGCGCGCAAACCGCCGGTTCTTTTCCGCCCGCGCACTCGCCAATCAACTCGCCCAGCGCGCGGATCAGAAGGGGATGCGCCCCCACCGTCGCCGCCCGCACGAAATTGAGCCCCAACTCGCGGGCCAGCGCGGCGGCTTCCACGTCCAGGTCGTAGAGCACTTCCATGTGATCGGAGAGGAAGCCGATGGGCGCCGCAACCACGTCCTGCACGCCGTCTTCGGCCAAACGGCGAAGCTGATCCAGGATGTCGGGCTCCAGCCAAGGCTGGCTGGGTGGACCGCTCCGGCTCTGCCAGACCAGGTCCCATTCGTCGTGACCCACCTTCCCCGCTACAGCACTTGCCGTGGCGACCAGTTGCTCTTCATAGGGGCACGTGGATGCCATTGACATGGGGATGCTGTGCGCCGTGTAGACCAGCCGCGCCGCCGCTCGACGCTCCTCCGGCACCTCATCGAGAGCCGCGCGCACCCTGTCGGCCATCGCTTCCACAAAAAGCGGGTGGCCGCTGAAGGGCGGCAGCTTGTCGATGATCGGTACGTCTGCGCCCACTTCGGCGCGCGCCTTCGCGATGTCATCCAGATACTGCCGGCAGCCCGAATACGACGCGTAGGCCGAAGTGGCGATCGCCAGCGCCCGCTGGACCCCATCGGCCGCCATCTGCCGCAGCGTATCGGCCAGCAGGGGATGCCAGTTGCGATTGCCCCAATAGACCGGCAGCGGTGTCTCGTTGGCGAGCGCCGCCACCAATTCGCGGCAGTGGTCGTTGATGGGACTTTTGCCGCCGAAATGGTAATAGTGCTCCGCCACTTGCAGCAGCCGTTCGCGCGGCACGTTGCGGCCGCGCAGCACATTCTCCAGAAAGGGAATCACGTCCGCCGTTTGCTCCGGCCCGCCGAATCCCACCACCACCGCCGCCTGATAATTCGCCTGATCTCTCATGGAACCGTCTAGCTATTGTCCGACAAACCGGCCATCCGCGGTAAAATCGGTATTTCGAGTCCAAAACTTATGAAGTCTCGTATCGCCCTCCTTTCTTTGGCTCTGCCTCTCTGTGCCCTGGCGGCAGACCCGGCAGGCGGCGTGGATGCCGCCGCCATGAACAAGACTGTCGACCCTTGTGTCGACTTTTATCAATACGCCTGCGGCAATTGGATCAAGGCCAACCCCCTGCCCGCCGACCGCTCCCGCTGGGGACGCTTTGGCGAGTTGCAGGACCGCAACGAGAGAGTGGAGCTGGACATCATTCAGGGCGCCGCCGTGACACGCGCCGGCCGCAGCCCGCTCGATCAGAAGATCGGTGACGCCTACGCCGCCTGCATGGATACCGAAGCCATCAATCGCCGGGGCCTGGCAGCCGTCGCGCCGGTGCTCGATGAGATTCTCGCTATGACCAACGCCAGCGACGTGACACGCGAAGTGGCCGCCTTGCATCGCCGTTCCATCGGCGTGCTCTTCATGTTCGGATCCGGGCCGGATGCCAAGGACTCCACCAAGACCATCGCTAACCTGGGACAGGGTGGCCTTTCCCTGCCCGATCGCGATTACTACCTGAAGACCGACCCCAAGAGCGTGGAGATTCGCCAGCACTACTTGCAACACGTGACGAACATGTTCACTCTGACCGGCCTGTTGCCGGAAGCCGCGGCCAAAGCCGCCCAAACCGTGCTGGATTTCGAAACCATGCTCGCCCGCGCCTCGGCCGACCGCGTCGCCATGCGCGATCCCAATAAGCGCTACAACGTGATGACCACGCAGGCCCTCGCCGCCCTGGCTCCCGATTTCGGCTGGGATGCCTACTTCAAGCTGATCCGCGCCCCTGCCTTTGCGACTCTGAACGTGAGCAATCCGGACTACGTAAAGCAGCTCGAAGCCACCCTCCCCGGCCAGCCCATCGCCGTCTGGAAGGCCTACTTCGCCTTCCATGTGCTACGCTCCTACGCCCAACTCCTGCCCGATGCCTTTCAGAAGGAGGTCTTCGATTTCTGGCAGCACTACCTCACCGGCGTTCCGCAGGAACGGCCGCGGCAATTCCGCTGCGTCCAGATGGTGGACCGCTCACTGGGCGACCTGGTCGGCCAGAAATATGTGGAACAGACCTTCGGCCCTGACGCCAAGGCTCAGATCACGCAACTCGTGGAAGCCCTTGAAAAGGCCCTCGGCCAGGACATTCAGACGCTCGACTGGATGACCGACGCCACCAGGAAGGCCGCGCTGACCAAACTGCAGGCCATCACCAACAATGTGGGCTACCCCCGCAAATGGCGCGACTACAGCAAAGTGGAAATCGCCCGCGACGACTACTTCGGCAACTCGCTCCGCCTGGCCGAGTTCCAACGCGCCCGCCAGATCGAAAAGATCGGCACCCCGACGGATCGGTCCGAATGGGGCATGAGCACCCCCACGGTGAACGCCTTTTACAGCCCGCAGCAGAACAGCATCAACTTCCCGGCCGGCATTCTGCAGTCGCCCTTCTTCGACCCGCGCCGCGATATGGCAGTGAACTATGGCGGCGTGGGCTCCGTCATCGGTCACGAAATGACGCACGGTTTCGACGACCAGGGACGCAAGTTCGATGGCGACGGCAATCTGCGCGATTGGTGGACGGCCCAGGATGGCGCCGAGTTCGAAAAGCGCGCCGCCTGCATCGCGAACGAATATTCCAGCTTCACCTCCGTGGACGATGTCAAGCTCAACGGCAAACTGACCCTGGGCGAAAACAGCGCCGATAACGGTGGATTGCGCGTCGCCTACATGGCCCTCGAAAACACCCTGAAGGGCAATCAGGATGTGGTGGACGGCCTCACACCGGAGCAGCGTTTCTTCGTAGGCTTCGCCCAGGTGTGGTGCGAAAACATGCGACCCGAAGAAGCCCGCTCCCGCGCCATGGTCGATCCCCATTCGCCGGGCCGTTTCCGCGTCAACGGCACCGTGCAAAATATGCCGGAGTTCCAGAAGGCGTATTCCTGCAAAGCTAGTCAGCCCATGGTCAGCCCCAACGCTTGTAGAGTCTGGTAACGCCGGCGGTCTTGCCGCCGGTCATCTTACTCCACAAGCACAGGAAGGCAGGGTCGAACAAGCGGGCCCAGGGGCCAGCAACGCCACTGACTGCGTCGGATTGAACGGGAAGTGACTTGGGCGTATCGCGAGTTTGACCGGCGGCAAGACCGCCGGCGTTACCAGGTTTCGCAGGAGTCACAGACCACGTACCGGCGACAAGACCGCGGGTGTTACCGCATCACCGGAAGATAGATCGTGAACTTAGTCCCTCGGCCGGGCTCGCTCCATACCGAGATATGCCCCCCGGCCTGTTTGACGATGCCGTAGACCGAAGCCAGGCCCAGACCAGTTCCTTTGCCCTGCTCCTTGGTGGTAAAGAATGGCTCGAAAATCCGTTTGCGCGTCTCCTCGTCCATTCCGGTGCCCGTATCGCTCACGGACAGCGTCACGTACGGCCCAGGACCCGCGGGAAGATCGGCCGTCGCCTCGCCATCCATTTCCATGTTGCCCGTTTCGAACCACAAATCGCCACCATCCGGTAAGGCATCGCGCGCGTTGGCGGCAAGATTCAAACAGACCTGCAGCAGGCGGCTGGGGTCGGCCTGCACCTTTTCGACATTCGGCGCCAGCCGCAGGTTCAGCCGGATGTCCTCGCCAATCAGCCGCTGCACCATCTCTCGCCATTCTTCCAATACCTGGTTCAAGTCCACGGCCACCGGCTGGATCATCTGCTTCCGGCCGAAAGCCAGTAGCTGCTGAGTCAACTCCGCGGCCCTGTCTCCGGCCTTCTTAATTTGCGTCACCGGCCGTCGCAGAGCGTCGCCGGGCCCCAGTTTTTCCAGCACCAGGGCGCTGTAGCCGTTGATCACAGTAAGCAGGTTGTTGAAGTCGTGGGCAATTCCGCCTGCCAGCTTGCCCACCGCTTCCAGCTTCTGCGATTGCAGCAGCTCTTCTTCCAGGCGCCGCCGTTCGCGATCGGCCAGTTCCCTTTCGGCGATCTGGTGGGAGAGTTCATGGTTGGCCGCCAGCAGTTCGCTGGTGCGCTCGCCGACCTCGCGCTCCAGCGCCCTGCGCGTGGCGGCGAAGCGCCAGGCGCGAAGCTGCCATAAGGACCACATCGCCAGGCCGCACAGCACCACCATCAGGCCGCGGAACCACGCCGCTTCGTACCACCGGGGCAGAATCTGCAGCGCCAGCATCGCCGGCGGTTCGCCCCACGGAAGCGCTCCC
The DNA here is from genome assembly GCA_900290315.1 of Candidatus Sulfopaludibacter sp. SbA3. Classification (GTDB taxonomy): domain Bacteria; phylum Acidobacteriota; class Terriglobia; order Bryobacterales; family Bryobacteraceae; genus Sulfopaludibacter. The sequence continues at coordinate 5,744 of OKRF01000226.1, read as the reverse complement.
AGCCGTGCCTCCACGGCCAACCCATATTTCCCGGCGGGAAGATAGTTGAGACTCACCTCGGGACGCGTCGCCGGCTGCCAGTCAGGCACCAGCCCGGTCACGCGGTAGCGATACTGCAACTCACTGGTGCGATCGAACACCATCGCACTGAATCTCACCGTCAGAGCGTCGCCGCCGGAGATCGTGACGCCGGGCCGTTCCGGATCCATCGCCCTTGCCCCCCGGCGTATTTCGCTGAACAGCACCTTCGGCGAACGGCCGGCTTTCCGTGGCGGCCCCGGTTGAAAACGCGATAGCCCGCGGCCCGTCCCGATCCACACGCTGCCATCCGGAGCAGACCAGAAGGACCGGGCGTTGCAGTCATTGAAAATCAGTCCATCCCCTTCGCCATAGCGGATCCACGTGTCCCGCTGCCGCAGCGCCGCGCCCGCGTCGGTGAGCGCCCACAAGCCGCCCTCTCGATCGAATTGCATCGAGTACACACGGTCCGAAGGCAGCCCTTTGGATCGATCGAAGTTCTCCACGCGAAGTGTCTCGCCCGCGGAACGAACCCGGTCGGTGCCCACCGGCTCTTCGTAGCTGAGCCACAAATCGCCGGTGGGACCGAGAGCGATATCCGCTACGCGCATGCTGCGCAGCCCGTCCTGCTTTCCGTAGTGCCGCCATTTTCCGTTCGCAAATCGGAACAGGCCCGCGTAGGAGGCCGCCCAGAAATCGCCACGCGCATCTTCCACCACTTCACTGAAGATAGCGCTGCCCGCCCCCTCCTTAGGTGTGACACGCTCCAACTCGAACCGCTGCGAAGGAGAGTTCACGCGGTAGATGTCGGTTGGATCAGTGATCCACAATCGTCCGGCAGTGTCCAGTGCGATGAATGACGGTGTAGTCCGAAACGGCCCGAAGTGGCGGGAGGCATGCGTCTTCGGGTCGAATCGCACCACTTCGGGCTGGTCCGTCAAAATCCAGATCTCGCCGTCACGGCCGGCCGACAGCCAGGTAACGCTGCTTATCCCCTCAACATGCACATCCTGCCACTGCCACGCCCCGTTCGTCAGAATCCCGTGGCTCAGGCCTGTCGACGTACCCACCCAGATGCCCGATGGTGGATCGCCCAGAATCGCCACGACGTCATCTCCCGCCAGTCCTTCCAGTTCGGAGAATGCTTTCCATTCGCGGTACCCTGCCCAGCGCGCCAGGCCCGCGCCCGAAGTCCCCATCCATAAGTTGCCATCGGCGTCCTGCAGAATGGCGCCCACCGCATTCATCGGGAGGCCCTGCCTGTGGCCCACACGATTCCAATGGCCCGGCCGCCCCATCACCACGCCGCGATTCGTCGGGACCAGCAAGGCACCCTGGCTGTCCAGAGCCAGCGAAGGGTAGCCCAGGGTCAACGCTCCGAACAGTTCAGTGCTCTCCGTGCGGAACCGTTTGGCTCCGTGTTCCAATTCGATCAGCGCCCGATTGCTCCGCGCCCACAGGTTGCCTTCGGAATCCTGCAGAATGCGTTCCCAGGAATCTGAAGGAACCCCGGCCGATACGCCCCATAACTGCGCCTGGCCACCCTCCATGCGGCATAGCGCATTTCCGCAACCGAACCACACGGCGTGGCTCGCATCCACAAACACGCTGCGTGCGGAACTGCCCCGCGTTCCCGCCAGACGCGGAAACAGGGTTGGTCGAATGTCCTGGCCGCGAACCGGTGGCGCAGTCACCGCCAGGCCGCTCGAAGTCGCCATGTAGACGTGTCCCTCTCCGTCCGATGCGAAGCCCTGGGACGAAGTTAAGCGCGCCAGCGCCTGGCTTTTCGTCTGAATGAACCGCGTACCTTCCTTCCACGCCGGCCCATTGAGCGTGCCCACCCAAAGAGTGCCATCGGGACTCTCGTAGATGGCGGAGATGAAAGCGCTAGGCAAACCTTCCTTCATTCCGAAGAACTGAAAACGGTGCCCGTCGTATTGAAACAGCCCGTTCTCGGTGCCGATCCACAGAAAGCCCCGATGATCCTGGCAGATCTGGGTGATCACCAAGTTGGTGAGCCCCTGCTCCATACCGTAAGTGGCAAACACGTATCGCTCGGCCGCAACACCAGGCGCTGCGGCCAGGAAGAGCGCCGCAATGCAAGCAACCGACTTGGGCGTGATCATTCTAGCTGAGGGGTATGCCTTAATTCTAGCGTCCCGACTCCGAATCCGTCTAGCCTCGGGGTCGCGCAGGCGCTTTCGCCTGCCAATCTTTCATGGCGCCTTCACAAGGAGTCCTAACCAGCTTCGCCGCTCCTTTTTTTCATCTGCACCGCCGCCCAGACTCCCTCAGTGAGCGCCGCCCTGGAAGGCTACGTGACGGACTCCACCGGCGGCCTGATCGCGGACGCTTCCATCACTGCGCGCGATGCGGCCACCCATCAATCACGCCAGCTCTCGACGGACGCGGAAGGCCATTTCCGCTTCTCCGAACTGCCCGCCGGAACTTACGAGATCACCGTGACTCAGAGTGGATTCGGGCCGTACCATCACGCCCCGCAAAACGGGATGAAAAACCGCCGGTTGGTAGCGCCGGCGGTCTCGCCGCCGGTTGCCCTGGCCGACCGGCGACAAGATCGCCGGCGTTACCCAGTCGATGGGCCGGTTTTTCAGCCCCTCATCTTATACATTGGCCGGTCTATATCCATCAAGACCGCTCACAGAAAACTACTTTCGGCTTTGTCCGTGCGGTTCTTGTTTCGACCACTGCCGCAAGCATTGCGACTCCCAGGCGCACGCCGCAGTGGATTAGCCCCAAGACAGCCGGCCTCGCGTGACCGTGAACCGGCACGACCGCAACCTGGCTAGTACCAACTCCGGGAAACAGGCGTGCCAAATGATGATATGAAGATCTCAAACTATGGTATCCTTGCCGAGGATGATGCCAGCCCCCCGGTGACCATCCCAATAGGTCCTTGTCAAGAGGGCCGGGAGAAGGGTGGTCAACAATGAAGCGCGCCCATTCCCCGGCGCTTGTTATTCCGGTCCTGCTTCTCCTGGTGGCGTTGCTGCCCCTCCATGCTGGTTCGATAACCGCCAGTTGTAGCGACTTTACCGTGCCCCCCTCTGGTCCAAGCTCTTTTTCCTGCGGCCAGTTCGACTCAACCCTGGGAGTCTTGACGGAACTCCAGTTTATGGGTACTCTCAGCACACTCCTGTTTCAGGGTAACATCGGCTTCTTTTCAAGCGGCTCTACCGACGAAGTCCGGGGGTCTATCGACCTGCATACGACTCTGTCGGGGATAACCGTTGGTGCTAGCGAATTCATCGGTCTCGCGCCAGGGCTGTCGGGTTTTGTGACGTGTTCCCCTGCGTTTTCCGGGGGCTTTTCTTGCTACGGGTCTTGGTCGAGTAGCCCCTTATTTGACCCCCAAGCATTTAACAGTCCCGCCTTCGCCGACCCGATGTTACTCCAAACTGCGGTGGGTATTGGCGACTGGTCCCCGTCTTTGTCCACTACAATGTCGTGTAATTTTGAGGGTGGGCACCCGTGCCTCAGCGTCTATGGCTCGATGTCTTTCACCGGTGTCGCCGTCCAATACGATTACAGCAATGAACCGCAGGCACCCGAACCGGCGACATGGATCACACTGGCGGCGGGGATAGCCGTACTGGCGACTAGGGCCATGGCCGCGCACAGGTGTACGGAATGACACAGCTTCGGTTTTGCTCCTGGATGCGATGCCGGGGCGGTTGCGGTGCGCATCGTCGGCTCTACGATAGTTGAGCGCAATAGGTTGAACTACCCGCGTGCGAGGTGTGCACCCCCAACCCGCATGCCCATACCCCCGTTTTTCGAGAGTGTCTAACTTCGCGGTGCATCGCGGAACGGCAATCTCCACGCGGCAGCCTGCAACCCCGTCTTGTGAAAGCCATGCGACACCGGCGCGCGCACGCGCTTCCGAGACCGTTTGATTGCAGTAAAGACCTCAAGAACAGGAAATCGATGCACGGCGATACGCTACATTCGCCGAACTGCCCGTTGGCGCGACCGAAATGAATCTCGGCTTGGCGCGATCTGAGCACTACTCCTTGGACACCGGGCCGCAGACAGGTGTGCGGGGCTCATAATATGCCCGCACCCGCTTCGCCGCCGCCCGCCCGACAATCGCCGTGCCCGCACCCGCTTCGCCGCCGCCCGCCCGACAATCGCCGAGAGTTGATCTTCCGACGCCGCGCGCACCAGTTCGGAACTTCCGAGTTCCTTTAACAGCCGCATCACCGTCTTCTTGCCCACCCCCGGGATCTCATCCAGTTCGCTGGTGAGTTGGCGGGCGTTGCGCCGGGAGCGGTGGAAGGTGACGGCGAACCGGTGGGCCTCATCGCGGATTGATTGCACCAGGTGGAGAATGGGCGAGAAGCGATCGAGCACGATGGGCTCGTCCTCCTGGCCGTAAACGTAGATGATCTCCTCGCGCTTGGCGATGGAGGCGAGAGGCTGATCGCTGATGCCGATGGCTTCCAGCGCCTCCGCGGCCGCGTGCAGTTGCCCCAGTCCGCCATCGATCAGGACCAGGCCGGGCATCGGCTGCTTTTCTTCCTGGAGCCGCTGATAGCGGCGCGTGACCACTTCGCGCATGCTGGCGAAATCGTCATTGCCCACCACCGTTTTGATGATGAACTTACGGTAGTCGGATTTCTTCATGCGGCCGTCTTCCCACACCACCATGCTGGCCACCTTGTCCGTGCCCTGGATGTGGGAGATGTCGAAACACTCGATGCGCGAGGGCGCATCCGGCAGGTTGAGCGCGTCCTGCAGCGCCTCCTGAATGGCGCGTGACGAGGGCTTCAAGACGCGGAAACGGCCTTCGAAGCTGTGGCGCGCGTTGGTCTCCACCAGGTCCATGAGCGCCTTCTTCTGCCCGCGCTGCGGCGTGCGGATCTCCACGCGCCGATTGCGCTTTTCGCTGAGCAACTCTTCCAGGGCTTCGCGATCCTCGAAGTCCAGCGGCACGTGGATTTCGGTGGGAATGTACTGCTGGTCCAGATAAAGCTGGGTGAGGAGCGAAGAGAAGAACTGCGGCGCGTCGAACTCCTCCTGATCTTCCCAGAAGAACTCGCGGCGGTCCACGATCTGGCCGTTGCGCAGGTGGAACAGGGCAGGTGGAACAGGTTGAGGGCCACCATAGGAGGCTCGGCATAGTACGCAAAGATATCCACGTCGTCGCCTTTGGCCGCGGCCATCTTCTGCCGCTCTTCGATCTCTTCCACGGTGGTGAGCAGGTCGCGCAGGGAGGCGGCCTCTTCGAAGCGCATTTCGTCGGAGGCGGCTTGCATGCGCCGGCGCATTTCGCGCGCCAGGTCGTTGTGGCGGCCCTCCAGGATTGCATGCGCCGGCGCATTTCGCGCGCCAGGTCGTTGTGGCGGCCCTCCAGGAAGAGTTTCACGTCATGCACCGCGCGGGCGTAGACGTCGCCGGTGGTCAGACCTTCCACGCACGGCCCCTGGCAGCGGTGAATGTGATACTGCAGGCACGGCTTGGGATGAAACCGCGTGAGATCCACCTTGCACGACGGCACCAGAAAATGCCGGTGAATGAAGTGGACCAGGCGGTGCGCCAGGTTGGCCGGAAAGTATGGACCGAAGTAGGTGGATCCGTCTTTCTTCAAGCGGCGCGTCACATAAACACGGGGATATCGCTCGCTGGTGAGTTTGATGTACGGGTAGGTTTTGTCGTCGCGGAGCAGGATGTTGAAGCGCGGTTTGTACTGCTTGATGAGGTTG
>OKRF01000223.1 GCA_900290315.1 Candidatus Sulfopaludibacter sp. SbA3 | reverse complement strand
ACTATCACGTCGGGCGCGGCTTGGAGGTACGGTCCACGATAGAGCTCACGCGAAGGCCAGGCGGCGCGGACGGCGAGCCGCTCCCGTTCCTCGTCCCGCAGACCAGTGAGGCGCGCGGCGATCTCCTGTCCGAGGGCTGCGGCCTCACTGGCCGGCACGATGCCCTGCGATTCGCGGCCCTTCTGATTGATGTAGACGCCGGCCAGGCCGAAGGTGTACGCCCTGGTGCGGCTCCAATCCACATCCTTCAGGTAATCGCGGACCTCGGCGCCCTCTTTCCGCGTCAGGTACCCGTTCCGGCACAGCCACGCGTTGAGGTTGACACCGCGCTCAAACGAAGTGAACCCGTGGTCGGAGAGCACCACCAGTGCCGTGTCCGGGTTGGCGTATTCCATCGCTTTGCCTACCAGAACGTCCGCGCGAACATAAAGATCCTCGATGACGCGGCTATAGGCGCCGCCGCGATCCATGTGCCGGAAAAACATGTGCTGCACGCGGTCGGTGGTGTCGAACACGCAGGCCACCACGCCGCGCCGCGAGCGATCGAGCGCGCTGAAGAACATGTTCTCGCGCTCCTGGTAAGTGAGCCATGCCTGCTGCAGGAAAGCGTCTTCATCGATGGCGCGCTCGTTCAGAGCCCAGGTATCTTCCGCCATACCCAGAGTGGCATAGAGGCCCAGCAGTTTGGCCAGATAACTTGCATAGTAAGAAGGGTGTGAGATGGCCAGCGCCGGGCTTTCCGGATCGATATTGACCGGCGTCATATACAATGACCAGGCGGGGCCGGCCTCAGTCAGCAGGAATCGCGCCACGCCACGCACCTGGATGCTTAATGCGGCGCGGAAGTGCAGAGTGATCCAGGGCGTATATTCCCCGCATCGCAACGGGTAACGTTCGCCGGCAATTTCCAGGATCGCGCAGCCGCCGGCCTGAGGAATCAGGCTGAATGGAATCTTGACCGCTTGGCCATCTTCCACCATGGAGTCGCTGGGGCCTACGATCTCGCCGCAATAGTGGCCATCCCGGCCGGTGAGCGGAAATTGATTGCCGCTCTCCATTCGTTCGCTCGCCTGGCGGGCGGTAAACAGCGAAAAAGTTCCTTGCGAGCCCAGCAGATCGGGAGTGCACATCGCCGAAAGCAGCCGTCCGTTGAACTTCTCGGGCGGAAACGAGATGGGCACGCGGAGAATCGTAGACGCGATGCGATGCTCGCCTAGGATGCTCCAAAACGTCCGGCTTTTCCGGCGCATTTCGACCTGGGGCCGGCTCAACGGGATCCGGTACTTACCCAGCTTCAGAACTCGTTCCGGGTTGTGAACGCGCGCAGAAGAAAGTTCCGGCATGTACGATTTCAGGCTGCGATTCAGAAAGTCGAAGATGTTGTGGCACGCCGGATTTACGCCGGTGGCAAACGTGGACCAGGCCACCGGAGACATCGCCGGAAACGTGGTGCGCAAGCGGCGGAAGCCGCCCGTCTCTCTCAGTTGGCTGAAATGGGGGAGCTTGCCCTGGGCCATATAGCGCTCCAGCAGAGCCGGGTCGAGCCCGTCCAGGCCGAGGAAAATCAGCCGCCGGATCTTGGCGTGTTTATAGCCACGGCGGCCTCGGATGACGCCCCATAGCATGCGAAACGGCCAAAGGAGCAGAGAAACGAAGCCGAGAAAAAGTCCCAGCAGGAGAGTGAGGAACGAACCCAGAAACGCAAAGCCCGCGCCCGGACCGATATAGGCCAGGCTGACGCACGCGTGTCCGTAGCGACAGTGGAAGAGCGCGGCGGCGCATAGAAGCAGCCACGCAGCCTGACGGAAGTTGCAAGGCGAATGGCGCGACGTCACCGGATCTTACCCTCGAGAAAGGGCACCTCGAAGACCTTCTCGTGGCAGATGGGACCGTGCCCGAAGAAGCCATCTTCGCCGAACAGTTCACCGTGGTCGCTGGTGAGGGTGATCCAGGTATTCCTGGGAACGATGTCGAACAGCTCTTCCACCACGCGGTCCAGATATTTCACGGCTTTCACCTGGCGATCGCGCAACTGCTTCATCTGGACTTCGTTGAAGAACTTCTCTCCCTTGCCCGATTTCAGTTTTCCGCCCACCACGTGGTCGTCAAGGTGCTTGAAGACGCCGTGCACGCCACTGATCCGCGGCCAGGTCTCCGGAGGTTCGTCGGGCAGGGCGTAAGGGTAGTGCGTCTCGCCAATGTTTAACAGGTAGAATGACGGGTTCTCTTCCGGGAANNCGGAACGAGTCGAATCCGTGGTTCAGGATGGTTTTGGGATTCAGCACGGGAAGCGACACCATGGCGTGGGTGCGATATCCCAGGCTCTGCTTGAGAAAATCGGGAAGGTAGAGTTTCGGAATGAGCGATTTGAACTCAATTCCTTTGGTCCCCAGACGCTGGGAGTATTTCAGGAAGTCCTTTTTATAATATTCCGAGGCGAATACATGTTTGGGATTGGAATGAGGCAGCAGGCCGGACAGAAGATTGTAGTGCGAAGGCGCCGTCCATGAAGCATAGGAGAATCTACATTCCAACTTCCCGAGTTTCCGGATGGTTTTCGGCCGGGCCTCGACAAAGGTGTCATAGCGGCAACTATCGAAAATGACAACGAGATAGTTGTTTTGACCAGGATGGGCGGAAGAAGCTCTCTTGCCTGCGCGGCTGCCGGCTCTCTTCCTGGTTTGTGTCATTCGGGGACCTTGAGAGGTAGGGGAGACCAGGTGCTCGAAAATGGAGCAGTTTGAAACCACCTGAAATTCTCTGGAAAACGCGATCTCGACAGAGCTGCGAAGTCATTTTAACATGGCATGGAAATCGGGGTTTCGCACACCGGAGCTCGTCCCATGAGCATATGCTACTCCGCCGAAGCGATCCCGTGCCGTATAGCGTAGGCCGTCAGGGCTGCGTCGGTGTGGATACCCAGCTTCTCGGTGATTTTCTGCTTGTGAAATTCCACCGTCTTGACGGAGACTCCGAGAATTTGGGCGATTTCCTTGCGAACACGTCCCTCCGCCAGTAGCTGGAGCACCTCGCGTTGCCTGGAGGTGAGACCGGCAGAGAGCTCTTTCGAGCGCCGCAAGAAAGCGGGAGTTTCTGTGCCGAGCCGTTTTTGGATCAGTGAACTGATGTAATGCCGGCCACTGTCCACCTGACGAAGCGCCGTGACCAGTTCGGTCGCCGCCGACTGTTTCAACACGTATCCCGACACGCCCGCCTCAAATGCCGCGCTAACAAAAATGAGGTCCGCATGCATAGTGAGGATAATCAGTTTCGCATTGGGATTCGATTGCTTCAATCGCCGCGCGGCTTCGATGCCGTTCAGGCCGGGCATGGAAATGTCCAACAGAATGAGGTCTGGCTTGTGTCTTTCGGCTGCTTCCAGAACTGCCCTGCCATCGGCGGCCGTGGCCGCCACATCGAATTCCGCCGCCAACAGGGCTTTCAACCCTTCGATGAGGATGGTATGGTCGTCGGCAAGCAACAGCCGCGGCTTCTTCATGGGGCGCTCGCTTCCGCCGCGAGCGCGGGCGGCTCTGCTTTGAGGGGAATCCGGATCTCGATGCGAGTGCCGTCACGGGGCTTTGGCGAGATGGAGAAGGTCCCACCCTGGTGCCGCACCCGTTCCTCCATGCTGATCAGTCCGAGTCCCTTTCCTTTGCTGTGCTCCAGGTCGAATCCATGGCCGTCATCCCGGATGGCGACGTGCAGGACATCGCCGTTGCCGGAGATCGATACCGCCGCGCGCTTGGCTCCGGCATGTTTGGCGGCGTTTCCCAGCGCCTCCTGGACCACACGATAGGCACACAGTGCCACGCCGGAGGGGATGGCCGCTGGTAAGGCACGCGCGGTGAACCGCACTTTGAACTGCCTGAGGCTGGAGAACTCCTCGCAGTAAGATCGCAAGGCTGGTTCCAGGCCGAGGTGCGTCAATGTGAAGGGGTGAAGGTTGCGGGCAGTGCGGCGGAGATCCTCCGACAGCACTTCCATCAGCTTCTGCAACTCCCCCAGTTTCCGCTGCAGTTCCGCGGGCGCGATTTCCTGCGCCTGATGCAGCACCTCCGCCTGAATGGCCAGCGCCGCCAACCTCTGGCTGATATCGTCGTGCAGCTCCTGGGAAATCCGCCGCCGCTCCTCCTCCTGGGCCTCCAACAAGCCGGCTGTCAATGTCCGCAGTTGCTCCTGGCTTTTTTGGAGGATCTTGCTCTGTTGCAGCGCGTGTTCGGCCAGCCTGGCCTCTGTGACGTCTACGCCGACCCAGACCAGATGCCCCGTGACGTCCGGCGCCTCTTTAACCAGCGTACTGGACCAGGAGATCAAATGCCGCCGGCCGCTCCGGTCCACCCAATGATTCTCGTGTTCCCGCGCGGAGTGGCTCTCGGCGAGCTCCTGGTACACCTGTTTGATCGCTTCAGTTTCTTCGGGGGGCACCAACACGGCCCAGACCGGCCTTCCCTCCACTTCCTCGAAGGAGTATTCGCTGAGCCGGCGGCAGGCGAGGTTGAAACGGGCGATGTTCCCCGCCAGGTCGGTGACCATCACTAAAGCGGCTGCCGATTCCAGTACCGCTGCCGTGAAGGTCTGCTCGCGCTGCAATTCCAGATGCATTCGCTTGGCCGCATCGATGTCAATAAAGGTCATGACCGCGCCGTCAATCTTGTTGTCCATGGTGCGGTAGGGGCGGATGCGCAACGAATACCAGCGGCCTTCCCGGTCCTGAACCTCGCGCTCGCGCATCATGGAGCCGGCGATCTCGGCGACCAGCGTGGCCGGGTCCGGCAGATCGATGTTCGGCCGGAGGTTGACAATGGGGCGCCCCACGTCGCCGGGCAGCAGGTTCAGCAGTGTCTCCGCCTGCGGGGTGAAGCGCCGGATGCGCCAATCGCCACTCAACATCAGGATGGGGATGTTAACGCTACTGAGCAGGTTGGTAAGATCGCCGTTGAGCTGCGCCAATTCGGAGTTGCGGTTCCCTAGCTGCTCGTTGACCGTGACCAGCTCTTCGTTCGTGGATTGCAATTCCTCTTTGGCCGTTTCTAATTCCTCGTTGGTCGATTGCAGTTCCTCGTTGCTCGACAGGGCTTCTTCGTTGGCGGATTTCAGCTCCTCGTTAATGGCCTCCTGCTCCTGGATCATGGACTGGAGCGACTGTTCGGTCGCCTGCAAATCCTGGCGCAGACGGGTGTCCTCCCGCGCCTGCCGCCGGGTGCTGGCTGGCGCCTGGCGCCGCGCGTCCGAGCCGTCCGGCTCGCGCACCGGAGTTTCCTGGAACAACACCAGAAAGAACCGCTGGCCCAGATCGCTCTTGAACGGAACCACCTCCAGGGAGCAGTCCGCGAGATGGCCATCGCGATGGATCCGGATGCCTTTCCTAGTTACGGCGATCTCCTGTTTCTTCGCCTGGTGAACTGCTGTGCGCAGTTCCAACACCAATTCCGGGCGCACCATGCGCAGCAGGCCCAGGCTGGCCTGGCCCGGCGGAGGCGAAAGATATGGGCTGCATTGTCCACGGAAATGGAGAATGTGCAGGTTCTCGTTGACCACCACTCCTGCTGGGCCATATTGACTGAGGACGATCCGGTCCGCTTCCCTTTGTACATCGAACCGGGGCTGCGTTTGTGGGTTCCCAGGCGCTGCTCCCATGGCGCTCTGGTAACCNNGATCGAAAATCAGACTGGGTTCGCCGGGCCCTTTACAACAGATCTTGTGCTCCCGATCAATCACCGTGAAGAGGTCCGCAAAGCCGCTGGCCGATTCCGATTTCCCCAGCATCAGGTACCCCGTGGGCCTGAGAGCGTAGTGGAAGATGCCCATGATCTTCTTCTGGAGCGCGGGCCCCATGTAGATGAACACGTTGCGGCAACTGATGAGATCCAGGCGCGAGAATGGAGGGTCCTGGGCCAGGTCCTGGCGTGCGAAGACGCACATCTCGCGCAACGATTTCGCGATCTGGAAGCCGCCGGCCACTTTGACGAAGAAACGCCGCAAGCGCTCCGGGGAAACACCGCCGAGGCTGCTCTCGCCGTACAGGCCTGTACGCGCTTTTTCGATCGAAACTGTGCTGATATCGGTGCCGAAGATCTGGACGGGCATCCTGCCGGCGCGGTCGCCCAGGCATTCCAGCAGGACCATGGCGATGGAGTAGGTCTCTTCTCCCGTGGAACAGCCGGGAACCCAGACGCGAATCGATTCGTCAGGCGGCTTGGGATCGAGAATCCTGGGGAAGACCTGTTCCGCCAGCGCCAGAAACGATTCCGGCTCCCGGAAGAAGCCCGTCACGTGAATGAGGATATCCTCGCAGAGGGCTGGTGGCTCGGCCGGGTTCTCGCGAAGGAGCCGGAGGTACTGCTTCCGGCTTTCCAGTTTGTGCAGCATGATCCGGCGCGCGATCCGCCGCTGGATGGTGCTGTACTTGTAATCCGCGAAATTCACTCCGGTCGCTCTCTGGAGGACGAGGAAGATCTGGCGCAGTTCGTCATCACTCTCTTCGGCCTGCCCCGGGTGCCCGATTCCCAGGTAGGGATGCCGCCCGATGCGCGCGAGTTCGCTCGCGATTCCCTCCGGCGGCAGGACGAAGTCTACGCACCCGGCGGCGATGGCGTTGCGCGGCATGCCGTCGTACTTGGCGCTTTTGATGTCCTGGGCGAAGGTGATGCCGCCTTCGGCTTTGATGGCCTTCAGCCCCATGGTTCCGTCGGAGGCGGTTCCCGAGAGAATCACCCCGATCGCCCGATTGCCCCGGTCTTCGGCCAGAGAGCAGAGGAACTGATCGATGGGCAGATGTTTCGCCGCCGGCTCCCTACGCGCCATCAGGTGCAGCCTCCCGTGGCGGATCCCCATAGTTTTGTTCGGGGGAATCACGTAGACATGATTCGGTTCCACCGTCATGCCCTCTTCCACTTCGGCGACGGGCATCGTGGTGGCCCTGGAGAGCAGCTTCGCCAGCAGGCTCTCATGTCCGGGGTCGAGATGCTGCACCAGGACCAGTGACAGGCCCGTATCTGCCGGAAAACTCAGGAGCAGTTCGCGAAACGCCTCAAAGCCTCCGGCCGATGCGCCCACACCCGCGATTGGGTGGGGTTTTTCCCGGATGGAGAGCTCATCCGGACGGGGCGTGGCCTCCACTTCGGCCTTACTGCCGGATGAGCGTCCAGGTGCAGTCTTCAGACGTCTCTTTCCGGGCCTCGCCAAGCTATTGCGAGCCATGTTCTTCCTCCGTGGTGAGCGATCCCGGTAGTGCAAGGCCGCCGCCCGGCGCGGGCGTGCGACCATATTCTCTCATAACAGCCCGCATAGGGTAATCCTTTCGGGTAGCGGTGCCGTAATAGGACGACTAGGCATTTTCCTAGTTCAATTTGCCTCGCCCGAAGTTCATGATTGTAAGAACTGGCTGGATTGTGTGGAAGCCGTCTCAGGGAGTTTCGAGCCACGACTTTGGGGGGGACTTATGGATACTTCGAGGATACTCACAGAACTTCGCGAAGAGCGTGAGCGTCTGAACCAGGCCATCATCAGTCTCGAGAGGTTGTCGCATGCGGGAACGCCGCGCAGAGGGCGCCCGCCGGCATGGAGCAGGGTGACTGGTGTCATGACGCCTCGCGGTGGCCGCAGCGGCTCAATGAGCGGAAATGACTTGCGCGCCGCTCAGGACTGACTATGCCTCGCCAGGTCCGCGCTGACGCTGAATCCGACACGCTGAAAATGAGGGAAACTGGCCTACCTAGGCACCCTCCTAGTTCGCTTATTCCTCCCGAATTATATTATCCAATCAAGAGGGAATATCCTAATTCAAATCGGAGGCGAAGGAAGTGCCGCACTCGCCCGATCACTCATCTACAGGGCATCCCCGGGTCTGGCCCTGTGGAGTCACCGTGTGTGAACCAGGGCCTCCGGGGGTGCCGGTACATGTAGATTTTTAGCCAGGTTTGTTGCACTTCTTCCGGTTGCGCCCGCTTCACGCCGGGCTTGTGATTCTGAATGGAGGGAAAGTGGCAGAGAGCCCGTCGCATACCGGGAGATGGAACGGAGTCAAGAAGCCGCCCGGGCTCGTGATCGCATTGAATACTGTTCTATCTGTCAGCCCCGGGCACGAAGACTGCGCTTCTCTGGTGCGCATCTTCAAATCCGAATGGACAGTGATCGCGAGCGCCACAGTCGCTTCGGCCTTTTCCGTGTTGCGGGAAATACCCCTTCCAATTGTAATTTGCGATTGCGATATCTCATCGGGTACCTGGGGGGAGATGCTGGACCACATCTCTTTTCTTCCCGATCCCCCACTCTTAATCGTGGCCTCCCGGCTGGCAGATGAACGGCTATGGGCGGAAGCCCTGAACCTCGGAGCATGGGACGTGCTGGCGAAGCCGTTCGATGCCGGCGAAGTGAAGCGAATTGTCAATATCGCGGGACAACATTGGCACAACATTGGCAGGATCGCCATGGCGTTAATATCAGCCGGACCGAACAAAGGAAGGCCGCAAAGGGAACCAAACATATGACTGCACCTGGAACATAGCCATCGCGGAGGGAACAAATGGAAGCGATTGTCTTGACGGATGAGGAACTGCAGCGCCTGGAAATTCGGTTCGGACCCGTTGTGCGGCACATGGGTCCGTGGAATTCCGATGGTGTCTTCGGCTATGCCAGCGTTCCGGTGGCCGCCGTGGAGAAGGCGGCTGAAATGCTCGACGATCCCAATCTACGGGTAGCGCTTCCCCGCCTGCGCACGCCAGAGCGGACTGAGACGTTCATCGAATTGTTGGACGGTTTCGGCGCGGTATTGGTCGACAGAATCGTTGGCGCCTACAGGCAATTCCGCTTTGACTCACGGTCCTAATGGCGAGTGCACACGACATCCCGTCATGCGGAGTGCCGCCGCGCTGTGCGTAGCGGCGGGTCGGACAGCCTTAGCGAAGCGGAAGTTGCTGGCGCTGACCAAGGCTGCTCCAGCGGGCGGGTTGGCAGAGCTGGTCAGCGGCAATGTGCGACGACATCCGCGCTTTCCACCGAAACGCGGTTTGTAACTTGCACTAGGGCCGATCTCCGGAGGAGCGGGGGAGATTTTCGAGGTTGGCACGGGTTTGCGGCGGACACCCGGCTCGGGATTTTCGAGGAGGCCACCGTTTTGCGGCCAATGCTTACTTGCCGGCGATGTAGCGCTGCCAGGCGGCGTCGATTTTGGCGTCCTTCACATCGCCCGGGTGAATGATCACGCGATAGCGATAGCGCAGGCTCTGGCCCGGCTGGATGGTCACCGCCCCATTTTGCGTCTTATCGTTGGTAAAAACTGAGAGGCCGAAGGGATTGGCGGCAAACAGGCCGTAGGCGCGGGCGTGCCAGCGCACGGGATGATGCGGATTGGCGGGGTTATCTAGAATGGCGATGCCCACCTTCTCCGTGCCGATGGTTCCGGAGTAATCGCACCAGTTGGAGGGCTTGCCCCACAGTTCCTTCTCGCCCGCCATGCCGTCGGCGTTGGCGATGTGACCGGTGCCGGTATCCTCCTGCAAGACGGGCCGCATGCGGATGCCGAAGGCGCCGTCTTTGCCATCGCCAAATGTCACGGGGGCATCGGCGGCGGTGAGTGTGATATCGACGTCGAAGCGCCGGTCGTCCTTATCCGCATAGAAGGTCATGACGCGCGATTCGGTGAGCAGTTTGTGTCCCTGCAGATCGGTCCAATCGAAGGTGGCGGCGAGCGTGCCGCTGGCCTTGCCGCTCTTCGCCGGGCCGAGTTTGACCAGAGTGATGCGGCCGAGCTTCGGCGATTTATACGCGTTGGGCGAAGTGGGCGGAATCGGTTTCGCCTCGTTGTTCCAGAAGTCGATTCCGTTGACGCTATCGTGTGCGAACCAGAGGCCGCGCTGGTGCTGATGATCGAGCTTGGCGGTCTTCTCGTCGTCGGTCACCTCCATGGGCCAATTCCGGGTGACTGAAGTCCCGGTAGCAGCGCGCAGCGGCCACAGGTATGGCTTGGTGACCATCTCGCCGGCCACGTAGAAATCGCTGAACGGTTTGCCGTTGATCGCGATGGCGGCCTTCTCGGGTCCCGGCGTAATTTTCACCTGGGCGGCGGATGGGAGGGCCAGAGCGATGGCCACAAGGGCGGAGGAGACGAGCTTCATGCCGCCCATTTTATCGCCAAATCGGAGTACAGCGTCTACTGTACCTGGAATGTGAGATCGCCCCGCTCGAGAGCGCCGGTGACGAGGTCCTTCACGATGAACGTGGCGTGATAAGTACCGGGGACGAGCGTGAACTGGCTGACGTAAGAGGGTTGGAGGCCGTTGATCACGTCGATGACATTGGCCACCGCTTGGCCGGCGAGTGTGGTGATGCGGCCCGTCACGCGGGTCTTGTGGCCCAAGGGAGCGAGCGGCAGGGTGACGGAGACACCGCGCGGGCGCTGGTCGGACGCCGGCTGTCCGGGTGCCGGACTCGTGGCAATGTTGAGGGCCAGCCCGGTGGAGGACGGCGACATATTGAGGAGCGCGTCCTTTTCCGAGGGGTCCATGGTCATGTGATATTCGCCGCTCTGGGCCGGGTCGACGAACTCGATCACGACGTTGGTGCCGAGGCCTTCGATGTACCGGTAGCGCCATTGTTGGAACGGATAGGTTGTGGTGGTGGTGCCACCCTGCGCTGCCGGGCGCTGATACGCGCCGCCTGCGGAGTGATCTTCGATTTCATCGGGCGGGCCGTAAGTGATGTAGATGCGGCCGCGATCCGTCTTCCAGCCTGGAATGCTCGAAGAGTAGTGCTCATTGGCGTAAGCGATGCGCCGGTAGTGCTCTTCCTTGAACTCGTTTTCAATGGTGCCGGGGGTGGGATCGCGGATCAGCCAGAACTGCTCGATGAACTTTTCGCGCTCTTCGTCAGTCTGCAGTTGCTTGAATGCCGAGCGCTCGGCGTCCGTGATGACGTAGGCCACATCTTCGTTGAGCCATTTCCGGTACGGTGTTTCGCCGGCCTTCTGCAGCGGGTGAATTCGCTCCGCCGAAGGGCGGACTGTGAGTTCAGCGGGCATCGGGGTGGCAGTGGCCGGCATGGGCTCGATCATGGGGTGCTGCGACGGCTCTACCAGGTGGTGCTCCGCGGGTTGGGGCGCCGGTGCGGGCGCCGCCGCCGGTACGGGTGCGGTCTGCTGCCGATTCTGCGGTTGGGGTTGGGTTTGTGGTTGAGTTTGCGATTGCCAGGCGGCGAATGCCAAGGTCGCGGTGGCGAACAGGACAGCGGCCGATACCAGTGGCGCGGCTAAGCGGGGCCCTTCGGGCTGCTGCATCAGACGGTGAATGCGTTTCATCAGGTTGCCTCCAGTTGCCGCCAGGGCCAGTTCTCGCCCCGTGCCGCGGCTCAATTCCAAACGGGCCAGCGTGGCGGCATAGCCGCGCGCATCGCCCTGCAGAACCACTACCATGTCGTCGCAGCAATGCTCGCGCTCGCTGCGCATGACGCTGCCGGCCCACCAGACGGCCGGGTGATAGAACAGCAGCCCTTCCACCAGGGTCTGCATGACGTTGACCAGATAGTCGTAGCGGCGGATGTGGGCCAGTTCGTGGATCAGGATGGCCTCCACCTGTTCCGCGCCGAGGCCCGATAGGACGCCGATCGGGAGCAGAATCACGGGACGCAGATAGCCAATCACTACCGGCACATCGATCAGGCACGACTCCAGTAAGGCCACCGTGCGCCGGAGTCCGAGTTCCTTGGTGAGATGCTGCAGGCGCTGCTGCCAGGCGAGCGGAGTGGCGACGGTGCCGCGCTTCTTCAAGCGAGTGGCGGCCAGCCAGGCGGCCAGACTGTAGCAGTAGAAGAGGGAGACGCCGCCCAGCCAGACCGGTACGAACCAACCGGGAGGTCCCGGCCGAAGGGTGTCGATGGCGGCGGGGCGGGCAGTCTCTGGCAGCGGCAGGAGGTGAAGCCTGTGCGGCGGCGCGGGGCTCGCGATTCTGTGGACATGCGGGACTGCCGGGGGCCAGCAAATAGCGAGCGTCACCGCGAAGGCGGCCACCATCGCCGCCATTGCACCGCATGCCAACAGATAGCGCGTCCGCGCAGCGCGCGAGATTCCCAGCGCGATGGCCAGCAGCAGAGCGATGGCCGCACCCTGCCACAGAAAGTGAATCAGCGCCCAGCCCAGCGCGTGCGCCGCGGGACTCGTCATCCAATCCTGCAAGGCGATCATTTGCCCCCCTTTTCGTACTCATCCAGGAATCGGCGCAGTTCCGCCAGCTCTTCTTTGGATGCCTTGCGCGAGGAAAGCGCGCCCAACAGCAGCCCTTTGGCCGACCCGTTAAAGGCCCGCTGCAACAGATCGCCCGCCAACTGCCGCTGGGTCCACTCGCGAGGCTGCGCGGCTTCGTAGATGTGGGCGCGCTGCTTTTCGTCGCGGCGCACCAGGCGCTTTTCGGCCATGATCTGGAGCATTTTGAGCACGGTGGTGTACTGCGTGGGCTTGCGCTGCGTGATCGCCTCGTGGACGTCGCGCACCGTGCTGGCGCCGCGCCGCCACAAGACGGTCAGAATTTCGAGTTCCGCATCGGTGGGGCGAGGCGGATTGGGTTGGCTCGTTGGCATCTACGAAGAAGTTACTACGAAGTTGTTCGTTGTGTCAAGAGGATTTGTGAAGTTTCTTGTATGCTGAGGGAAGGTCCCCATGTCCAGAGCGGTGTTCTTGCTGCTGTTCCTTCCTTTTTCGCTTTTCGCGCAAACCGTACAGACCCAGTTTTTTCGCGCCATCCTGCTACCCACCAGCGAGGTGCCGCCGGTCAGTAGTACGGCGCACGGAGTGGCTGATGTCCTTGCCAGCGTGGTGCTGGATAGTTCCGGGCAGGTGGTTTCGGGCACGGTGGACGTGCTGGCGCGCATCACTTTTACGGCAACGGTCACCGCCACCGGCCTGGGGATCTGGAGCGGCAACGTGGGGCAGAATGGCACGCTGGCACTGAACTCAGTGCTGAGTGCCAGCAGCTCCTACGTGGTGCAGATCAACGGCGATACCATCCACCAGGCCATCCAGGTGGCGGGCGACAACCCTACGCTGTTGAACGCCCTGCGCGGCATGGTGCAGAATCCGGCGGGCTACTACGTCAATCTGCTCACAACCGTCAACCCGAATGGCGTGATCCGCGGCCAGTTGCTGCGCGCGCAATCCACCGTGCTGATGGCCCTGATGAGCTCGGACAACGCATTCCCGGCCCCGTTCAACGCAGGGTACGGCGTCGCGCAAGTAGTGGCGATCGGCACCAGGGATGCGAGCGGGAATTGGAACTCGGCCGAGGTCTATCTCTGGGCGACGTACAATACCCAGGACCAGACAGCCTTCAGCGGCCTGCAGATTCATCCTGGTGCGGCCGGCGTAGTGAGCACGGCATCTCTGGTTCCCACGCTACCTGGCGGGCTCACGCCCATGCCGACGGGCACGGGCAGCATCGGGCCGTTCTACATGGAACTTACTACTACGGCGGCGGCGCAGACTGGCACCTTCACGAACCTGTTCAACAATCCGGGCTCGCAATATATCGATCTGCGCACGGTCGGTAATCCGCTGGGCTTGATGCGCGGGCAATTGCAGGCCACCGGGAGCGCGGCCCTGCAAGTGCCGCTGAGTTCTACTAATGAACTGCATACCACCAGCGCGCCGGGTGCCGCACCGGCCGCACTGACGATTTACACTTTGCTAAATCCCGATGGCTCGATTGCCGCGGGCAGCCTGCTCGCCGATATGGATTACCGCTTCAATGGCGCGACACAATTCCTGGGGCTTTATCTGCAACAGGCGCCCGCAGGACAGGACGGTCCCCCGACGTTGCAGGTGACTCCGGATTTTCATAGCGACACGGGATTCGGCAACTACTTCACCTGGTCGGCGCCCATTCTGGATCCGGGGACGCTCACCAGCATCCTGCAGAATCCTGACGGCTGGTATCTGGACCTGCACACGGTGAACGACCCCACCGGTGCGGCGCGCGCGCAATTGCAGCCCGCGGCCACGGAGCCTTCCGGCATCACCGCCGTGATCAATGCCGATCTGGACAAGACCGCGGCCGCGGTGGCGCCGGGTGGGTTGATCACGATCTTCGGTACGAATCTTTCGAAGGTTCCTTGCGACCTGCGCGGATGGAGCGGGTCCCAACTGCCGTACTTTCTGAATGGGCTGGCGGTGAACATTGGCGGGCGCCAGGCGGCGATGCTTTACGTTTCGCCGCAGCAGATCAACGTGCAGGCGCCAGTGGATGTGCCGGCGGGCGCGCAACTGATGATTCTGAGTAATGCCAACGGCCCTTTCGCGACTTACACCGTAAATGTCGCGCCGAGTGCGCCTGGGATCTTCTTCTATCCCGCGCCAGCGATCCTGAAGAATGCCGATTTCTCGCTGGTGACGGCGGGCAATCCGGCCAAACCGGGCGATGTCATTCTGGTCTACTGCACCGGACTGGGGCAGACCACGCCCGCGCTTTCCACCGGTGTGGCGCCGGTTGCCGGAGTGCTGGCGCAGACTACGCCAGTCGCCGCCACGATCGGCGGGCAGGCCGCTGGTGTGATCTATTCCATCGCTTCGCCGGGGTTCGCCGGCCTCTATCAGGTCGCGATCACGGTGCCTGCGGGGCTGACGGGGAGTGTCCCGTTGGCGCTGCAACAGGGTGGGGCGACGTCGAATTCGGTCAACCTAGCGTTGAGGTAACGCCGGCGATCTCGTCGCCGGTGAGCGAACTTTCCGCTTGACTGTATTAGAGAACTAGTACACTATAGATTGCGGAGGGGCTATGGTTCAGGATTTCCGATTCAGTCTCCGGATGCTGCGGCGCAATCCCCTGTTTGCCGCGGTGGCAATTCTCACGCTGGCGTCGGGGATCGGCGCCACCACCTTGATTTTCAGCCTGGCGGATGCGTTGATCTACCATGCGTTTCCGTATCGCGATGCCGGCCGCATCACGCTTTCCTACATCCACGAATTGCGGCCGGGCGGATACAGCGGGATCACGGAATTCTCGCTGGCTTCATTCGCCGAGTATGGCCGCGCCAACCGCACCCTGGAAGACATCCTCGGGTTCAACCTCACGGGCATCGCGTATCGCTCCACGGAAGGGATGCAGCAGATCCACGGCGCGTGGGTCACGCAGAACGCATTCGCCTTCCTGGGAGTCAGCCCGCTCTATGGCCGCGCTCCGGCAGCGGAAGACGCTGGCGCCTGCGTGGTGAGTTACCGTTTCTGGCAGGAGCAACTGCACAGCGATCCGAACGCCGTGGGCCGTACCCTGACGCTGAACGGCCAGCGGCGCACGATTGCCGGCGTGATGCCGCCGCGGTTTGAGTTTCTGGGCGCGTCGATCTGGTTTCCGCTGCGGAGCGGAAACGTGCCGGAGCAACCCAGCTACCTGCAGGCTCTGGGGCGGCTCAAGCCCGGAATCAGGTTGCAGGCAGCGACGGCCGATTTCGATGCCATCGAGCGCCGCCTGGCTGAAGCGTATCCGCGCGAGTATCCCGACAAGCGCTTCCGGGTTTCGCTGCGGACGCTGCCCGATGAGGCGGTGGGCAACTTCAAGACGGTGGTGTACACGCTGTTCGCGGCGGTGGCGCTGCTGCTGTTGATCGCGTGCAGCAATGTGGCCAACCTGCTGCTGGTGCGCGCCACAGCGCGCGAGCGGGAGATGGCGATTC
Organism: Candidatus Sulfopaludibacter sp. SbA3; assembly: GCA_900290315.1. Taxonomy (GTDB): domain Bacteria; phylum Acidobacteriota; class Terriglobia; order Bryobacterales; family Bryobacteraceae; genus Sulfopaludibacter. Next base: position 8,003 of record OKRF01000223.1, on the reverse strand, counting down.
GCGCCGCCGTGGGGGCCACGCGTTGGCGCCTGGTGCGGCAACTGCTGATGGAGAGTGGGATTCTGGCGGCGGCCGCCGGCGTCTTCGGTTGCCTGCTAGCGAAGTTCGGGATCGCCGAAATGGCGCATCTGATTCCGCCGGGTGCCGTTCCGGGTGAAGCGGTGATCGCGCTGCAGCCCCTGGGGCTCGCCTTCGCATTTGGGGTCACACTCGCGGCCACCCTGCTATGCGGCCTGGCGCCGGCGCTGCAGACCACGCGCGTCCGCAGAGACGACCCGCGCCAGGGACGCCTGCGGGCTGCCCTGGTGATCGCCGAAGTGGCCCTTTCCCTGGTGTTGCTGGTGGGCGCCGGACTGATGACCCGCACGTTCTTCGCGCTAACGCATGTGGACCTGGGCTTCGACTCCGCCAACCTGTTGCACGCCCGCATGACTCTGCCGGGCGGCCGCTATCAGACCGCTGGCGAGCAGACTTCGTTCATCCGGCAGGTGGTGGCGCAGGTGGGGAGCCTGCCCGGCGTGGCTTCGGCCACTCTCTCGCTGGAAGATACCGCCATCAGCGGCGGGACGCACGTGGAATTCGATATACCGGGCCAGGGGCACGGCGAGACGTGGGATGCCGCGCTCGGCGTTTGTGACGAAACTTACTTCCGGACCATGGGGCGCACAATTGTGCACGGTGCTGCCATGGCAGCCGGCGATATCGATACCGTGCGGCACGGCACCATCGTCAACCAGGCCTTCGTCCGGACGTATTTCCCGCATCAGGATCCACTGGGCCGCAAGCTACATTTTCATCTGGAGCGCTGGCGGGACGCGCCGGACGATCCCAACTTCGAAATCACCGGCGTGGTTTCCGATGCCCGCAATCAGGGGCTACGCGATGCCGTGCGGCCGCAGATCTTCGCGTCGTACACGGCGTTTCATGTGCCGCCCGTTGGCATCATGGTGCGCACGCGGGTGGCTCCGCTCGCGCTGGTGGAAGGCATTCGCCGGCGGGTGTGGGCGGTGGATCCGGACGTGGCATTGACGCGCGTGGGCACGGTAGAAGGCTCCATCGGCGAGACCTTCTACGCGGAGCCCCGGTTCGGACTGGTGGCGACCGGCGGGTTCGCTTCCATCGGTCTCGCGCTGGTGGTGGTGGGTGTGGCTACGCGGACTCACGAGATCGGGATCCGCATGGCGCTAGGCGCGCAACCGGCGCAGGTGCTTGGCATGGTGCTGCGCAAGGGCCTCGCGTTGATGGGTGCGGGCGTGGCGCTCGGGCTGGTGGTGAGTCTGTCACTGACTCGGCTGATCGCGAGTCAGTTATGGGGCGTGGCGCCCGACGATCCCGGGACGCTGGCGGCGGTGTCCTTCGCGGTGATGGCGGCAGGCGCTGTGGCGTGCTTCATTCCCGCGCGGCGTGCGGCTCGCGTGGACCCGGCTCGGGCTTTGGTGCAGTGAGTGGGGGCTTGGCGATGGCCGGCCGTGGTCGCCATCTCGTCCCGCCCGGTAACGCCGGCGATCTTGTCGCCGGTCACCTGCGGCCACCGGCGGCAAGACCGCCGGCGTTACCAGCCGAGTAAGTTGAGTACCGCCGGCGTTACCAGCCGAGTAAGTTGAGTTGTAACTTCGTGTAACCCTTCTCACTCGCCCATAAGTCGAGAGCTAAAGACGCCAGTTCGTCGACTTCTGGGACGGCCAACCCGTTCTTAGTCAGGTCGACCGCCTTCATGTAAGTGTGGCAGGTGTCGCAGGCTTCCAGGCGGATGTAGGGGAACTGCTGCGCGGTGTAGATGGGGATCTTTTCTTTGTCTTCTTCGCCGCAATGCGGGCAGAGCAGGCGGCGGAATTCCCACTCAGTGGAGCAGAGCGAGCAGATGAGGGAGCGCTTGCCGCCTTCGCCTTCGGGGCGGAGGACAGCGACTACGGGCTTTTCGCCGCAGAAAGGACAGAGCGGTTGCACCGAGGTCCGCGAGACCCCACTTCGCCGGGCCTGGCACTCGGCGTAGGGCTGCAGCACGAGGTGCCGGAGGAACGCGCTTTCCTGCGAGACTTCGGGTGGGGCGATGCGGTGCATCAACTTGACCAGGCGATCGAGGTGGGGTTGCAGGGGGCGGTCGAGGTCCGGCGAATCGAGGGGCAGGGCCGGCAGCGCCGCTTGTGCAACGGAACACTGGAAGGTGGCGACCTCCACATAGAAATTCAATAACTCCGCTACTTCCGGGATGGATTTTGCGAGCTCTTGGGCGCGCTCGATCCGCTTCACTTCCCAGTGACCCGCTGGTACCACAGGCGATGGTGCGTCTTGGCCCAGGCCGGCGAGACTTCGCCACGGATGATGGAGGTGAAGCCGCCGCGCACCACGGCAGTTCCCATATAGACGTGAATGATGAAGGCGCCGACGGTGATGAGCGCCGAAGAGACGTGCAGCAGAACGGCGGCGTAGCGGACGTCGCGGAGGCTCCAGGGAAGCTTCTCCGGGATCCACAGCACGATGCCGGAGAGCAGCAGGACTGCCCCACCGAACACCATCGCCCAGAAAAAGTACTTCTGCCCCACGTTGAAGCGGTCGATGGGCGGCAGATGCTGGTCGTCGTTTTCGACGTAGTGCCGCATCGCCTTGCTCCATGCGCGATCCTCCGCCGTGACGTGCATGTCGGCCAGCCACTGCCGGAGCATCCATACCAGCACGGCGACGAAGATCACCGCGATCCACGGGTGCCAGTACCGCGAGGTGGGTGCGCCGCCGAGTATGGTGGCGATCCAGTAGAGGTGCGGCGAATAGAAGGCGAGACCCGTAAGCAACACGTAACAGTAAGTCACCGCGGCGATCCAATGCATCACGCGTTCGAGCAGGGTGTATCGCAGGATGTTATTGTTCATGGCTCTCCACCTTCTTCGGGCCGAAGCGCAGGTAGTGCATGGTGACTCCGATGAGGCCGCCGATCATGGCCAGGTTGCCGAGCCACTTGAGCGGGCCCTTCCAGATGCGCACGGTCCACGGCACGCCCGGATTGGACGGCAGGCCGCCGTAGGCCTCGGGATTGGCGATATCGTGCAGCACGTAGATCACGCTGGTGCCGCCGACGCCCTGTGGATCGTACACTCCGGCGTTGGTGTGCGCAGTATGTTCGCGCAGTTGCAGGGCGCGGGTCTGCGCCAGCGCGGTCATATCTTCCTTGGTGCCGAAGTGCAGGCACCCGGTGGGGCAGGCCTTGATGCAGGCAGGCTCCAGCCCCTGTGAAACGCGGTCTGTGCACAGCGTGCACTTGAACATCTTCTTAGTTTGCGGATTGAACTTGGGGATGTTGAACGGGCAGCCGGTGACGCAATATTGGCAGCCGATGCAATACTCCTGCTGGAAATCCACGATGCCGTTCTGATACTGCACGATGGCGTTGTCGGCGGGGCAGGCGGCCAGGCAGCCGGGGTCGGCGCAGTGCATGCACTGGTCTTTGCGCATGAGCCACTGGAAGGTGCCATCGGGGCCGGGATGCTCGTTGAACTTGATGAGGTTCCAGTAATTCCACGCCGTCTCCGGCATGGTCTGGTAGGTGTTATCGAACAGGGTCTCGCGGAATGGCAGGTCGTTCCATTCCAGGCAGGCCACCTCGCAGGCTTTGCAGCCGATACACGTGGTGGTGTCGATGAGCTTCGCGACCTGATCCTGGCGCTGTGCGCCCGCGCCGGGGACGGGGCCGGCATGGCCGGAGATGGCTTTGATTCGCAGGTTTCCAGTGCTCATTTAGGCCTTCTCCACTTTCACCAGGAAGCCCTTGAACTCGGGGGTGTTGGCGTTGGGATCGGTCACCGCGGGCGATAACACGTTGGCCAGCTTGAGCGCCGTCCTGCCGGCGTCTTCGGCGATGCCGCGATAGCCCCAGTGAATCGGGATGCCGATCTGGTAGGTCTTCTTGCCGTCAATCTGCATGGGCTTGATGCGCCGGGTCACCATGGCTTTGGCGATGTATTGGCCGCGCGCGCTGGTGACTTTGATCTTCTCGCCGCCGCGCAGGCCCAGGTCGTCGGCCAGTTCCGCGGGGATTTCGATGAACGGCTCTGGCACAAGCTGCACGTTCATGGGGTTGTTCTTGGTCCAGTAGTGGTAGTGCTCGGTGAGCCGGAAAGTGGTGCAGACAATGTTGTAGCCCTCCGCCGTGGTGCCCAGCTTGTCCATATCGCTCTTGAAACGCTTGGCGATCGGGTTGGTGGATTGGTTGGGATGCAGCGGATTCACCAGCGGGCTTTCCGTTGGTTCGTAATGCTCGGGGAAGGGTCCATCGGCAAACGCGGCGGCCGGCGCGAACAGGCGGCCCACGCCCTCGGCATTCATGATGAACGGCCCCATGTGGTCTTTGGGCGCGGAGTCGACTTTGAAATCGGGGACGTCGACGCCTACCCAGCGCTGCTGCGCTTCGTTCCACCAGACCTGCCTGCGGTCAGCGTCCCAGGGCGCGCCGGCGGGGTCGCAAGACGCACGATTGTATAGGACGCGCCGGTTCGCGGGCCAACTCCAGCCCCAGTTGGGATAGATGCCCTGGCCGGATGGATCGTCTGTGCCGCGCCGCTGAATCATGGCGCCGGCCTCGGTCCACGATCCGCAATAGAGCCAGTTACCGGAAGCCGTGGAGCCATCATCACGCAGCCAGGCGAAGCCGGGAAGTTGCTGCCCACGCAGGAAGGTCTGCTTCAGTTTCTCGTCAGTGACGTCTGCCAGGGCGCGGCCGTTGATCTCCTTGGCCACTTCCGCAAGCGCGGGATTGTGCGGATCGGTGTAGCTCCACGTGGCGTTCAGGATAGGGTCGGGGAACTTGCCGCCTTCCTTGCGGTACAGTTCGCGGACCTTCAGGAAGATGCGCGCCAGAATTTCCTGATCGAGCTTGGCCATGCCGGGCGGGGGCAGCGCCGCATTCTTCCATTGCAGCCAGCGCGCGGAGTTGACGAACGTGCCGTCCTTTTCGGCGAAACCCGCGCCGGGCAGGCGGTAGACCGTGGTCTGGATCTGCTTCATCTCATCGGTGGTTATGCCCGGAGAGCGCCAGAACTCGCTGGTCTCATCGGGATAGATCTCGCAGACCACCAGCCAGTCGGCCTTCTTCAGGGCATCGATGTTCTTCTGTGAGTTGGGCCCGATGGCCACGCCGTTCATGCCGAATGCCAGCAGTCCTTTAACGGTGCCGCGGTACATGTCGTCCCAGATCTCCACCCAGGAGTATTTGCGGTCGATCTTGGGCAGGTAGTGGAAGGCCCAGTCATTCTCTTTTTTCGCGGCATCGCTGTAGAGAGCCTTGAGCAGGGAGACGGCGAACTTCGGCGTATTAGACCAGTAGTTGAAGGATTCCCACGGGTCGGGCTTGATGGTCTTAGGGGTCGTGCGGTCCAGGTACGTTTTGAAATCCGTGTCGGACGGGTTGGGCATTTTGAGATAGCCGGGCAGGATGTCGAAGATGCCGGCCATGTCGGTAGCGCCCTGAATGTTGGAGTGGCCGCGAAGGGCGTTGACGCCGCCGCCGGCGCGCCCCACGTTGCCCAGCAGCAGTTGCAGCATGGCCGCGGTGCGGATGGTCTGCGTGCCGGAACTGTGCTGCGTCCAGCCCACTGCGTAGAGGATGGTGCCGACTTTCTTCATGTCGCCGTTGGTGCGCACGCTGGTGAACAGGTCGGCGGCCTTGATGAATTGATCTCTGGGGACGCCGGTGATGCGCTCCACCATCTCCGGGGTGTAGCGCGAGTAATGCTTCTTGAGCAACTGGAAAACCGAGCGCGGATGTTCCAACGTGAAATCGTGCGCCGCCTTGCCGGGGCCGGCTTCCTCGTAATTCCAGGAGGACCGGTCGTAGACGGAAGTGGCGGCATCGAAGCCCGAGAACACGCCGTTCTCTTCGGGAAGCTGGAAGCCCTCCTTCACCAGGAAGGCTGCGTTGGTGTAGTTCGCCAGGTAATCGCGGGCGATGCGGCCATTCTCGATAGCGTAATGGATCAGGCCGCCGAGGAAGGCCAAATCGGCGCCGGCGCGGATTTGCAGGAACAGATCGCTCACCGCGGCGGTGCGCGTGAAGCGCGGGTCCACGACGATCATTTTGGCGTTGCGTTGCCGCTTCGCCTCAATGGGCCACTTGAATCCGCACGGATGGTTCTCCGCCGGATTCCCTCCCATGATCAACATCATGTCCGTGTTCTTGATGTCGATCCAACCATTTGTCATCGCACCGCGACCGAATGTGGGCCCCAAACTGGAGACCGTGGGTCCGTGTCAAACACGGGCCTGGTTTTCCAGGTAGCAGACCCCCAGGCTGCGCATGCTCTTGACACGAGATAATTGAATTCGTTGGTATCGGTGCAGCCGCCGTTCCAGGCGATGCCTTCGCAGCGGTTCACCGTGCGGCCCTGCGCGTCCTTTTCGAGGAAGGTATCGTCGCGCGTCTTCTTCACGCGCTGGGCGATTTCATCGATGGCGGTATCCCACGAGATGTCCTCCCAGTGGTCCGACCCCGGACGGCGTACCTGCGGCTTGAGCAGGCGGCGTTCGTTGACAATGTCCTGTTGGAGCGAAGAGCCCTTGGGGCAGAGCGTGCCGCGATTGATGGGATGATCGGGATCGCCTTCCACGTGGACCACCTGCGGGGTCACATTCTTGGCTTTATCGCCGAGTGTGTGGATGATGATGCCGCAACTGACGGAGCAGTACGGGCAGGTGGAGCGCGTTTCGGTGGTGCGCGAGATTTTCAGGTCGCGGGATTGCGCGTAGGCGGGCTTGAGGTCGAAGCCAAGGACGCAGGCGACCGCTCCACCCGCGCCAATCTTCAAGAACGATCTTCGTGTGGGCATGTGTTAGGCCTTTTTCGCTAGAATGCCGGTCTCTCGTTTCGGTAACTGCTCTACCATGCTCTTGGGGATTCCGAAGTTGTCCTCCAGCAGCGAAGAGGGATTGCCGCCGAGCCAGTTTGCCAGCGAGATTTCCTGGTATTCGCCGCTATTGAACAGGATCAGGATTTCCGTTGGCTCGTCGCCCATCTGCTCCACGTAGTGGCCGTAGCCCTGCTGGATGAAGGCGACCTGTCCGGGTCCGAACTCTTCGGTACGGGTGCGCCCGTGCGAGCCGAAGACACGAATGCGCGCGCGGCCGCGCACGTAATATTGCCATTCGTCGGCATTGGGGTGCCAGTGCATTTCGCGTAGGGCGCCGGGTTGCAGGTCCATGCGTATAGATGTGAGGCTGGTCTGGATGGGGAACTCGCGCGAGGAAACCAGGAACTCGCGGCCGCCGGGGAAGACGCGGGGCGGCTGCATGTCCAGGCGGTACTTGTGTGAAAACTGCGCGGGCTGCAGTTGGGTATCGCGCAGTCGCTCGGCGGCTCTCTCGGGGACCTTGCCGGGACAGATATACACTTCTTTCTTGGGAAACTGCGCGAAGGCGGAGGCCGGCAGTCCCAGGTTGCGGGTCAGTATTTCGGGAGGCGTGCCCGCGATCCAGTCTGTAATGCTGAAGGTGCCGAATTCCGAGAAGTGGCCGTTGTCGAAGCCCAGCAGGAAATGGCAATCCTGATCCATGGCCTGCAAGGCATGGCCGTGGCCGCGCGGGAAATACCAGGTATCGCCGGGGACGAACTCAGCGATTTCGCTCTGGCTGTTGGGCATGACTACGGTGGCGCGCATGCGGCCCTCAATCACGTAGGCCCACTCGGCGGCCAGCGCGTGCCAGTGCAACTCGCGCATGGCGCCGGGCTTCAGCCGCATGGAGACGCCGGCGNNCGATGGGCTCAATTTTCTCTTGAGGCGCGGGCGCCGCGGCTGCCGCGGCTGCGGTGAATGGGGCTGCCTGGAACAACTGCCTGCGATTGATCCCTCGTCTCTCGTTGGGCATAATCCGCACCCCAGCTTCCCGGATGGCGTCAAACATCATACACGATTTGGCCGTTGGGGTGATGCAAACAACGATGACGATTTGGTTAATAAAGAGGCGCTTCCGACTATTTAGTGGCTGCCGGGGCAAGATCTAGCCCACCGCAGTGGAAGTAG
>OKRF01000523.1 GCA_900290315.1 Candidatus Sulfopaludibacter sp. SbA3 | reverse complement strand
TGGCGACCAAAGGCGGGATCGAACCCAAACTGATGCTCGACATCCTGGATAATAGTGCCGCCAAGAGCGGATTGATCTCATATAAGGCTCCCTTCGTCCTTCGTCGCGACTTTCAGGCGAACTTCTCCACCAAGTGGATGCACAAGGACATTGGGCTCATGCTGGAGTCCGGAAAAGAACTAGGCGTACCGTTACTATTGACTGGATTGACCCAGCAGCTTTTCCAGACGGCCATCAGCGCGGGGCATGCGAATGAGGATTTCTGCTCTACTATCAAGGTGTTAGAGGAACTGGCAGGGATCGAAGTAAAATTCCAATAAAAAAATACAGATTTTTGTTGATTCCAAAATCAGAATATACTAGTATTGGAATTAAGCCGGGGAGGCAACTCCCACCAAAGCGAGACTAACCTCTAAATAAAAGACCCCTGAAGCACTAACCTCTAAATAAAAGACCCCTGAAGCAATCCTCCCCGGCGCCCGAAAGGGTTTAGAGGTCTTCAAAGCAACCCCCAAGAATCAAGAAACGTTTCGGCCAGGACCTCGATACAATGCCTATCGTATCCAATGCTGCGTGATATCATGGCAGATACGCTCGCAAGAGACGCTGCGATGAAGATTCTCACGGTTCTGGGTTCCACTGGGTCGATCGGAACCAACACGCTCGATGTGGTGCGGCGCAGCCAGCACCTCTATCAGGTGTATTCCTTGGTTGCCGGGCAGAACGTCGAGACGTTGGCCTCCCAAATTCTGGAGTTTCGACCGAAAGTGGCTGTGGTCGCAACATCCGAGAGTTTGGTGCGTCTATCAGAAAGCCTGGCTGCGGCGGGGCTGGCGCGATCCGAGTGGCCGGAACTGCTTTACGGGAACGCGGCTCGTGTTCAGGCCGCTACGGCCGATGAGGTAGATACCGTCATTTCGGCCATCGTGGGAGTGGCGGGGTTGGAAGCCACCTACGAAGCGGTGCGGCGCAGCAAACGTATCGGGTTGGCAAATAAGGAAGTGTTGGTCTCCGGCGGCCAGTTAATGATGCAGGCCGCGCGGGAGTGCGGAGCGGAGTTGGTACCGGTGGATAGCGAACATAACGGGGCGCACCAGTGCCTCCGCGCGGGGAATCGCGAGGCCGTGTCCAAACTGATTCTCACGGCATCGGGAGGGCCGTTTCGGAACACCCCGAAAGAAGCTCTGGCCTTCGTGACGCCGGAGCAGGCCCTGAATCATCCCACCTGGCGGATGGGCAACCGCATCACCATCGATTCGGCGACTCTGATGAACAAAGGGTTCGAAGTGATCGAAGCCTGCTGGCTGTTCGATTTCGCGCCCAGCCAGATCGATGTGGTGATTCACCCGCAATCCAGCGTGCATGCCATGATCGAGTACACCGATGGCAGCGTGCTTGCCCAGATTTCAGCGACGGACATGCGCATGCCCATCCAATATGCGCTAACCTACCCGGACCGGTGCGAGGCGCCGGTACCGAAAGTGGATTGGACGAAAGCCAAGAGCTGGGAGTTCTATCCTCCGGATTACGAGAAGTTTCCTCTGCTTCGTCTGGCGTACCAGTGCCAGGAAGCCGGCGGTTCAGCGACTTGCACTCTGAATGCCGCCGACGAAATTGCCGTAGAGGCATTTTTGCAGGGCAAAATCGCCTTCTTGGCCATCGCCGAAGTGGTGGCCGAGACGCTGTCCAGGATTCCTGTCCGCACCCCGCGGACGGTTGGCGATGTCCTGGAAATCGACCGGGAGTCGCGGACCCAGGCGCGAGAGTTGGTAATGGCACGCGCGGGCGCTGTGACAGCGTGAACATATGTTAGAGACTGGCGAGAGTATTCTTTGGCTGCTCGTCCTGATCGGGGTCATGATCATGATCCACGAGTTGGGACATTTTTGGGCTGCCCGTTACTTCGATGTCAAAGTAGAAGCGTTCAGCTTCGGATTTGGGCCGCGATTGTTTGGCTTCCGCCGCGGGGAGACAGACTATCGGGTTTCGCTGATCCTCTTCGGCGGCTACGTGAAGATGGCCGGGGAGATGGAAGGCGTCAACATGGAGGGGTATGCCAACATGGCCGCCCCGCCGCCCGCGGGGGTGGAAGCCCCCGACCCGCGCAGCCTGTTCGGCAAGCCCCGCTGGCAGCGGCTGATTATCGCCTTCGCCGGCCCGTTCATGAACGTCATCCTCGCGGTCGGCCTGCTGACCGGGCTCTACATGGTGAAATTCGAGCGGGTCTCCGACGAAGACATGGACCCGGTAATCGGCCACGTGATGCCGGATTCACCCGCCGCCAAAGCAGGGCTGCAGGACGGCGACCGCATCGTGAAGCTGGATGGCAAAGAGAAACCGACCTGGAGAGATGTGGGACTCCAGGAGATATCCAGCGCCTACAGGCCCATGCATTTGACTATCGAGCGTGCGGGCAAGCGCTTCGACACCACCGTGACCCCGACGCTGAGCGAGAGCCTGGGGGTGGGATTTGCCGGATGGGACGAACGTGGCGACATTGAGCTGGACGAGGTGGACCCGCGGTTGCCCGCGGCCAAGGCCGGGTTGAAGAAAGGTGACATGGTCCTTTCGCTGAACGGCCAGCCGATGCATTCCAACTACAAGTTCTACGAGATCACCAAGAACAGCGGTGGAAAACCCCTGGATATCGTTTATGTCCGCGATGGCCAGCGGCATGAGGTTTCGGTGCAGCCGGAATACAGCCGAAGCGACGGGCCGGCCCGCTGGATGATCGGCGTCCGCCCCCTGCCGAAGGTCAAGATCATCACGACGCACCTGGGCTTCCCCGAAGCTCTGACGGAATCGGTTAGGCAGAACGAAGAAGGCGCCACCCTGATCGTCAAAGTGCTGCAGGGCATGCTGGAGCGGCGCATGTCCACCAAGAATCTGACGGGGCCAATCGGCCTGGCGCAGCTTTCCGGACAGGCGGCGCGCCAGGGACCCTCGGCGTATTTCTCTCTGATGTCAATGGTCAGCCTCAACCTGGCCATCTTCAACCTTTTGCCCATCCCCATCCTCGACGGCGGAACCATCCTGATGCTTCTGGTGGAGATGATCATGCGGCGGGACCTGAGCCTGAATGTCAAGGAACTGGTATTTAAGGTCGGTTTCGTATTCATTATGGTGATCATGGCGTTTGTCATCTTCAATGACATCTCCAAGATCGTCTTGCCACCGGGATAAGTTAACGCCTTGAATCCAGCGTTCGCGGCAAATCATCTGGTAAGCTGTTCCTCGTCCATGCACTGTACCTGCGTCCGCCATACCGACCTGCCTCACACTACGCAGTTATTCGCGGACGTGCTCTACCATCCCGATCGTACCGCCGGGCTGTATCGCCACCCTATCCGGGATATGGAAGCCTATCGTTCGGCTGCGGCGGAGATCCGGTTCAGCGAAGCGGAGCGGGCGGCGCTGGTAGCTGCCTTGCAGGTGCGAAACTCCCCGAGCAAGTCGTTGGAGCGGCTGGCTCAGCCGGGCACAGTAGCGGTAGTCTCAGGCCAGCAGGTGGGCCTGTTTTCCGGGCCCGCATATACCGTTTACAAAGCTCTGCACGCCGCCAAACTGGCACAGTGGCTTTCCGCCAACGGAATTCCCGCGGTGCCGGTGTTCTGGCTGGCCACGGAAGATCACGATTTCGCGGAAGTCAATCATGTCTGGGTGTTCGACTCTGGGCATCACCCGCACAAACTGGAGATGCGGCGCACGGCCAGCTCCCAGCCGGTGGGCGATGTAACACTTGTAGCGCCTCCGGTGCGCGAACTGCGCACGGCCCTGCAGGGGTTGCCGTTTGGCGAAGAAGTGGCCGATGCGGTGGAAGATGCTTACCGCGCTGGCAGCACGATGGGCAAATCCTTCGGGGAACTGGTGCGCCACCTGCTAGAGCGGCACGACATCCTGCAGGTGGATCCGTTGCTGCCCGCCTTCCGGCAGCTTGCGGCGCCGGCGCTCCGTAGGGCGGTGGAAGCGGCGCCGGAGCTGAACGCTCTGGTTCTGGAGCGAAATCGGGAACTCGCGGCCGCGGGCTATCACGCCCAGGTGCATGTGGAGGAGCAGACCTCGTTCGTGTTTCTGCTGGAAAACGACAGACGCCTGACGCTGCGCCGGCATGGCGGCGAATACATTCTGAACGGACGCCGCTTCACCGCCCCGGAGTTGATGGGACGGGCGGCGTCGCTGTCGCCGAACGCGCTGCTGCGGCCCGTGGTGCAGGATTCCATGATCCCCACGGTAGCCTACATCGGCGGCCCCGCGGAAGTGGCCTACCTGGCGCAGAGCGAACCCATCTATCGGACGCTGCTGGGCCGTATGCCGGTGGCCGTACCGCGCAGCGGGTTCACCATTCTGGATGAACGGAGCGCGAAACGAATGGAACGATACGGCCTGGGGCTACCGGATTTCTTCCGCGGGGCTGAAGCGCTGCATGAACAGATCGCGGCAAGGCTCGTTCCGCCCGCGCTCGCCGGCCGGATGCGTGACACCGTGACGGCTGTGGATGGCGCGGTGGAGCAACTGCGGCGTGAGTTGTTGGCATTCGATCCCACCCTGGCCAAGGCACTGGACCGCAGCGGCAAGAAAGTGCGCCACCAGCTTTCCCGGATCGAAGGCAAGGCGGGCCGCGAGGCCCTGCGGCGCGACGAACGCGCGGCGCACGATGCCGCCTCGCTCTACGGGCTCATATGTCCCGAACGGCACCTGCAGGAGCGTCTCTATTCGTTCCTGCCGCTGGCGGCCAAACACGGCTTGGATCTGATCGACCGCGTGTACGATGCGGTAGAGTTGGATTGCCCGGACCATCGCCTGATGGTGGTGTGAACAAGCTGGGGTTGGGGGTTAGGGGTTGGGGATTACTCAAGAACAGGCGCGCATTGTGGAGATGCGGGCGCGGCGCGCGCACTGGAATCGCTGGGGCTCTTATCTGAGCGAGCGCGCCTGGGGCACGGTGCGCGAGGACTACAGCGCCACGGGCGAAGCCTGGAACTACTTCCCCCACGCGCAGGCGCCGTATCGTGCCTACCGCTGGAACGAGGACGGCCTGGCGGGCATCTGCGACCGTCACCAGTACATCTGCTTCGCCGTGGCCCTATGGAACGGCCGCGACTCCATTCTGAAAGAGCGGCTCTTCGGACTCGGCGGCAAAGAGGGCAACCACGGAGAGGACGTGAAGGAGGCGTATTTCTATCTGGACAATACGCCCACCCACTCCTACATGAAGTACCTGTACAAGTACCCGCAGGCGGCCTTTCCGTATGAAGAGTTGCGCGTGCAGAACGCGGCTCGCACGCGCTACGAACGGGAGTTTGAACTGGAAGATACCGGAGTGTTCGACGGCGGGCGGTATTTCGACGTGTTCGTGGAGTACGCAAAAGCCGCTCCGGACGACATTCTGATTCGTATTACGGCCATCAATCGGGGGCCGGACGCGGCGCCGCTGCACGTGCTCCCCACCATCTGGTTCCGCAATACCTGGAGTTGGAGCGGACAAAAGGCCCCTTGCGGGGCGCGTAGCGCGTCAGGCCTGCCTTGCACGGCGGTGGAGCTCGACGAGCCATACTACGGCAGGCGCTGGCTCCTCTGCGACGCTTCGCCGGAGTTACTCTTCACGGAAAACGAAAGTGACAATCGCGTCCTTTGGGGGACGGAGAACTTCGCACCATTCGTCAAGGATGGCGTCGGCCGGTACGTTACGAAGGGCGATACCGCCGCGGTGAATCCCGGGCATTGCGGTACTAAGTGCGCGGCGCATTACAGCGCCAACATCGCCGCGGGAGAAGCGGTGACGGTGCGGCTGCGGCTGATCGATGCAGTGCCGGCCGAGCCTTTCGACGCGGCTTTCGACCAGACGTTTACGGACCGCATCAACGAGGCCGATGCCTTCTACGAGACGGTCACGCCACGCGATTTGAGCGATGACGCCAGAGCCATCATGCGGCAGGCCTTCGCGGGTCTGTTGTGGTCCAAGCAGTTTTACCATTACGTGGTGCGCGAGTGGCTGCAGGGCGATGCGGCGTTTCCACCTCCTCCCCGCGAGCGTCTACTGGGGCGCAATCACGAATGGAGGCACCTGTATAACAGCGACGTGATCAGCATGCCGGATAAGTGGGAGTATCCCTGGTACGCGGCGTGGGACCTGGCGTTTCACACGCTGCCGCTGGCGCTGATCGACCCCCAATTCGCCAAAGACCAGCTCATCCTGATGCTGCGCGAATGGTATATGCACCCCAACGGGCAACTGCCGGCTTACGAATGGAACCTGGGCGACGTCAATCCGCCGGTGCACGCGTGGGCGGCGTGGCGCGTGTACAAGATCGAGCGGAAACGCGTTGGCAAGCCCGACCGCACGTTCCTGGAGCGCGTCTTCCACAAACTGCTTCTCAACTTCACCTGGTGGGTGAATCGCAAGGACACGCAGGGGCGGAATATTTTCCAGGGAGGGTTTCTGGGGCTGGATAACATCGGCGTCTTCAATCGCAGCGAACCACTGCCTGGCGGCGAATTCATCGAGCAGGCGGATGCCACCGGCTGGATGGCCATGTACAGCCTCAACCTGATGGCCATCGCCCTGGAACTGGCGCGCGAAGACCCCGCATATGAAGACGTAGCCAGCAAGTTCTGGGAACACTTTCTGCATATCGCCGACGCCATGAGTCACATGGGGAACGACAGCGAGGGCATGTGGGATGAAGCAGACGGCTTCTTCTACGATGTGCTGCACACGGCCGATGGCCGGCACCAGCCGTTGAAGGTTCGTTCATTAGTGGGACTGGTTCCGCTCTTCGCCGTGGAAACGCTGGAGCCGCGCCTGATGGATCAGCTTCCTGGATTCCAGCGGCGCATGCGGTGGTTCATCGACAACCGTCCGGACCTGACTCACGCCGTGGCTTCCATGGCAGTGCCGGGCAAAGGCCAGCGGCTGCTGCTCTCGATCGTGGATCCGAATCAACTTCGGCGCATCCTGGCGCGCATGCTGGATGAGCGGGAGTTTCTGTCGCCATTCGGCATCCGCAGCCTTTCGCGCGCGCATAAAGACAAGCCGTACGTGTTCCGCTCCGACGGTACGGAGCAAAGCGTGAGCTACGAACCGGGCGAGGCGAGCAATGGGCTGTTCGGGGGGAATTCCAATTGGCGCGGTCCGGTGTGGTTCCCGGCGAACTACCTGCTAGTGGAATCGCTGCAGAAGTTTCATCATTACTTAGGAGACGACTACAAAGTGGAATGTCCCACGGGCAGCGGCCAGATGATGAATTTGTGGGATGTGGCGTGCGAGATCTCGCGGCGGCTGGGCAGGCTGTTTCTGAAAGACGCCGATGGGCGGCGGCCGGCGCACGGCAAGCAGGAACTTTTTCACAAAGACGATCACTGGAAAGATCTGGTGCTCTTTTACGAGTACTTCCACGGAGAGACAGGCGAGGGTTTGGGGGCGAGTCATCAGACGGGATGGACAGCGCTGGTGGCGAAGATGATGCAGCAGGTGGGGGAGTAGCCGGGGCTGGCCGAAAAGAACCGATGGCGGCCAGGCGGGGTCATTCGAAAATGCCCGCAGAACGGACATAAGAAAGAAGCTTCGTTTATGACGCAGACGTTCTTGACGCGGCAACACGTATGAGCCTGAGTCCATCGAGTCCTTCAATGGAGTACACGTTCGATGTTCAGCAATCGCGCATGGCGATTGAACTCCGGCGTTTGTGAAATGGTCTTTGCCGCCTCGAAACGCTGGAGGTCGGGAATTCGAGTGAGGAGGTGAGTGGCAGAGCAAGTTGCGAGTACCAGACGGACCAAAGTCAATCCTGCATGCGAGCGGGCCATGTGAGCCCGGCTTGGTCCGTGTGAATCTGCGTTTATCTGTGGCAAATTCTGATCTTTCGCTGTATTCGAGCTACGCCCCCACCCTCAAACTCTTCACGCGATCGCGCAACTGTGCCGCTTTTTCAAATTCGAATTTCCGTGCCGCCTCGCGCATGCGCTCTTCCAGTTCTCCGATGAATTTCAGGCGCTGCTCCGGCGTCAAGTTATCGACCTCTTCGTCTTCCTCGATCGGCACTGTTACGTAATCGCCCTCCGCCACTGCCACCAGGCTCATATCGATGGGCTTGATGATGGATTGCGGAATGATTCCGTTGCGTTCGTTGTACTCCACTTGCGTCTGCCGGCGCCGGGACGTTTCTCCCAGCGCCTTGCGCATACTGTCCGTCATGACGTCCGCGTACAGAATGGCGTGGCCATCTACGTGGCGGGCGGCGCGGCCGATGGTCTGCAGCAGCGAGCCCGACGACCGCAGAAAGCCTTCCTTGTCCGCATCCAGAATGGCCACCAGGGACAATGGCCACCAGGGACACCTCGGGCAAGTCCAGCCCCTCGCGCAGCAGATTGATTCCCACCAGCACATCGAACTCCCCGCGCCGCAGATCGCGCAGAATCTTGATGCGATCGAAGGTGGTGACCTCGGAGTGCAGATAGCGGCACTTCACGCCGACCTCGGAATAATACTCGGCCAGGTCTTCCGCCATGCGCTTGGTCAGCGTGGTCACCAGCACGCGCTGGTTCGCCTCCGTGCGTTTGCGGATCTCGCCCAGCAGATCGTCCACCTGGCCCTTCACCGGCCGGATCTCCACAGTGGGATCCACCAGCCCGGTCGGCCGGATGATCTGCTCCACCACCACACCAGCGGTCTTAGTCAGTTCGTAAGGTCCGGGCGTCGCCGAGAGATACACCACCTGGTTGACCCGGTGTTCGAACTCCTCGAAAGTCAGCGGCCGGTTATCGAGCGCGCTGGGCATGCGGAATCCGTGCGCCACCAGCACCTCTTTGCGAGAGCGGTCTCCGTGATACATGGCGTGCAACTGCGGCACCGTCTGGTGGCTCTCATCCAGGAACATGAGGGAATCCGCTGGCAGGTAATCCAGCAGCGTGGGCGGCGCTTCTCCCGGCAGGCGACCCGAAAAGTGGCGCGAGTAATTTTCGATGCCGTGACAGTATCCGATCTCTTTCATCATTTCCAGATCGAACATGGTCCGCTGGTAGAGCCGCTGCGCTTCAATCGCCTTGCCCTGTTTCTCGAGTTCCTGACGCCACCAATCCAGCTCCGTCCGGATGCTCTCCATGGCGCCCAGCTTGGTCTCTTCGCTCATCACGTAGTGCGTCTTGGGATAGATGGGAAGCCGCACGTAGGTCTGCTTGACCTGGCCCAGCAGCGCGTCGATCTGCGAGAGGCTTTCCACTTCGTCGCCCCACAGTTCGATGCGATAAGCGAAATCGTCATAGGTGGGATAGACCTCGATCACGTCCCCGCGCACGCGGAACGTGCCGCGGCGGAAATCGGTGTCATTGCGCTCGTACAGAATGTCCACCAGCTTGGAGACAATCTGGTTGCGCGAAATCTTCTGCCCCTTCTCCAGCATGAGCAGCATGCCATAATACGCTTCCGGCGACCCCAGGCCGTAGATGCAGCTTACGCTGGCCACGATGACGCAGTCGCGCCGTTCGAACAGGGACCGCGTGGCGGCCAGGCGCAGCTTATCCAGCTCATCGTTCACGGTGGCGTCTTTTTCAATGTAGACGTCGCTGCTGGGAATGTAGGCTTCGGGCTGATAGTAGTCGTAATAGCTGACGAAGTATTCCACTGCGTTGTCCGGAAAGAAGGACCGGAACTCATGGTACAGTTGCGCCGCCAGGGTCTTGTTGTGGGCCAGAACCAGTGCGGGCCGGCCCATGGCCTCGATCACCTTGGCCATGGTGAAGGTCTTGCCCGACCCCGTCACGCCCAGCAGCACCTGGTGCCGCTCGCCATCGCGGACCCCGCGGGTCAGTTCCGCAATCGCCGTCTCCTGATCCCCGCGCGGCCGGTAATTGACCGCTAACCGAAAGCTCATACTCACAGTGTAGTGCGTCAGGGTTTGCGGCTATCCTGAAAGTGAGTGGCCTTCAACCCGTCCTCTTTCTCGCGAGTCATGGTGCGCGCCACCAATTGGCTGGGCGACGCCGTGATGTCGCTGCCGGCCATTCGGGCTATCCGCAGCGTCTTTCCGCACGCCCACATCGCTGTGGTTGCGCGCCCGTGGGTGGCCGATCTTTACAGCCGCGAGACCTCCATCGATCGCGTCATTCTTTATACCGCGCAAAAGGGACTTTGGGCCAAGCGGGATTTCGCCGCCAGCCTGCGGCGCGAGCGATTTGACGGGGCGATCCTGCTGCAGAACGCTTTCGACGCGGCACTGATGGCGTGGATGGCAGATATTCCGGAACGGATCGGATACAATCGGGACGCGCGCAGACTGCTGCTCACCAGCGCCGTCCCAGTCCCCGAACCCGGCGAGATTCCCCGGCACGAGCGCTTTTATTACCTGGAACTGCTGCGGCGCGCCGGCATGCTGGAACGCTTTCCGGCGGGCGACGCCATCCGCCTGGAAGGGATCGCCCCCGCCCGCCAGTGCGGGGAAGAGCACCTCCGCAGGCTCGCCATCGAGAGGCCNNCACCGCCAAGCAGTGGCCCGCCGAGCGCTTTGCGGCGACTGCGCGCCTGCTGGCGCCATCGTTCCGCTCGGCTGCGATCTTCGGCTCCGCCGCCGAAACCGCGCTGTGCGAACAGGCTGCCCTCGCCATTCGCACAGCGGGACTTCCGGCCCACAACCTGGCCGGCGCCACCACCTTGCGCGAATTCATCGACCTGGCCGCTGCGTGCCGCCTGTTTCTGACGAACGATTCCGGCGCGATGCATATCGCGTCAGCGCTCGGGGTTCCCACGTTGGCCATTTTTGGCGCCACCGACGATACCACCACCGGCCCCACCGGACCGCTAGCCCGCGTGATCCGCGAGCATGCCGAATGCAGTCCGTGCCTGCTCCGCGAATGCCCCATCGACCATCGCTGCATGACGCGCGTGACGCCCGGCCGCGTCGCCGCCGCCGCCCGGCAACTTCTGGAGGAGTCCGCCCCCGCATGGACACCCGAAGCAAAATCCTGATCGACACCGCGATCCTGGACGGTAAGTCTCTGTGCGTGGTCACCGGGTACTTCGACGTGCTTCGCGCGGAACATGTGCGCGAACTTGCGGAAGCGCGCCGCCGCACCCCGGAGTGCCCGCTGCTGGTAGTGGTCTTGCAGGCGCGCGATCCCCTGTTGCCCCGGGCCGCCCGCGCCGAGTTAGTGGCCGCATTACGCATGGTAGACTACGTGTTAACTACCGATGACAAAGACGTGGACGCCCTTATCGAGGCTCTCAAACCCGCTGTACTGGTGCGTCTGGAGTCCGAGGACGTGCGCCGCGTCAGCCGGCTGAAGGAGCATGTTCATCGACGGCAAGGGTAGCACGCGAATCCTGGTGGTGCGGCTGGGCGCCATGGGCGATATTCTCCATGCACTGCCCGCCGTGGCCTCGCTGAAACACAGCTATCGCAACGCCCGGCTCACCTGGGTAGTCAAGCCGCAATGGGCTCCACTACTGGAAGGCAACCCATTCGTGGACCGCATCCTGCTGCTGCGCCGCGATTTCCCGGGCGGGCTCTACCGCTCCTGGCGGGATCTGCGCAGCGAGCCTTACGATTTCGCAGTCGATTTCCAAGGCCTCCTGCAATCCGCCACGCTGGCATCGGCGGCCCATCCGGACCGTGTCTTCGGCTTCCACCAGAGCCAATTGCGTGAGCGCGCAGCCGGAATCTTCTATTCCGTCAAGACGCTCAGCACCTCGGCCCACGTGGTGGATCGCAATCTCGATCTCGCCGCCGCGGCGGGCGCTGCCTCGCTGTTGCACACCTTTCCGCTGCCACCCGGCAGTCCGGAAGGCCAACTTCCCGAAGGGGACTTCGTACTCGCTTCGCCCCTGGCCGGCTGGCGCTCCAAGCAGTGGCCCCTGGAGCATTACGCCGCTTTGGCCACTCGTCTGCGCTCTCAACTGGGGGTGCCACTGGTGCTCAACGCGCCGCCTGGGGCTTCTTACCCGCAGGTCCCCGCAGCGCTGCTGCACTGCTCGGGATTGCGTGGCCTTATTCATGCCACGCGGCGTGCTGCGGCCGTGGTCGGCGTGGATAGCGGCCCACTCCATATGGCCGCCGCTCTGGCGAAACCCGGAGTGGCCCTCTTTGGCCCGACCGATCCCGCCCGCAATGGTCCCTACGGCGGCACGCTGCGGGTGCTGCGCAGCCCAGGGGCGGTGACCACCTACAAGCGCGGATCGGTGATCGACGAGAGCATGCGGCAGATCGATCCGGACACGGTGTTCGAGGCGCTGAAGACGGCACTCGGGTGCCTGGTGTGATGCAGTTTCCCAAACGGTACGCCGATGCCGTCGCCCGCTTGCGCGTTCCCAGCGGATTCCTGATTGTGGGCGTGTTCGGCTGGCTCTCCCACCCCACCACGCAATCGTTGTTGTACGGCTTACCCATGGCGCTCTGCGGCCTCGCGCTACGCGCCTGGGCAGCGGGATGTCTGGCCAAGAATCGTGAGCTCGCCACGGGCGGACCTTATGCCTATACGCGCAACCCGTTGTATATCGGCACTCTGCTCGTTGCGGCGGGACTGGTAGCGGCATCGCGCAACATGTTCCTGGGGATTCTCTTCGCGGCAGTCTTCCTCTTCGTGTACCTCCCGGTGATCCAACTGGAAGAACAGCATTTGCGGAAACTGTTCCCGGAATATGCGGCTTATGCCGCCGCCGTCCCGGCGCTTTTACCGCGTCTCACTCCGGCCGGGCAAAAAAACTCGCAACCTTTTCGGTTCTCGCTTTATCTAACGAACCAGGAATATAATGCCGGGGCTGGATTTGCCGCCGGGATGCTGTATCTTCTTTGGATCTGCCGGTGACCGGTCGGAGGGGTCCGGTCACCGTCTCCTTACTCAATAACCGGCGACAAGATCGCCGGCGTTACCGGCTCAATCGCAGCGCAAGGTAATCACAGGGTCGATCTGCGCCGCGCGCCGGCACGGGAAGCATGCCGCCGCGAGTGCCGCGAGGGTGACGAGGGCCGCTCCCGCCACGTAGACGGCACCATCGTACGGCTCCATCGTTTGCAGTTGATGGGCGAACAGCGGCGCCACCATCAGGGCGAAGGCCACTCCAAGCGCGATCCCGACTCCGGCCATCCGCATCGATTGGCTGACGACCATTCTTACGACTGCGCCCGCGCTCGCTCCCAACGCCAAGCGGACTCCGATCTCTTTCGAGCGCTGGCTCACCAGGTAAGACAGCACACCGTAGATGCCGGACACGGTCAGCACCAGGGCGAGCGCCGCAAGAAAGCCGGTGATCCAGAAGGCCACGCGGAACGGGTAAATCATGGTCGCCAGCACCTCGTCCATGGGATTGATCTGGTCGACGATGCCGTTCAAGGCGCCTTCCAGCAGGCGCTTGCCGGAGTCTTTGCCACCCTTCACGCTCACCAGCAGCGATTCGTTTCCTACGGTCCCGAACGTTGGAAAATAGATGCAGGTGGAATCGACGCCATTGGCCACGAAGCCGTTGGTCGCATCGCGAGCAATCCCGATCACTTGTGAGGCGCAAAACGACGGCAGGCGATCGCTGCGCTCATCCTTCTGCCTGCCGCTGGAAATGGCAATGCTCTGCCCGAGCGCATCTTGTCCCGGCCAGAACTTCCGCGCTGTGGCTTCGCTGATGACTGCTACGGCCGCCTGCCCCCTGGCTTCCTCGGCGGTAAAGAAGCGCCCGCGCACGAGCGGAATGCGCAGCACCGAAAAATACTCCGGCGATACGAAGTTGTAGCCCGCCTGAAATTCGTTCCTGCCGCCTCCGGGAATTACGCCCATTTGCCGCAGTTCGCCGTACAGCGGCGCGCGCCACACGTTTGCGGCTTCGATGCCCGGCAGCGCCGCCAGTTTCTGTTCCGCCTGGGCATGGAACCTGGCCGAGGCCCTGACATCGAACACTCCAGCCGTGCGCATTCCGACATCCACCGCAGTCACACGGAGTTCGCTGCGCAGCATCACGCCGGCGTAAATCAAAAACAGACTGCAAACCGCCGCCTGGGCGGTCACCAGAATACTGCGCAGCCGCGAGGGCCGATGGTCGCTGCTGAAGTCGCCGCGATTCGCCTGCACCAGGGCGGTCCGCGTCGTCTGGATCGCGGGGATCAGTCCGAAAACGAGCGTGGCAGCAACGGATGCCGCAAGCATGAACAGGAACACTCGCGCGTTGGGCGCCAGTTGAGGCACCCGGATGATCTTGCTGAACGCCGCCGGCACAGTGGCCATCATGAGCCACTGCGCACACCCAATGGTGGCCTGTGAAATGGCCATGCCGGCCGCGGCCGCCGGCGCAGCCAGCAACAGGCTTTCCGTCAACAATTTGCGGATCAGGCGAGGCCGGCCGGCGCCCAGCGAGAGGCGAATGCCGATCTCCCTCTGGCGCGCCAGGGCACGTGCCAGCATCATGTTGGAGACGTTGGCGCACGAGATGGCCAGTACGAGTCCGAAGGCGACGAAGACCGGTGCAAAGGTCACGAGAGTCTGCGGAGTGAGCGCGATTGCGGTAGCGGCCGACATGACCTTGACCGATCGCACGCGCTCATCGCCGGGAAGACCGGCGTTGATGTGGGAGGCCCAAGTCCACACCGCCGCGCGTGCAGTTTCAGGTGTAACTCCGGGTTTCAGCCGTGCGGTGAGCCGCAGTGTGTCAGGCTGAGCCGGTCCGAACAGGTCCGGTCCATCGTTCACCAGGGAATGCGTGCTCAGAGGAATCCAACAATCCAGCGGTACTTCACCGAGCCCGCTAAACGACGGGCTAGTCACGCCGATGATTTCGAACGGTTGATTGCGCAACCGTACCTTTCGTCCGAGGATTGCCGGATCTCCACCATACCGGTTTTTCCACGTCGCGTAGCTGATCACCATCACCGCGCCGGCCCCAGGCACCGCCGCATCTTCCGGCTCGATGAGGCGCCCCATCAGAACGCCCGGCTGCACCATCTGAAAGTAATTCCCCGAGACCAGTGCGCCCCACTCGAACCGCCCGTCCAATGGCGCCGCCAGGACTTCCGTCGCGGCCACATCCGAGAACACGATTCCCTGCTTGCGAAGATCTTGGAACGGCCGCCAAGAGGCGCGCCATCGGCCCGAACTCGACTTCCACCAGACGTTGTAGAGACTGTGCGGATCGCGCACCGCGACGGTCTTCAGCACGTAGGCATCGAACACCGTGAACATGGTGGTGTTGAGCCCGAGCCCCAGCCCGATGGTGCCGATCACGGTGAGCGCGAACGCGGGCGATTTTCGGAAACTGCGCAGGGCGTAGCGCACGTCCTGCCGCAGCGTATCCATCCAGCCGACTCCCCAGACCGCGCGGCTGTTCTCCAGCGCCAGCGCCTCCGGCCCGAACTGCCGGCCGCACTCCTTCGCCAACTCGCGATGGATACGGACCTCTTCGGCCAGGTCCGCTTCGAACCGCCGCCGCTGTGTCCACACGCGCAATCGCTTCCACATCCTCATCCCCTCAGGCCTCCATCACCCGCGCAATCCCCGCCAGCAGATAGTCGAAGCTCTTCTTCTCTTCCGACAATTGCTTCTTGCCCGCCGCTGTAATGCGGTAATACCGCGCCCGCCGGTTATTCTCCGTGACACCCCACTCGGCCTCTACGAAACCGTTGAGCAGCAGCCGCTGCAGCGCCGGATACAGCGAACCCTCACCGATCTTGAGCGCGTCATTCGACACCTGCTGGATGTGCGTGGCGATGCCCCATCCGTGATTGGCCCCGCGGCTCAGGGTCTTGAGCACCAGCATCTCCAGCGTGCCCGGCAGAAAATCCGCCTCCGGACTACTTTTTCGCATTCCCATCGATTATCGATACCATCGACCGTCGATAGAAGTGCCACGCAGCTTGAAGAGTTGTCAATAGGGTTTTAGCGGAAGCCCTCGACCAGCATCAAATCCCAATTGCCCGAGGTCAACGCTCCGTACAGGATCGTTTGGCCGTCCGGCGATGCCGTCATCGTTTGATGAGGGATTTCAGAAACCGAGGCCAGACGGGCAGTGCGGCCCGTAGCGAGATCGTAGAACGACAACTGGTAGTCTCCGCCATTGGCCCCCAGATAGAAGATACCCTCCGGCGCCAACGCGAAGCTGTACCAGGTGACTCCGGCCACTACCAGCCGCTCCGGGCCGCCCGCCACGGGCCTCACGAATATCGGCGTCCGGTAGCCCAGCAGCGTCGTGGTGATCTCCTTGGTGTAGTACAACCATTTGCCATCGGCGGACTCGGAGGAATGAAACCCGCCTTGATCGGTGACCTGAGTGGACGTCCCGCCGCGCGCCGGAGTCCGCCAGATCTCGGCTCGCACCCCCACGCGCCGGCTGTAGTAGATCCAATTTCCATCGCGCGACCAGCTCGGCACGAACGCATCGAACCCTGCCAGCGTGACCCGGCGCACATTTCCGCCATCGGCGTCCATGGTGTACACCGAGGTGTGTCCGTCTCCGCCCTCGGAATCGAACGCGATCGACTGGCCATCCGGCGCCCAGCGCGGCGAGCTCTGATTGCGGCCCAATCGGTCGGACAATTGAACCAGGCTGGTGCCATCGCGGTGGCACTTCCAAATCTCCATCAACCCGCTGCGATTCGAGCAAAAGGCAATCCTGCCGCCATCCGGCGAAAAATCCGGATCTGATTCCTCCAGCGTAGTGGAGATGAACTTCTCCGGCTTCCCGCCTCGATCGATCCTCCAGATGTTGGCGTCGTGATCCATCTTGGTATAGGCCAGCCGTCCGCCGGCGGGCGACACCGCCGGATGCCGCGCCTGAGTCCCCAGCAGATCCATTCGTTGCGGCGGCTCCAGCCCGTCCACCCAAACCCGCCAC
>OKRF01000222.1:26721-27348 GCA_900290315.1 Candidatus Sulfopaludibacter sp. SbA3 | reverse complement strand
ATCCATCGCCGCGATCATGTGGTACGGCGGGCGCGAGGTGATCGCCGGGCGAATGACGCTGGCCATGATCAACGGCTTTCTGATGTACGGCATCATGATCGCAGGTAGCCTGGCGGGACTCGCCGGTCTTTATGGCCAGTTCCGCGCCGCGATTGGGGGCGTGCAACGCGTTTTCGAAATTCTGGACTTGCGGCCGTCGGTGCAGGATGCCGTCCATGCCGCAATCCTTCCCCCAGTGGAGGGACGCATCTGCATGGAGAACGTGACGTTCGAGTACGAAACGAACGTGCCCGTAATCCGGGGCATCACGCTGGAGATTCAGGCCGGCGAGATTCTGGCGCTGGTCGGCCCCAGCGGTGCCGGGAAGAGCACCCTGTTCAACCTGATTCCGCGCTTTTATGATCCGGCCGGCGGGAGCATCCGGATGGACGGCTACGACCTGCGGTCGCTCACGCAGGAGAGCTTGCGCGCCGGAATGGCCATGGTGCCACAAGAGTCCCTGCTGTTCGGCGGCACGATCCGGGAGAACATTCTCTACGGACGGTTGGACGCGACCGAGGCGGAGATGATAGCCGCGGCGCAAGCTGCCAACGCCCACGGCTTCGTGATGGAATTTCCCCGGCAATC
>OKRF01000222.1:24424-26711 GCA_900290315.1 Candidatus Sulfopaludibacter sp. SbA3 | reverse complement strand
CGCGCGCGCCCTTCTTAAGAATCCGCGCGTGCTGTTGCTGGACGAGGCCACCAGTTCGCTCGACAACGATTCGGAAGGGCTGGTGCAGGAAGCGCTCAACCGGCTAATGCAGGGCCGCACCACCGTGATCATCGCGCACCGGCTCAGCACCATCAAGATCGCTCATCGCATCGCCGTGATGGACGGCGGGCGTATTGTGGAACTGGGCACGCACGATGAATTGATGGAGCGCGGCGGCGTGTATGCCCGCCTGTATGCGAAGCAGTTTCGCGATGTCCGAGTAGCTGCCTAATATCCGAAATCGAAAGGCAGCGAACTGGGAATCTCGAACAGATTGATCCCGAAAAGCAGCTTGGAGAGTTGGTTGGGATCCGGGATTGTCTGGCCATCCGTTGCCAGGAAAGATGCGATTTGCCCTTGCGCATCCAGGCTGATAGAAAGCGCATCCAAGCCCGGCAACTGAATCGTGCTGCCGTTGAGGCTCACGAAGAGCACCAGGTACGGGTGCGGATCGAGCGGCAGGTCGGAGGCCTTCGCGCGCGCCAGGTCGTGCCGGTATTCCCAGGTGCTGCCCTGCAAATTGCCCGCGCGGATCAGCATACTGTTGGCCGGATTGGTCACCGTCATATCCGTGCGCGCGAATTGCATGAGAACCGGCCGCCCCGGCACGCCCGCCAGCGGCGAAGTTTGCAGATGCGGCGCGAAGGCGATCGGGTCGCCGGAATTGGTCAACCACTCCAGCGTCTCAAACGCGTTCTGGATGTCCACAGCGCCCGGGACGGTTACGTTGTGCACAGGCTGTCCCGGCAGAACGTAGTCCTGGTTGAAGGTGGAGCCCTGATTCAACAAGGAGGGAATGCGTGAGCCCAGTGCCTGATTGGCCAGCGATTGGTAAGCGGGGCTCCAGCGCACAATGTCCGGGGCGCTGGCGCCGCCCACGTTCAGAACCGCCGCTCGCACCGTGGGTTCCAACGCCGTGAACATGGTGCCGTACATGCCACCCAGAGATTCGCCGGCGTAATAAATGTGGGTCCCGTCCAGGTCGGGCACGCCATCGCCGTCCAGATCGATCCCTTGGCGGATGGCCCGAGCCAGTTGCATCAGGTCCACCACGGTCTGCCGGAAGCAGTCCCGGGTACCGTCCCTTCGTTAGACTCGATGACGCCGTCGCCGTTAAGGTCAATGCTGCGGCCGCCGGCGTTGAGGGTGGTGCTGTTGCCGGCGCTATCGATAAAGGTGACGGTGCTCAGCGGGCCGAAGCCGTGACCCACGGCATTGATGGCCACCACCGCGAACCCCGCGCGCGCCAGTGTGGGGGCCACGGCGGTTGGGCCGCCGAAACGGCTGTCTCCGAAACCATGGCCGAAAATCACCACGGGATAGCCGGCGGCTGGCTTGGCCGAGGAGGGAAGCAGGGCATTGAATCCCACCTGATTGACACTCACGGGCACTGCGAAACCAGGCAGCGTGGGAGCGGCCGGGATGGTCTGATCGCCGCCCAAAAAGTTGGGCGATTCGTAGGATCCGATTCGTAGGATCCGATGACGACGCGGTCCAATCCCGCCAGGATAGCCGGTGGGAGGGGCAGGGCAATGTCGTTGAACTTCGGTGGATTCACCCCCACCTGATCATGCAGCACGATGCCAGTCAGGTTCGGAACGGAAAAGGAGCTTTGCGGCTGCGCCAGCATCACCACAGGTGACACGTATGGCAGAATCGCGCGGGCATGCTCCAGCCATGCAGTGGCACTCATGGTGGTAAATAGCGATGCGCTGACGATCTTGTGGGGCGCAAAGGAAGGAGCAATGCCGTTGAGCGCCGTTTGCAGCGAGGCGCAGTAGGGCGAACCACCTTGCAGGCAAGTCAGAAACCCGGCATCGGCGGTCACGGCTGCGCCGGCTGCGTCCAACACCGCGTCAGTGACCACCAGCGCATACTGGCGGTGCTGATCGAGTGCAGCAAACGGCTTGGCGTATACCGTATTCGTCAGGGGATCGTACACAACCTGGTCGATGGCCACCGTATCGCCGGTCTTGTGGATGCCAGGCTCCTCCTGGGTCAGGTTGTTCAGCGCGACGTAGAATATGCCGCTGCGCAGCGTCGCGGTATTCACTGCGGCGGAAAAGCGCACGGTGACACGTGCGCGGATGCTGAATCCATCCAACTGCTCCTCAAGTCCCGTGTCCTGGCATGCGCTGTATTGAGACGCGCACGGCGGCAGCGGCATGTTGATGCGCCGGCCGGTCTTCTGTTGGGGATCGGCGATCGTCAGAAAGTCAGTCGGGAA
>OKRF01000222.1:19683-24414 GCA_900290315.1 Candidatus Sulfopaludibacter sp. SbA3 | reverse complement strand
TGATGCGCCGGCCGGTCTTCTGTTGGGGATCGGCGATCGTCAGAAAGTCAGTCGGGAACGGGCCGGTAGCGGGCGTGGACGGGTCGAACAAGACGGTCGTCGCCGCGGGCAATAGAAAAGGAACGAGGAGAAGAGGTACAAAAAAGCGAGGCATGATCTAACCTAGATCATACCTCGCACTGTATGGGAACCTGCCCTCCTACGAAGATTTTCGCGAGCCTGGTAGCGCCGCCGATCTTGTCGGCGGTTCCGGTGGTTGCGGCTACGCTGCCCTGTGGGACAGACGATCGTTTTTTGTCGTCTGTCAATCAGGGGCGGACCGCCCCGCGATCGTTTTTTGTCGTCTGTCAATCAGGGGCGGACCGCCCCGCAAAACGGGATGAAAAACCGGCGGTCGGTAACGCCCGCGGTCTTGCCGCCGGTTGCACTGGCCGACCGGCGACGAGATCGCCGGCGTTACCCGTCGCTGGGCCGGTTTTTCGACACCGTCTATCTATTTTCGCGGTCTGGCGGCTGGCGGCGCGTCCCCGGGACGCGGTCCGAAGCCGCCGCCACCGCCCTGCGGAGGAGTTTCAGCCTGCAACTTCTTCCACTGGTCGGGCGTCAGCACGCGGCGAATGCCCAGCAGGAAGCGGGCGTTGGCCTTCTCCAGTTCCGCCCGCGCCTGCGCCACTTTATCGATCTGCGCCAGGATCTTGGACTCGTCCGGCTGATCGGCGGAGACCAGCGGCTCCATGGTCACCTCTTCCTTTTGCAAAGTGGCATTGAGGTCGATCAGCTTCAGACGGTTCGCCTGGAAGATGTCGTCCATCTTCTTCTGCTGATCCGAATTGAGCGCCAGCTTTTGCACCATTTGTGGATTGTTCCACCAGCGCCCGGGAGGCCCCGGCATCAGCGATCGCTCCATCGGCGGCCGTTTGGCCCGCGGTGGAGGAGGCGCCTCCCGACCCCCGCCGCCTCCCTGACGGGAAGGGGCGGGCATGCCCGGTCCATTTCCAGCGGGCGGGGGCGGCGGAGCGCCGCCCTGCCCGGGTCCTTGCGGCGGCTGAGCTGCCGCTATGCCTGCCAGCAAGAAAATTAAACCTAACTGTCTTTTCATTTCTGTCCCTCGTTCTGATTCGCTTCTGAATTCCACGACACCATCTTCACCAGGGGATCCATCGAGCCCGGCACGGCGCGTGAGATCTCCGCATCCACCTGCTGCAACAACTGCGAGTCTTCGCGCTCTAACTCCGCCCGCTGCCGTTCCCGCCGGTCGCGGTACACCGGCACGAGCGCCAGCAATGCCACTGCCGCTGCCACGGCCGCCCAGCGCGGCCACACCGCGGGCCGCCACGCACGCAGTGCAGGAAGAGGCGCGGCCACACTGCGGGCCGAGCAGCGAAACTGCGCCAGCACATCTACCAAGCCTGCGACCTCCGACTGGCAGCGATCGCACGCGGCGACGTGCAGTTCCGCTTCAGCCGTGTGTTCGCCGGCGATCCATTGGGCGATCTGTTCCGCGGACAAATGTGTCACTTTGCGCCTCCCAAATGTTCCCGAATGGCTTGCAATGCCCGAAACAGGTGAGTCTTCACGGTCCCTTCCGCCATTCCTGTGGCCGCGGCGATTTCGAGCAGATCCATGTCTTCCACAAAGCGCAGCAGGAATACCGTCCGCTGCCGTTCCGAAAGACCGCTGGCGGCGCGCCAGACCTCCTGGACTTTCTCCCGCACCACCGCCGAGGCTTCCGGCGAGAGTTGCCCATCAGGCGTCCAGCGGGCTGCCGGGTCGAGCGCCTCGCTGCGCTTCCAGAATTGCAGCCGCCGGTTGCGCAAGTGGTCACGCACCAGGTTCACGGCAATCTGCATCAGCCAGGTATTGAGGCTGGAATCGCCGCGAAAATGTGGCCGGCTGCGGTGGGCCTTGTAGAAGCAGTCCTGCGCCACGGTCTGGGCCGCGTCGTAGTCGCGCAGGGATGCCAGCGCGAACCGGAAGACCCGCGGCCAGTAGACCCGCACCAGTTCGTCAAAATCCTCGAAATCGGCCGCGTCCGTCGTCACCGTGGCTACCAACCCATGCGTGGACGTTCGCTCCATTCGTGGGTGTAGACGAATTCTGACACAGCGGGGTTTACATGGGGGTGGGTTTTGGTCCGGCTGCATGCGGCCGCTTGGAGAGACAATGAATGTGTGCTGGCAGCCATCACGAGAGATCCAGAAATCATGCACGGCGCTCCGGTGTTCCGCGGGACGCGGGTGCCAGTTCAGACGCTATTCGATTACCTGGAAGGTAACGAAACGCTGGAAGATTTCCTGACCGGATTTCCCACCGTTCCCCGGTCTTTGGCCTTGGACGCACTGGAAGAAGCCAAGCAACTGTTGCCGGCCCACGCCTGATGCGGCCCTTGATCGACGAATGCGTTGACGAGCGCATCCGCCTTCTATTTCCAAACCACGACTGCCAAACGGCCCGTTCGCCAATCTAGCTGGACTAAAGAATTTCGACATTCTCCTGACTGTCGATCGGAATATTCCAGATCAACAGAACCTCAAGGGGCGCAGGATTTCGTTGGTAATCCTCTGCGGGCCCACAAACCGGCTGCGCGATCTGGAGCCACTGGTAGACGCTTCGCGCACAGCGCGCCCTCGGCGCGAGGCCGGTCTGGAGACCTACCCTGCATTGGCTAGCGGCAATTCGATCCAGACCAGGAGTTCCGGCTGGGCGTGCTGTGCCCAGGGAGTTGAGGGCGAAGGCACGACACAGGACATCGGCAGTGGACCCGCGCGGAGGCTTTCCCTAAATGAACAGTTCCGGTTCGCTCGAATCCCCCAGCGCGCGCTCCCGCAAACCGTGCGGCGAAAGAGGCAGTTTTCAGAGCCGCCTAAACCGCCGACGTCCTGCCGGATAACGGGCCCGCCGATTCGAGCAGCAGTTTTACGCGCCGCAGAAGTTCAGCCGGTGAAAATGGCTTCTGTAGGAAATGCACGTCAGTCAATGGCATGTCGAGGAACTTGCACAGTTCCGCCCCGGCATACCCGGATACGAAGAGCACCGCCAAATTCGGCTCGACGGCGAGCAGCGCCTTGGACACCTCGAAGCCATTCCGGCCAGGCAGGCTGAGGTCGATCAATAGCACGTCGATCTCTCCGAGATGCCCGCGTTGAACATCCAGGGCTCCGTCGTAATCAGCGGCTTCCAAGACGGCATAGGCCTCCAGGTGCAAGATGCTGCGCATCAGGCTTCGCTGCGACGTCTCGTCATCGACCACAAGGATGGTCCTTTGACTCATTGACATTATGAGGATCCCCTGAAAGTGTACAGGTGCGAGAGTACTGGAGCGGTAGCAAAGAGTGCACGTCACTTTCCATTGTTTCAAGAATTCATTTAAAGCAGTCCGCTGGAGTCTCCGCTTGTGTTGTGCGGTAATGCGAACAGGAATGTGGCGCCCTGTCCGTGGTGTGGTTCCACCCAGATACTGCCGCCGTGGCGTTCGAGGATCCGGCTGGCGATCGCCAGGCCCATGCCTGCTCCGGGGTACGCCTCGTTATGAATGCGCTTGAAGACCCCGAAAATGCGGTCGCGATATTTGGGATCGATGCCGATGCCGTTGTCGCAAACGGAGAACAGCCATTCGTTTTGCTGTGGAGAGGCCGCGACATGGATTTCCGGTCTGGACCCGCTTCGGAACTTGATGGAGTTTTCGATGAGGCTGGCGAAAACATAACTGATCTGATTGGGATCGCCGTACACTTCGGGGAGCGGATCGTGAGTCACCACAGCGTCATTCTTATCGATTGTCTGCTGGATCGTGACCATTGCGCCGGCAAGAACGGCGCCGGCGTCGAAATGGCGGTAAGCCGCGCGTTGCCCGATGACTTGCATATACGTTCGCAGTCCGTTCAGCAAGTTCTGCAACCGGTCCGAAGAGTCTTGCATAAAACCAAACAGGGCTTCCGCATCATCGTCCAGTTTGCCTCGATATCTCTTCAGGATCAGGTCCGCCATCGACCGCATCTGGTTCACAGGCCCCACAAGATCGTGAAGTGCGTCGGCACCCAGCCGCACACAGGAGTCGTCATCCGCCAGTCCNNTGCCGTCCACTGAATGGTTTGGGTTGCCCGTGCATATCGAAGCTATCAACACGCCCCACCGGCCGACTGTGCTTCGACCGGCATCGCGGGCAAAAGGACTCGGAAGCAAGTGCCCTTTCCCGGCGCGCTCTCCACAAACACGGCGCCTCCGCTGCTGCGAGCGAATCCGTGGACGGCGGCCAGGCCTAAACCGCGGCCGGTGAATTTCGTCGTGAAAAAGGGGTCAAAAACCTGCCGCTGGGTCTCTTCGTTCATGCCGCATCCGTTGTCCCGAACTTCCAGCACCACGTACTTGCCGACGTTCAGCGCCGTGAGTTCGGTGCCGGCGTCCTCCGTTCCCGTGCCCACGGAAATTGTTCCGGGAGCGCCCTCGCCAATCGCTTCCACGCCGTTCATGACCAGATCCACAATGACCTGCCTCATCTGCCGGCAATCGGTAGTTACGAGCGGCAAATCCGGAGTGGCTCGGATGTTGAGCCGAATCGTCTTGGGGATGGAGCCTCGCAGAGAGTTGCAGGTTTCGCAGACCAGAGTGTTGAGATCGGTCAGCTCGCTATACATGTTGCCCTTGCCCGCATAAGCAAGCATTTTGGCGGTGAGCTCGGCGGCGCGTTCGCCGGCCTGGACCACGCCTTGTAACATCTGCTGACCCGAGTGT
>OKRF01000222.1:13184-19673 GCA_900290315.1 Candidatus Sulfopaludibacter sp. SbA3 | reverse complement strand
AGCTCGGCGGCGCGTTCGCCGGCCTGGACCACGCCTTGTAACATCTGCTGACCCGAGTGGGACGGCGGCAGACTCTCCATCACGTAGCTCGCGCCGCCGATGATGGCCACCAGCAGATTATTGAAATCGTGGGCGATTCCCGCCGCCAGCCGGCCGATCCCCTGGAGTTTTTCCTTTTGCAGATTGACAATCTCGGCCTGCTTCTGGTTTTCGATTTCCGTTTGCGTTCCGAACCAGTTCGTGACCTCTCCCGCGCCGCCCCGAAAGGGGACTGCCCGCACCAGGTGCCATCGGTAGCTGCCGTCCGCCGCGCGCTTCAAACGGTGTTCTGTCTCAAATGCCAAGCCAACCTGCCTCGCCTGGTTCCAGGCAGTCCAGGTACGTTCCCGGTCCTCGGGATGGAGAAGGTCGTTCCATCCCAATGGTCCGGCTTCTTCGATACCCAGCCTGGTGTACTCGAACCATCGGCTGTTCGCGTATTCTCCGCGGCCTTCGGAATTGGCCATCCAGACCATTTGGGGGATGGCCTCCAGCAGAGTCTGGTATCGCTGCGCACTTCTCTCCAGCGCGGATCTTTGCGAGTCGATGCGGTATTGCATCTGAAATCTCTCCATGGCGTTTACCACGGCGCGGAGCAGTACCTCACCGGCGACCTTGCCTTTCGGCAGATAGTCCATCGCCCCGTTCTTCATGGCGTTGACCGCCAGTTCTTCGCCGCCGAACGCAGTAAGCATCACCACGGCGCAGGGAAGGCGATCGTCCTCGCCGCGAAGCCGCGGCAGAACATCGAGGCCATCCATATCGGGCAGGTTGAAATCCAGCAAAATGCAATCCGGCGACCACCGCCTGGACATTTCGATTCCCGCGGTGGCCGAATCGGACTCGGCGAATTCAAATTGAAAAGTTGTCGAGTCTTGAAGGTACCGCTTGTAGATTTCGCGGTCGGCTCGCTCGTCCTCGATGATCAATACCCTCGGCGTCCCACTGCGTTGCATTCGTGCAATTGGCACAGCACCCGAGGCACCGTTCTGAACAGTCGGCAACAAGTGTGATTTCCCGGACAAATTGCCGCGAGCCCATGCTTTGGGCGGAACACCGGTGGGATTACGATAGTGTCAATCGGCCTGGCCAGGCACATGGTTCGAATGGCCGCAAGCGTGCTATCAAGTGGCTCTTCCGGACGTTATCATACGATTTCCGGGAGCCTCGGATCGGGCTAAAGACCGCCCGGGACGCTCTTGGAGTGGCTGGGATTTGGGATGAATCGGCGAGCCAAAACGAAGCGCGGGATGGGGTCCCTCACAATCGTCAGGTTTTGCACCGTCGCGGATGAAGGATTTTCACGGCGTGCACTTTTTTCAAGACCGGACTGTGGCCCCGAAAGGTATGGGCCGCATGCCTAAAATCCTGCTGGCCGAAGACCATCCGGCGGATGTTTACCTGATTCGCGCCGCCCTGCAGGAGCATGGGATCGACTTACCGCTGCAACTGGCCGCCGACGGAAGAGAAGTCCTGCAGATCCTTTATCGGGAAGGGGCGCTCCCCGAAAGCCAGTTGAAGCTGATCATCCTCGACCTCAACCTCCCGCGACACGATGGCATCGAGATCCTGCGGCGCCTTCGCGAGACGGAACACCTCGCCAGCATCCCGGTGGTAGTTCTGACCTCCTCGGACTCTCCGCGCGACCGCATCGTAGCCAGCGAACTGGGGGCGGCCGCCTTCCTGCGAAAGCCCTCCAATTTGGAGCAGTTTCTCAGTCTGGGAGCAGTGTTTAAAGAAGTACTGGGACAGGCCAAGGCCAAGTCCAGGTCCGCTGAGTAAGGAGTAAGTCATGCAAACCGGATACGTGACCGATGTACTGGACGCAAGCACCTTGTTGAAAACCTTGATCGCCTTCCGGGATGGCGATTTCTCCGCCCGCCTGCCGGTTGACCAAATCGGCGTGGCGGGCAAGATCGCCGACACGCTCAACGACATTTTCAAACTGAATGAGCGCATGGCGAGCGAGTTCTCGCGCATCAGCAGCGCGGTCGGCAAGGAAGGCAAGATCAACCAGCGCGCCAGCCTCGGCTCGGCCTCGGGCCGCTGGGCCGCTGGGCCGAGTGCCTCGATTCGGTCAACGGACTGATTGGAGATTTGGTGCAGCCTTCCACGGAGGTCGCGCGTGTCATCGGCTCGGTGGCCAAGGGCGATCTGTCGCAAACCATGGCGCTGGAAGTCGACGGCCGCTCGCTCAAGGGCGAGTTCCTGCACACGGCGCGGGTGGTGAACACCATGGTGGCGCAGTTGAATTCCTTCGCCTCCGAAGTGACGCGTGTGGCGCGCGAGGTGGGTACCGAAGGTAAGCTCGGCGGCCAGGCCGTGGTGAAGGGTGTGGGCGGCGTGTGGAAGGACCTTACGGACAGCGTCAACTCCATGGCCGGCAACCTGACGGCCCAGGTGCGCAACATCGCCGAAGTCACCACCGCGGTGGCCAACGGCGACCTCTCCCGCAAGATCACGGTAGACGTCCAGGGCGAAATTCTGGAGCTCAAGAACACCATCAATACCATGGTGGATCAGCTCGGCTCGTTCGCTTCCGAGGTGACGCGCGTGGCGCGCGAAGTCGGCACCGAAGGCGAACTCGGCGGCCAGGCGGAAGTGAAGGGAGTCGCCGGCGTGTGGAAGGATTTGACGGACAGCGTCAACTCCATGGCGGGCAACCTGACGGCCCAGGTGCGCAATATCGCCGAGGTCACTACCGCGGTGGCCAATGGCGACCTCTCGCGAAAAATCACCGTGGATGTGCGCGGCGAAATTCTGGAGCTCAAGAACACGATCAACACCATGGTGGACCAGTTGAACGCGTTTGCCTCCGAAGTGACGCGCGTGGCGCGCGAAGTCGGTACCGAAGGAATCCTGGGCGGCCAGGCGGATGTGCGGGGCGTGGCCGGGACCTGGAAGGATCTGACCGACAGTGTGAATTCCATGGCCGGCAATCTGACCGGCCAGGTGCGCAATATCGCCGAAGTCACCACGGCGGTGGCAAACGGCGACCTCTCCCGCAAGATCACGGTGGCGGTGCGTGGCGAAATCCTGGAACTTAAGAACACCATCAACACCATGGTTGACCAGCTTGGCTCCTTCGCGTCCGAAGTAACGCGCGTGGCGCGCGAGGTGGGCACCGACGGCAAACTTGGAGGCCAGGCGGAGGTGAAGGGCGTCGCCGGCACCTGGAAGGATTTGACGGAGAGCGTGAACTCAATGGCCGGCAACCTCACCAACCAGGTGCGGAACATCGCCGGTGTCACCACCGCGGTAGCCCGAGGCGACCTCTCCACCAAAATCACAGTGGACGCGCGCGGCGAGATTCTGGAGCTCAAGAACACTGTGAACATCATGGTGGACCAGCTCAACAGCTTCGCTTCCGAAGTCACGCGTGTGGCGCGCGAAGTGGGCACCGAAGGCAAACTCGGCGGCCAAGCCCAGGTGAAGGGCGTCGGCGGCGTCTGGAAGGATCTCACCGATAGCGTGAACTCCATGGCCGGCAACCTCACGGCCCAGGTGCGCAACATCGCCGAGGTCACCACGGCGGTGGCTAACGGAGACCTTTCGCGCAAAATCACCGTGGACGTCCAAGGCGAGATTCTGGAGCTCAAAAATACCATCAACACCATGGTGGGCCAGTTGAACGCGTTCGCCTCCGAGGTAACCCGCGTGGCGCGCGAAGTCGGCACCGAAGGTGAATTGGGCGGGCAGGCCGAAGTGGAAGGCGTGGGCGGTGTGTGGAAGGACCTCACCGATAGCGTCAATTCCATGGCTGGCAACCTTACGGCTCAGGTCCGCAATATTGCGCAGGTCACCACGGCCGTGGCGAATGGCGACCTTTCGCGCAAGATTACAGTGGATGTGCGCGGCGAAATCTTGGAGCTCAAGAACACCATTAATACCATGGTCGATCAGCTCAACGCCTTCGCCGGCGAGGTGACCCGCGTGGCGCGCGAGGTCGGCACGGAAGGCAAGCTGGGCGGCCAGGCGGAGGTGAAAGGCGTGGCGGGTACCTGGAAAGACCTGACCGACCGATTCGGTCAACTCCATGGCCGGCAACCTCACCAACCAGGTTCGCAACATTGCCGAGGTGACTACCGCTGTCGCGAAGGGCGACCTGAGCCGCAAGATCACGGTGGATGTGCGCGGCGAGATTCTGGAGCTGAAGAACACCATCAACACCATGGTGGACCAGCTCAGTTCGTTCGCCTCTGAAGTAACCCGCGTGGCGCGCGAAGTGGGCACCGAAGGCAAACTCGGCGGCCAGGCGGATGTGCGCGGCGTGGCCGGCACGTGGAAGGATTTGACGGACAGCGTGAACTCCATGGCCGGCAACCTCACGGCTCAAGTTCGCAATATCGCCGAGGTGACCACGGCGGTGGCCCGGGGCGACCTCTCGCGCAAGATCACGGTGGATGTGCGCGGCGAAATTCTCGAGTTGAAGAACACCGTCAACATTATGGTGGACCAGCTCAACAGCTTCGCCGGCGAAGTGACGCGCGTGGCGCGCGAAGTGGGCACCGAAGGCAAGCTGGGCGGGCAGGCGGATGTGAAGGGCGTAGCGGGTACCTGGAAGGATTTGACCGACTCGGTGAACTCCATGGCCAGCAACCTCACCAACCAGGTGCGCAATATCGCCGAAGTCACTACGGCGGTTGCCAAGGGTGACCTCAGCCGCAAAATCACGGTGGACGTGCGCGGCGAAATTCTGGAACTGAAAAACACCATCAATCGTGCGCGGCGAAATTCTGGAACTGAAAAACACCATCAACACCATGGTTGACCAGCTCAGTTCGTTCGCGTCCGAGGTCACGCGCGTAGCCCGCGAAGTCGGCACCGAAGGCAAACTCGGCGGCCAGGCGGATGTGCGCGGCGTAGCTGGAACCTGGAAAGACTTGACCGACTCGGTCAACTCCATGGCCAGCAATCTCACCAACCAGGTGCGTAACATCGCGGGCGTCACTACGGCTGTGGCCAAGGGCGACCTGACCACTAAGATTACGGTGGATGCACGCGGCGAAATTCTGGAGCTGAAGAACACGATCAACACCATGGTCGACCAGCTCAGTTCGTTCGCCTCCGAAGTCACGCGCGTGGCCCGCGAAGTCGGCACCGAGGGCAAACTCGGCGGCCAGGCGGATGTGCGCGGCGTGGCCGGCACATGGAAGGACCTCACCGACAGCGTCAACTTCATGGCGGCCAACCTGACCACGCAGGTGCGCAACATCGCGGAAGTGACGACCGCGGTCGCTAAGGGGGATCTGTCACGCAAGATCACGGTGGACGTCCGCGGTGAGATTCTCGAAGTGAAGAACACCGTCAACACCATGGTCGATCAGCTCAGCTCGTTCGCGGCGGAGGTGACGCGCGTGGCGCGCGAAGTCGGCACCGAGGGCAAACTCGGCGGCCAGGCCGAAGTGCGCGGCGTGGCCGGCACGTGGAAAGATCTCACCGATAGCGTCAATTCCATGGCCGGCAACTTGACCGCCCAGGTGCGCAACATCGCGCAGGTGACCACCGCAGTCGCGAATGGAAACCTGAGCCGCAAAATCACCGTGGATGTGCAGGGAGAGATTCTGGAGCTGAAGGACACCATCAACACCATGGTCGATCAGCTCAACAGTTTTGCTTCGGAGGTGACGCGTGTCGCCCGTGAAGTCGGTACTGAAGGCAAACTGGGCGGCCAGGCCGAAGTGCGTGGGGTGGGCGGTACGTGGAAGGACTTGACCGATAACGTGAACTTCATGGCCGCCAACCTCACCACCCAGGTCCGCGGTATCGCCAAAGTGGTTACCGACGTGGCCAACGGCAACCTGAAACGCAAACTGGTGCTGGAAACCAAAGGCGAGATCGCCGAACTCGCCGACACCATCAATGGCATGATCGATACCCTGGCGGTGTTCGCCGATCAGGTCAGCAATGTGGCTCGCGAAGTCGGTATCGAAGGTAAACTGGGCGGCCAGGCCCTGGTGCCGTGCGCGGCTGGAATCTGGCGCGACCTCACGGACAACGTCAACCAACTCGCCGCCAACCTGACTACGCAGGTCCGCGCCATCGCCGACGTCGCTACGGCCGTCACCAAGGGAGACCTCACCCGGTCCATCGCGGTCGAGGCTCTGGGCGAGGTCGCAGCCCTGAAGGACAACATCAACGAGATGATTGTCAACCTCGCGGAGACTACCCGCAAGAACACCGATCAGGACTGGCTCAAGACCAACATCGCCAAGTTCACGGGAATGATGCAAGGCCAGCGCGATCTGTTGACCGTGGCCAAACTGCTTCTGTCCGAATTGACTCCCCTGGTTGGCGCGCAGCTCGGAACTTTCTACGTCGCCGATTCCAGCGATGAATCGGAGTCCCTGAAGCTTCTCGCCGCTTACGGTTCGAACGACAGCGTCAAGGCCCAGTTCGGCATGGGCCAGGGACTGGTGGGCCAGTGCGGGCGCGAAAAGCGCCGCATCC
>OKRF01000222.1:8932-13174 GCA_900290315.1 Candidatus Sulfopaludibacter sp. SbA3 | reverse complement strand
ATGGGCCAGGGACTGGTGGGCCAGTGCGGGCGCGAAAAGCGCCGCATCCTTGTAACTGATGTTCCGAAAGACTACGTCAAAATCACTTCAAGCCTGGGCGAAGGAACGCCACTCAGCATCGTAGTGCTGCCAGTGCTCTTCGAAGGCGAGGCCAAGGCGGTCATCGAGCTGGCATCGTTCCGGCACTTCACCGACGTAAACCTGGCGTTTCTGGATCAACTCACGCAGGGCATCGGCATCGTGCTGAACACCATCGCGGCCACGATGCGCACGGAGCAACTTTTGAAACAAAGCCAAGCGCTCGCCGAGCAGCTTCAGAAGACCAATGCGGAGTTGGAAGAGAAGGCGCACCTGCTGGCCGAACAGAAGAACGAGGTGGAAACCAAGAACCGTGAGGTGGAGCAGGCCAAGGCGGCGCTCGAAGAAAAGGCCGAACAGTTGTCGCTCACCTCCAAATACAAGAGCGAATTCCTGGCCAACATGAGTCATGAACTGCGCACGCCGCTGAACAACCTGCTCATTCTGGCGCAGATGCTGGCTGAGAACACAGAGGGCGCCTTGAGTCAGAAGCAGGTCAAGTACGCCGAAACCATTCACTCGTCCGGCACCGACCTGCTGGCCCTGATCAACGATATTCTCGACCTCAGCAAGATCGAGTCCGGCAAGATGGATGTAGAAGTGGGCAGCATCCGCTTCACGGAGCTGCGCGACCTCAGCTTGCGCACATTCCGGCACGTGGCCGAAGGGAAGGGGCTCGATCTTTCCATCGAGACGGGTGACAACCTGCCGGCGGACACGATCATCACAGATGGAAAGCGGCTGCACCAGGTGCTCAAGAACCTGCTGTCCAATGCGCTCAAGTTTACCGAACACGGAACGGTGCGGCTCCGGATGGAGCGCGCCACCTCGGGCTGGAGTGCGACTCACCCCGTCCTGAACCGCGTGAAATCGGTGATCGCGTTCTCGGTCACCGATACCGGCATAGGCATTCCGCAGGACAAGCAGCGGATCATCTTCGAGGCGTTTCAGCAGGCGGACGGCACCACCAGCCGCAAGTATGGCGGCACCGGACTGGGCCTGTCCATCAGCCGGGAACTCACTCGTTTGCTGGGCGGCGAGATCCGCCTGCAAAGCGCCCCCGGAACGGGCAGCACGTTTACGCTATATCTTCCGCAAACCTACGTCGCGCAGGTGTCGGCGCTCAAGAGCGAATCGCCGCAGGTTGTCCCGGCCGGCGAGGGAGCGCGGTCGGTCATGGGCCGCGACAACGGGGCGAGTGTGTCCGCCGAAGAAGTCGTGGACATGATCCTGCCGCCTCCATCGGCCACGCCGGCGGTAGTGGTGCATGACATCGAAATCGATGACGACAGGAACCTGATCCACCCCGGCGATCCGGTTCTGTTGATTATAGAAGACGACGTCACGTTTGCCCGCATCCTGGTTGACCTGGCGCACGACCGCGCCATCCGGGCGCTGGTGGCGCTGCGCGGAGCGACCGCTCTCACGCTGGCCCGCGAGTTCAACCCCGGCGCCATCACGCTCGACATTACTCTGCCGGACATGGCGGGCTGGACGATTCTGGACCGGCTGAAGCACGATCCGGCCACGCGGCACATTCCAGTGCACGTTATCAGCGGCGATGAAAACCGGCGCCGGGGGCTGGCCCTGGGCGCGATGACGTACCTGGAAAAATCCATCACCAAAGACAATCTGAACGCCGCGTTCGACACTATCCATCACTCCTTGCAGCGGCGCACCAGGAAGTTGCTGATCGTGGCAAGCGACGAAGTTCGCCGCGCCGCGTGGCGGGAGTTGATGGGCGGAATTGACGTGGAGATTCTTGCCGTGAGGTCTGGTGGAGAAGCCCTGGCCGTGGTGAAACACCAGTACCTGGACGGAATGGTCCTCGACCTTCACCTGGCCGACATTCCGGCAACGCAGTTAGCCGAAGAGATCCAGGCGGAAACCAGCCCGCAAACCCCGCCGATCGTGCTTTCGGGGATGCGCCACGTGACGGCCGAACTGGAGTCCGGTCTGCGGCGGCTCGCACGATCGGGCATCGTCCGCTTTGCGGAATCCAGCGAACGCCTGCTGGAGGAGACTGTGCTGCTTCTGCATCGGGCCGAGGCGGACCTTTCCGAAGACCAACGGGAAGTCCTGACCGTCGTCCGCCGCAACGACGTCACGCTGGCGGGCAAAAAGGTGCTGGTGGTGGACGATGACGTCCGCAACATCTTTGCTTTGACCAGCGTCCTGGAACAGCATAACCTGCAGGTGGTTCACGCCGAGAATGGCCGCGCGGGCATCGAGACTCTGCTCAAGACGCCTGGCGTGGACGGCGTCCTTATGGATATCATGATGCCGGAAATGGACGGCTACGAAACCATGCGCGCCATCAAGCAGATTCCCGAGTTCCGCACGCTGCCCATCATCGCCGTGACCGCCAAGGCGATGAAGGGCGACCGCGCCAAGTGCATCGAGGCCGGCGCTTCGGATTACATCACCAAACCGGTCGACCTGGACCAGTTGTTCTCAGTGTTGCGCGTCTGGCTGGTGCGCGGCCAGGAACATTCACCGGCCACCTTGACCGCAGGCAGACAAGGGGCGTAGCGTGACCGCCAACGCAGCACAAGCCGCTCTGGAGCCCACAGTGGAACGCAGGATCAAAATTCTTCTGGTGGACGATACACCAGAAAACCTGGTGTCCCTGGAGGCAGCGCTCAGCGGTTTGGGAGAACAGTTGGTGCTGGCGAACTCCGGCAAGGAGGCGCTCCGCTATCTTCTGGACGACGATTTCGCGGCCATCCTGCTGGACGTGAGAATGCCCGAAATGGACGGCTTTGAAACCGCCGAGCTGATCCGCAGCCGCCCGCGATCGCGGCAAATCCCGATTCTCTTCCTTACCGGCTATCGGAATGAAGAACACCTGTTCCGCGGTTACGATCTGGGAGCGGTCGATTTCCTCTTCAAACCAATCGTTCCGGAGGTGCTGCGCTCTAAAGTGGCCGTATTCGTGGAACTGAGCCGCAGCAATGCCAAGCTGCAGGAACAGGCCGACGCGCTGAGGAAACAGGCCGAAGTGCTTCAGAAGGCGGAGCAGAAGTTTCGATCGTTGCTGGAGGCGGCGCCGGATGCCATGGTCGTATGCCGCGAGGACGGCGAAATCGTGATGGTCAATTCGCAGACGGAAATCCTGTTCAACTGCCGGCGGGACAGGCTGATCTCCCGGAACATCCGTGCGCTGGTGCCTGGTTGGACGTACCGCCTTCGACCGGGGTGGGACGACGATTTTGGAGGGCCCAAGGCACAGCCCGTCGAACGGGGCATCGAGATGCACGCCTTCCCCGACGGCCGCGAGGCGTTTC
The DNA here is from genome assembly GCA_900290315.1 of Candidatus Sulfopaludibacter sp. SbA3. Taxonomy (GTDB): domain Bacteria; phylum Acidobacteriota; class Terriglobia; order Bryobacterales; family Bryobacteraceae; genus Sulfopaludibacter. Next base: position 9,809 of record OKRF01000222.1, on the reverse strand, counting down.
AAGCCGAGTTCAGCTTCAGCCCGCTCCACACCGAGGATGGCGTGGTGGTTACCTGTTCCATCCGCGACATCAGCGAGCGCAAGAAGACGGAAGAGCGCATTCGTGAACTGAACACCCACCTGGAAGAGCGCGTTCTGGAGCGCACCGAGGCATTGATGCGCTCCAACGAAGAGTTGCAGCAGTTTGCTTATATCGCGAGCCACGATTTGCAGGAGCCCTTGCGCACCGTCTCCATCTACGCCCAACTCCTCGCCAAACGGTACCGGGGGCAACTCGCCGGCGATGCGGACCAGTTTATCGACTTCATCGTCGAAGGCTCGGACCGTATGGAAAAGCTCATCCACGATTTGCTCGACTTTTCGCGTGTAGATGCCCGCGGCACCGACTTCTTCACGCGCATGAACTGCGACGACGCCCTGAATGACGCCATCCGCAACCTTCACTCGTTGATCGAAGAAAGTGGGGCGGTGCTTACGCGGGGGCCGCTGCCATGGGTCACGGGAGATCCCGTCCAGTTGACTCGGCTGTTCCAGAATCTGCTGGTTAACTCAATCAAGTATCGAAGCGAACAAGTGCCGCGCATCCATGTTACGGCGCATAGCCAGCGCGGCGGGGAGTGGCTTTTCTCGGTGCGCGACAACGGAATCGGCATCGAGCCCCAGTACGCGGAGAAAATTTTTGGCATCTTCCGCTGTCTCCAACCGCGCGACAAAAGCTCAGGCAGTGGCATGGGCCTTGCCATTTGCCGAAAGATCGTGACCCGTCACGAGGGACGCATCTGGGTGGAATCGGCCTTGGGCAAAGGTGCGACGTTTTACTTTACCTTGCCCGGCAAAGAGTAACCTCCTTCTCTTTGCTGCGGCTGTAATGGTGGGGG
>OKRF01000222.1:0-8922 GCA_900290315.1 Candidatus Sulfopaludibacter sp. SbA3 | reverse complement strand
TCCCGCCCACCAATACTCAGCACCTTTGGCGGCGCTACGCTGCCAAGAAGGCGCGCCAGTATTTGTCGAGCAGGGTCTGGATGCGTCGCCGGCCGAACGGGTCGGTGGTTCTTTCCAAAATAAGCACCAGGACTCGCGCGATGCAGTTCTTCTGGAGGCCGGTGAGCAGTGGCATGCGCTCCTCCCATTTCGCACGGAGACGGGCCTGCCACTGGTAACTGTCCAAGAGATCGACGCCTCTCAATTCCTTGATGTAGGCGATTTTTTGTGCTATCCCGGCGCGGATTTCCGCTGCTTTCATCCTCTCCTGATCGGTGAGTTCGGGCATCTGGATTTCCAATTCGTTCAGGGTCTCGGCCATTCCCTTACGCGGGTCAAAGTGGTCGCGGAGGAGACGGCTGTCCCGGTGCTCAACCTCGTACCACAGGGACTTCAGCACTCCGCTCAGATAAGAGTCCTCGCCAGCTTCATCGACCAGAGCAACCAAATATGCCGGGAGGCAATACTGATAGACCTTAGCGGAAAGGACCAGGAGGTCACCGGCCCCTCGGATATATTGGCTCAGCGGACGCAATTCCTGCCACGTTCTTTGTCCGAACGCGTCCAGGAAATCCTGGTCGGCGTAGGTGTAATAGCCGGAGATCTCTTCAGGTGACGGGCGATCCAGCCCGCCAAACGCTTCCTCGATGGACGCTACCAGGTCTACGCCGCGCCGTGGCACTTCTTGTATTTCTTGCCGCTGCCGCAGGGGCAGGGATCGTTGCGGCCGACCTTCTGGCCTACGCTGACCGGCTGGGCCGACGTGGAGTCGTCGCCGCCGAAATGGAGAGCCTCGAGTTCCTTTTCCTTCTTGCGCTGGATGTTGCGCGTGAAGTCTTCCATCTGGTTCTTGGCTGCCAGACGCTGCTGCTCGTTGGGATCGGGACGGGCCTCCTGCTGCTCTTCTTCCTCCTCCTCCTCGGGGAACGGGAGAACCGGCCGCTCGCCCACGGTCANNCCACGATTCCTTCTTGTATTCGACCAGCGGATCCTTCTGGCCGTGGCCGCGCAGACCGATGCCCTGTTTCAACTCGTCGATCGATAGCAGGTGGTCTTTCCACTGGTTGTCGATCACTTGCAGCATCACGATGCGCTCGGTCTGGCGCATCACATCGGGGCCCACCAGGTCTTCTTTTTCCTGGTATTTCAGGCGCAGTTTTTCGAAAATGGCGTCGGACATCTCGTCCTTGGTCATTTCTCCGAGTTCCTGGATATCGATTTTGGTTCCGAAGCTGGTGAGCACATCGTTCCGAAGCGAACCCAGGTCCCAGGTATCGGGATGCTTGTCTTCGGAACACCGCAAATCGATGGCCGCGTCAATGATGGCGCGCACCATCTCCAGCACACGCTCCTTCTGTTCAATGCCTTCCAGCAACTGGCGGCGCATGCCATAAACCGCCTGGCGCTGCTTATTCATCACGTCGTCGTATTCCAGGAGGTGTTTGCGGGTCTCGAAGTTCTGCACTTCGACGGCTTCCTGCGCCTTGGCAATACGCTTGGTGATGAGCTTGCTTTCGATGGGCACATCCTCTTCCATACCGAGGCGCAGCATGAGGTTCTGCATGCGCTCGCCGCCGAAGATGCGGAGCAGGTCATCCTGCAGCGAGAGGAAGAAACGGGAACTGCCGGGGTCGCCCTGGCGGCCCGACCGGCCGCGCAACTGGTTGTCAATGCGGCGGGATTCGTGGCGTTCGGTGGCCACGATGTGCAGCCCGCCCAGCGCCGTTACTTCGTCGTGCTCCGCGTCGGTCTGGAGCTTGAAGCCGTTGTAGAGTTCGTCCCATTTATCACGGCGCACGCGATAGAACTGGTCGTGGTGGGTGAAGTAGTAGAAATGCTCGTCGGCCACGAAGCGCGCCTCTTCTTCGGGCAGGCGCTCGGCCACCTTGTCTTTCAGACAGGCGTCCTTGGTCATGAACTCGGGATTGCCGCCCAGCAAAATATCCGTACCGCGGCCGGCCATGTTGGTGGAGACCACCACGGCGCCTTTGCGCCCCGCCTGGGCCACAATGGAGGCTTCCCGTTCGTGATTCTTGGCGTTCAGAATCTCGTGCCGGACGCCCATCTTCTTTAAGATGGCCGACAGGCGTTCCGACTTCTCGACGGAGATGGTACCGACCAGCACGGGCTGCCCAGTCTCGTTGTACTTCTTGATTTCGTTGGCCGCATTGCGGAATTTCTCGATTTCGGTGCGGTACACCAGGTCGGGAAATTCTTTGCGGATCATGGTGCGGTTGGTGGGAACCACGGTAACGTCGATCTTATAGGTCTTCTGGAATTCAGCCGCTTCGGTTTCCGCCGTACCGGTCATGCCGGAGAGCTTCTTGTACATGCGGAAATAGTTCTGGAAGGTGATGGTGGCGAGGGTCTGGTTTTCACGCTGGATCTTGACGCCTTCCTTGGCTTCCACCGCCTGGTGCAGGCCATCGCTCCAGCGGCGGCCGGGCATCAGGCGGCCGGTGAATTCGTCGACGATGATGACTTCGGGGCCGTCGTCACCATCCTTGATTACATACTCGCGATCGCGCTCGTAGAGCACGTGGGCGCGCAGAGCCTGCTGCACGTGGTGGTTGTATTCGATGTTGTTGGGGTCGTACAGATTGCCGAGGTTGAGCAGCTTTTCGACCTTGGCAACACCCTGTTCGGTGAGCGCGGCGCTCTTGTGTTTTTCATCGATAGTGTAATCACCCGTGGTGATCTTCATGGAGCCCTGCTCGGGCCCATCGATCTCTTCGCCGCGGACCAACTTGGGGATGATGCGATTGATCTTGTAGTACTTGTCGGTAGACTCTTCGCTGGGGCCGGAAATGATCAGCGGGGTGCGGGCTTCATCGATCAGGATGGAATCGACTTCGTCGACGACGGCGTAATTGTGCGGGCGTTGAGTGCAGTCTTCGATGCGAAACTTCATGTTGTCGCGCAGGTAATCGAAGCCGAACTCGTTGTTGGTGCCGTAGGTGATATCGGAATTGTATGCTTCCTTGCGTTCGGCATCGTCCAGATCATGCACAATCACGCCGACAGTGAGGCCGAGGAACTTGTACAGGCGGCCCATCCATNNACCACGTGGACGCCTTTGCCTTCCAGCGAATTGAGGTAGACCGGCAGGGTGGCGACCAGGGTCTTCCCTTCTCCGGTTTTCATTTCGGCGATTTTGCCGGCGTGAAGCACCATGCCGCCAATCAACTGGACGTCGAAATGGCGCATGTTGAGGATGCGGCGTCCGCCTTCCCGAACTACGGCGAAGGCTTCCGGCAGCAGGTCGTCCAGCGTGGCGCCCTGGGCGATGCGTTCTTTGAATTCGATGGTCTTGGCGGCGAGGTCGATATCGGACAACTCTCGCATCTGCGGCTCGAACTCATTGACAGCGGCCACCCTGGGCTGCAGCTCTTTGATCTCGCGCTCAGTTTTGGTGCCGAAGACTTTTGCCAGGATTGTGTCAACAATCATTAATAGGTCTCGTTACGGTGGGGAATGCCCAAGTACTATTTTAGCGTGTTCTATCAAAAAGGACGCGCCGGGGGTGGGGAAGTTTAGCGGGCGGGCAGAGGGACCGCGATGCCGAAGTAGTCCCGGGCAATGCCGGCAAGATCGATGCTGGTATCGACTCCTTCCTGAATGCGCGGCTTCTTTCCGGGAGCGATGAAATAGTAGCCGATGCTCACGCGGCGCGGGCGAAACCGGATGAGTTTCTTGCCGACGCGGAGCTGGAATGACCTGGCAACGACCACGTGAAAGTCGATTCCGGATTTGGCGAAAGGGCCGGCCACCTGGCTGGCGTAGAGCTGAAAGTCGGCCAGGGCTTCGTTGGTGCCGGGGTCGGATTCCAACTGCTTGTCCGTGGTCGGCGGGAAGAAGGCAACGACGGTCGGTCCGCGGACCTCGATCGGGGCTTCTTCGTCGGCGGCGGTGGCGGACAGGCCGAGGAGCAGGAGCGCAGCGGCGAATCGCAGGGGCATGCCAGATTCCGTTGTAGCACCTACGAAAGCAACAGTTCCAGATCTTCCTTCTTCAAATCTCTGATCAGGCTGTTGTCCTCACCCAGAATCGCATCCGCCAGCTCGCGCTTGGTCTTTTGCAGCTCCAGAACCTTCTCTTCCACGGTATCGCGTGCAATCAGCCGATAGGCGAACACGGGCCTGGTCTGCCCAATGCGATGCGCGCGATCCACAGCCTGCGCTTCCACCGCCGGATTCCACCACGGATCCAACAGAAAGACGTACTCGGCCGCCGTGAGATTCAGACCCAGTCCGCCCGCCTTGAGACTGATCAGGAACAGGGTGCAATCCGGATCGTTCTGGAACGCTTCCACGTGGGTCTGGCGATCGCGTGTGGCTCCATCCAGGTATTCATAACGCACGCCGGCGGCATCCAGGCGCTTGCGCACGATGGCCAGCAGGCTGGTGAATTGCGAAAAGACCAGCGCCTTGTGACCCTCCTGACGCAATTCATCGAGCTGTTCCAGAAGCGTGTCCAATTTGGCGCTGGGTTGGCCCACCTGTTTGGGATCGATCAGCCCCGGATGGCACGCCGCCTGGCGCAGGCGCAGCAGCGCTTCCAGCACGTGCATCTTGCTCTTGGCCAGACCCTGCGTCTGTACGCGATTCAGCAGCGTTTCCCGGTAGTGCGCACGCAATTCGTCGTAGTGTTTGCGTTGCGGGCCTTCCAGCTCGCAGTAAATGGTCTGCTCGGTTTTGGAAGGCAGCTCGCGAGCCACCTGTTGCTTGGTGCGGCGCAAAATGAACGGCCGCAGAGCATGCGCCAGAAGCTGGCGCGCCTCGGGACTGGGATTGCGCCCCAGGCCGCCGGCCATCTTGAGAACCTTGGCTTCGCCCAGCATTCCCGGATTCAGGAATTCGAACAGGCTCCACAACTCACCCAGATGATTTTCCACCGGAGTGCCGCTCAGCGCCAGGCGATGCGCTCCACGCAGCAGGCGGACCGCTTTGGCCGATGCGGTGGAAGCGTTCTTCACCGCCTGCGCTTCGTCCAGCACCACGTAATCGAACTGAATCTCGGCCAGGTGCGCGGCGTCACGCAGCAGCGTGCCATACGTGGTGAGTACCATGTCGTGCTCGGCAATCTGGGCGGAATCGCGATCCATCCCGGTGTACACCAGCACGCGCAGTTGCGGCGTGAAACGGTTGGCCTCCTCACGCCAGTTGAACATCAACGATTTTGGCGCAACCACCAGCGAGGGGCCCTTCTGCAGACCTCGCCGGCTCTCCACAACAGCCAGGACCTGGGCCGTCTTCCCAACCCCCATGTCGTCCGCCAGGCAACCGCCGAATCCGAATTCGCGCAGAAATTCCATCCAGCCCAGGCCTTCCCGCTGGTAATCGCGCAACTGGCCGCGGAATCCCTCGGGCTGCGGCGCGGCATTCACCCCGTGGAAGCCGCGGATCCGTTCGCGCACCCGCGCGAACAACTCGTCCACGCGAACCTCGGGCTGCGCGGCCAGCAGCGCATCCAGCAATCCCGCCTGGTTTTGCCGGAAGCGCAGATGGTCCTTTTGCGCCGACCCCAAGCCCGCCAGCGGCGCGAACCGCTGCAGCCATTCCTCCGGCAGCAGGCCGAAGCTGCCATCGCCCAGAGGCACCATGGTGTCGCCCCGCCGCAGCGCCGCCAGCAGTTGCGGCAGACTGGCAGTCGCGCCGCCATAATCCACCTCGCCGTGCAGTTCGAACCAATCGATGCCGCTGCGCACATCCACGTGCGCTTCGCCCGGCCTGCGGAACGCTTTGCCTTCCGCCTCCACATGCCAGCCCGCCTGAATCAGTTCCCGCACCACGCGCGGCATGGCCTTCATCTGCATGCGCCACAGGCCTTCGCCGGCGGATTTCAATCCCAGTTCCGCCAGCACTTCGCGGGCAGCCGTCTCGGCGGCAGCGTCGCGCACCACGTAGAGGCGCTCTTCGGGAATCCAAACTCCGCTGCCGCTCTTATCGTTCATCCATCCACGGCCATAGTCCAGCAGCATACGGGCCTCGAAATGGTCGCCGTTCCAATCCCGTTTCTGCACGATCCGCAGACAGAGTTTCGGCGGCTGGCGCCGCTCTTCAAAGCGCAGCGACTCGTCCAGTTCCACGGGCGGAAGCGCCGGCGAATCGAGTAGCTTCGCGAGCACAACATCGCGCTCCCGGTCGGGAAACGGAATGCGCTTCAGGTTGCGGAGTTGCGCCACCCAGGGGAAAGTTCCCGCTGGATCGAACTGCGCCACCTTGTGATTGGTGACTACGAATCCGCTTTCCAGAAGCAGCAACGGTTCGCTCACCGGCATACTTTCGCTGCCGCGCCGCAGCACGCCGGAGATGTTCCACTGGTCGCGGTCATCCTGCCGTACTTCCAGCCACAGCTTCCACGACTCGCCCCCGTCCCAGCTAAGTTCCCAAAGGTCCATCGATCCGGCCTCCGGATGCACCGCCAGCCGCTTTGCGTCTGCCGCCATGGGAAGTAACTTCATGGCCAGCAGGTGCGGCAGTGCCTTGCGCGCCGGGGTGGACACGGAGGAGCCATAGCGCGAGTTGTAGGCATAGGAGAACGAATAGTGATCCTGCCCGCCCAGCATCAGGCTGATGATCTCGGCGTCAAGCGGGTCGGGCAGCTTCGCCACGCGCGATGGGGCGACGCGGAATTCCTTGTACGAAGTATGCTCCCCGCTCTTCTTCTTCGAACGCGAAAACAGCTCCAGCACAATGGTACCCGCCGTTTTCGACGCTGGAACATCGATGGCGTACAGAATCTCCAGCCCGTACGGCCAGGTCTGGGGCTCTCGCTGCTTTTCCTCCAGCGCCTGGCGGATGGCCGAGAGATGCTCTTCCCAGGGCGGAACCTGCGGCGGCGGCGGCGGAATCGGCAGGCTGCGCCGTCCATAATCGTACATCGGCCGGGTCGCCTGGGAAGCTTTTCCCTCCGGGCTCAGCTTCAGATAGCGTTCGCTGAGCGCCGACATCAGGACACCGGCCCGATCCGCTTCCAGAACTGCCGCCCATAAATGCGTGCACGTGAGGTATCCACGAAACGTCGGGCAGTCGCATCGCACGCTCAGGCGGCCGTTCTCCGTCAGCGCCATCCGGACGCCGTACAGCCTGCCATCCGCCACGTCGGCACAAGCGTGATCCTGGCTGGCGTCGGTGAAGCGGACGGCGCGCGAATGGAACAGCCCCTGTCCTTTGATCTGTGTTCTCCGGTCGAATTGAAAAGCTAGTTTTGCGGCGAGCCCCATGGGGTTGGAATCCCCATTGTAACGGCAGTTGTGCCGCGGCTCATCTTTGCCGCGAGAAACGGCGGTACCCGGCCCGTGTCGCCAACCCGGCAGTCCCCAGCAAAAAGCCCGCGGGTTCGGGGGCACTGGCGCCGCAACCCCCCACAATCAGCAAACCCAACAGCCTCCAACGGTTCCTGGATCCCATGGCAATACAATTCCTCCGATTCCTGTTCGCGGCAAACCGCTCCATGTAGAGCGGCGTAAAACCAAAAGGGAATTTTGCGGAGAAAATCGCCGGGCTCCGGATTCCGGGTGAAATCTGCGTCTCGCCGTCACGCGGATAATCCCTGATAACTTTCGCCTGCATCAAGAGTCACTCCAAAGACACTATTTCGGACCGCATTACCTCGTATAAGTTAGTAAGTGGCTTCAGCGCCAACTAGTCACGTTTTCGTAACAGAAGCGGAATTCCTCTTATGAACAGTTACCTTCGCGCAATCTTGACACCAGCTCTTCTTGCATTCGGCCTGAGCTCCGTTCTTACTGCACAGACCGGATTGATCACCACCGTAGCCGGAACCGGCGTGGCCGGCGCGGGTGGCGTCGGCGGTCCCGCGGTAAAAGCTCAACTGACGTCGCCGGGCGGTATCTGCGTGGATAGCGCGGACAACCTCTACATCGTCGATATGGCGAACAATCGCGTGGTGCGGGTGGATGCGGCAAGCGGCATTCTCACCCTTGTCGCAGGCAATGGGGCTGCGTCATCCTCCGGCGATTTCGGACCGGCTGTCCAGGCGTCGCTCAATCATCCCTACGGCGTGGCGTTGGACGCCGGCGGCAACCTGTTTATATCGGAGAGCGCGAGCAATCGAATCCGGCGCGTGGATGCCACGGGAGTCATCACCACAGCCGTAGGCAACGGCATCGCCGGATATAACGGCGACGGTGGTCCCGCCGCCAGCACGTCTCTTTCATACCCCGCCGGCATTGCCCTCGACGCCTCCGGCAACCTGTACNNGGAATCGTCACTACGGTTGCCGGAAACGGCGGCTCGCAGGTGGCTCCCGATGGATCGGTCGCGGTCAATGCCAGCCTGCTTCAGCCGGTGGGGATCGCCATCGACCATTCCGGAAACCTCCTCATCAGCGAAATGGGCAGCAGCAGCATCCGGCGCGTGGATGGAGTGACGGGCGTCCTCACAACCGTGGCTGGCAATCGCAGTCAGTCATTCACCGGCGATGCCATCCTGGCCACCGGCGCGGGCATCGGCAGGATGGCAGGGAATGTCGCGGTCGATTCGGCCGGCAACCTCTACTTCGCCGATGGAACGGGTCGCGTGCGGCGCGTGGACGCGGCTACCGGCCTGATCGGCACGGTGGCTGGCAACGGCAGTGGCGCCCAGGGCATGGCATCTTCCGCGGGAGGCGGTGGAGTTGGCTGTTACAGCACCCCTATCGGCGACAATGGACCAGCCAGCAATGCCACACTCGACGGTCCGGTAGGAGTATTGCTGACCAGTAACGGCAATCTGCTGATGTCCGATTGGCTCGACTGCCGCATCCGGCGGGTGAGCTTGCCATCGCCGTATCCTTACACGACCGTCACGCTGACCGGCACCACAGGCACCATCTCTTCCGGCCAACAAGAGACTTACACTGCCACTGTATCCCCGATCG
>OKRF01000221.1 GCA_900290315.1 Candidatus Sulfopaludibacter sp. SbA3 | reverse complement strand
CCCCGCCGGTTTTTTCATCCCGTTTTGCGGGGCGGTCCGCCCCTAATTGACAGACGACGCAAAACGATCGTCTGTCCTACGTGGCGGTGTCGCTCACTTGTAGCGCGCGGGCGGCGGCAGAAGGCGGCCATTCAGGTATCAGCTTAACAGGAGTGTTTGGGAGCCCTTATCTATTCTCTGGATTGGAGCGAAAGAACCGGGCATACTTTTGATCCGAGGTCAGAATGTGGTATTTCCACCAATCCCTAAGAAAGTTCGCGATTCTGATCACCAGGTCTTTGCGATCCGAGTGGGCTTTTAAATAGGCGACCTTCCGGCGGTAGGCGTCGTGTTCGGTCTTGTGTTCGGCGTAGTCCGGGTAACCGCGAATCCGGAGCATCAACTCTTCCCGCTGCAGGTGGCTCTGTGCGTAGCGGATCACCCTGGCTAGCGCTGCCGGCGCCAACTTTTCTTCTTCTGGGCCATGAGCGCATCGCCAGAGTTCGTCGAGAAGGTCGATGATTTGGCGATGCTGCGCGTCAATTTGGGGAATGTCGACGCTGTATTTTTCACCCCACTCAAATTGCTGCACAAATCGACGCCTCCTGTCGCCTATCGACCTTATCGGCCACTGTACTAGATTCGACAGAATGTGACACAAAAAATAGGTGCGTGATTGGATTATTCGGACGCTACCGTTCTGTGTAGATTCAGTCGATAGACGAACGAGATCGAGGAGTCCACTTTGCAGGAAGACCCTCACCGGAACCGCGGCAACCTTTCGGCTCATGGGAGCGCCTCGGTCATGCGGCTCCACGAGAGAGCGGCGGATTGAGCAAGCCTCAAAGCCGGAAGCGGAAGAGGCTCAGCGCCTGGAGGAGAATCGCGCCCAAATCGCGCTTCGCCACGCTCGACCGCCTGTTTGAAAAAGGGGTACGAGTTCATGGCGAAAACGCAAGGCGGACACCCTAATCCACGCCGTGCTGGCGCAGCCTCGTGATCTGTTCCGCGCTGAGGGTGCGGATACCCGATTCCTTTAGCGTTCTGAGGTATTCGGCCGAAACGCCGTGCTGGCGCAGTTCGATCAGTTCCTGGGGGGTGAACCGGTAGCCGAGTTCCTGAGCCTGAGCCGCGAAGTCCGCGGGAACACCGTGCATGCGAAGTTGCACCACCTGGCCGGCGGTCAGGCCGCCGTAGCCGGCGGCTTTCAGATCGTTAAGGTAGTCGGCCGAGATTCCGTGCATGCGGAACTGCAGGATGTCCTCCGCTCGCGGATGCAGTCCCAGGCTTCGCAGGTCGCGCAGAAAATCGGAGCCCACGCCGTGCATCCTCAACTCCGCAATCTGGCCGGCGGGGATCGCGTAGCCGGCGCGCTTCAAGTCGCGCAGGAAATCCGCACTGACGCCATGGTTGCGCAGTTCGATGACGTCGGAGGCGGAGAAGTCATAACCGTAGCCCTTGAGGTCGCGCAGATACTCCGCGTCGACACCGTGATGGCGCAAATCCAGAAGCTGCCCGGTGGTAGCATGCAGCCCGGCATCGCGCACGGCGCGGGCGAAATCCAGCGTGACGTCGGACATCATGAACGCCCACGCCTGATCCTGGTCCGGGGTGCCGTACCCCAGGCTGCGCAGTTCGGCGACAAAGTCGGGGTTGGGGACGAAGGTGAACGATCCGGCGCCGCTGTTCCAGGAGAAACTGCCCCTGCAGATGAGCTTGCCGGCATCGGTGACGTATTCGAATTCGGTGCGGCCTCCGCGCTCGAGCGTGGCGCTGGAGAGGTTGTGAAAGCGCGTGAGCGGCACATCCGAATTCCAACTCCAGTTGCTGCCGGGCCGGTAGCGATGAATGGAGAAGTAGACCGTACCGGGGTCGCCGGTGGGCCGCAATTTCCAGGATTGCTGCGATTCCTCGCCGATGGCCATCACCACCGCCAGAATGACGCAGCCCCAAACGAGTAAAGACTGTTTCTGCATCAGATGACTCCCGCGCGCTTCAGCCGGATAATCTGGCCCAGGCTGAGGTTGGCGCCATATTGTTTGGCCTCTCGCAGGTTGTGGGCCTGCAGCCCGCTGCTCTGGGCTTCGAAAATTTCGCCAGGGGTGAGGTGGGTGAATCCGCCATCCTTCAACGCGCGGAACAGCTCCACCCGTACGCCGCGCGAGGCGAAATCGACGATCTGCTGCGCGGGGTACGGTCCGAATCCGAGCTCATGGATTTCCAGTGGGTAGAACGGCTGGACCCCGTGCATGCGGAGGTTGATCACTCCCTGAACGGTCAGGTCGCGAATGCCGGCGCCGTGAATGTCGCGCAGATATTCCGGTTGGATGCCGCGGCTGCGCAGGGCGATCAGTTGTTCGACGGTGAGTTTGCCCCATCCAGACTGGCTGACGCCGCGCAGGAAGTCGGGCGAGACGCCGCGGGTCTTGAGGTTGATGATGTCGTCCACGGAAAGGTCGCCATATCCGGCGGCCACGAGCGCTCCGAGGAAGCTCTGCGGATTGGGAGGCGCCAGCGGAGGCATTGTCCGGCGCGCCGGCGTATCCTGCGCGAAGGCCACCCAGCGGGGCGCCCGGCTGCCGGCGATGAGCAGCACCAGCAACACAGCCGCGCATAGGCCCACCCGCAGGACCGAGCCGCGTTCCGCCGCCTTTCGCCGCACCAGCATTTCGATACGTTCTCCCAGATGCGAACCGCTTCCCGCCATCCCGGTGGCCAGGGCTTCGCGATTCTTGGTCCAGCAAAGCTCGAAGAGGCGCGCCAGACTGGCGGCGTAGGGGCGTGGCGCGCCGGTAGCGGCCACCACCCAATCGTCACAAGCGATCTCGCGCTCGCAATCGATGCGGCGCAGGACCCACGCCGTGGCCGGATGCCAACCCACGAGGGCGGCGGCCACGCGGGCCGCCAGATTGGTCCAATCGTCGCGGCGCGCCACGTGGGCCAGTTCGTGGAGGAGGACATGGTCCAGGTCGGCGGAGCTCAATTGGGCGATCAGGGCCTCCGGGAGAATCACCGCGGGGTGCCGGAAGCCCACAGCCATGGGCGAAGCAAGCTGATCGGAAACCAGCAGGCGGACCGGGCGGCGCACTCCACAGGCGAGCGTCCACGCGTCGAAATTCTCTCGCAAAGACAGCTCCGGCCGCCGGGCTTCCCGCTTCAGACGCTGCAAATGCAAGAAACTCCAGGCCAGCCGTGCCGTCTGCAGCAGCAGCAGTGCGAGCCAGATTCCCAGCGCCAGCAGAGGACCCCATTTCACGCGCACTTTCAGGCGGGGTTGCGGGTCGGCGCCGATGGGCGAAGAGAAGGGGACGGCGGCGGGGACGTACCCAGCAGTCTGCACCATGGGGGCCGCGTGCCGCACCCTGGCGGCGCGCACCGCCGGGGGCACGGCCGGCAGCACGAGCAGGATCGCGAGCCAGGCCCACCACACCAGGTGGCGGGTGCTTGCCGTCAGCCGGGTGTACCGCAGCGCCAGCCAAACCAGGGCTGTCGCGGCCGCAGCCTGCCACAAGGTGTTCAAGACGGCGCCCAGAACCGCTGCCGAGGCGGAATTCAGGGTATTCATTGCGCATCCTCCACGATCAGTTCGCGAATGCGGGCCAACTCTTTGGCGTCCAGTTCCTCGTCTTCCAGAAGGTTCAGGACCAGCAACTCCGGGGAATTGCGAAAAAACCGGCTAACCAGATATCGTACGGCGTTTCGCCCCGCTTCGTTCCGTCCAACTACGGCCTCGTATACGAAAGCGCGGCCTTCCTTGGCCTTAGTGTGGCGCAGGTAGCCCTTGTCTTCCAGAATGCGCAGGGTGGTGAGGACGGTGTTGTAGGCCAGGCCGAGCTCCTGGGGCAGGGCTTCGGCCACTTCGGTAACAGTGGCGGCGCCTTTCTCCCAGATCACGTCCATCAATCGGAGCTCGGCTTCGGTCAGATTCGGCGATTTCTTGCGTGCCAACTGGCGCTCCTCAACTAAGGAATTAAGAATCTGGCATCATCATGACTCCACAGGTGACAGATTGTCAACTATAAAATTAAGAGTGGGATAAAAACAGGGGTTGGGGTGGGGGAGAATGCGCTTAGCGCGTCTTTTTTCATTGTCTGCTCCAGGTTGGCAAAGATCGGTTGCGGTGGACGGGTAAAAACGGCTCAGGCAGCGCGGCGGAGGGGCTGCCTGGTGGCCTCGGAGTGGTTTTTCGCGGCGGCGACGCGGCTCTTGTGGGCGGCGAGGGTGGCGATTTTGGGGAGCGAAAAAGCAAATTGTGGAGGTAGGGCTTCGGGCGGGAAGTCGCGTTCGACATCGAAGGGTTCTCCCTGACTGGCGGCGAATTGCGCGAGCAGGGTGGCTTCGTCTACGACCTGCTGGAAGGCGGCTTTGCGCTCGGCTTGGAGGTCCTTGAGCATTTTCATGTTGCGTTCCACGCGGCGCTGGGTGCGGCCTTCGTAGAGGGACATGAGGTTGAGGTTTTTGGCTTCGGAGGCCCAGGTTACGGCCTGGGCGAAAGCGGCGTCGATTTCGGGGTGGTGGGCGAAGTACTGATCGGGCTCGGCCATGCCCATGGAGAAACGGGTGAGATCGATGGCGGCCGAGCGCTGGAGGCGCCATTGGTCGTCGGCGATGGATTGGGCGAGGCTCTTTTCCACGGCGCCTTCCGGGGCAAGGGCCTGGTGAAAGCTTTGGCAGTGCGCCGTGTAGGCCGCCTCGTCGTCTGGGGTCATGATCATGACTTGGCCTGTCAGGCCGTGACGGTATGCATTGAAAGCGCGCGGGTCGCGCGGAGTCGGGGTTTGCGTATCTTCCATCGAAATTCCTTCCACACTCCAGTTGTAGCAGGCGAGTGGTCAAAAACGGGGTTTGAGAGGGCCTGCTAAGTGGGGGTAAGTGTTTGAGGGGATAGCATCTTACAGTTTATTTTCTTTAGTTGTGACTGAAAACCGGCATGGCATTATGCCGAGTTCGGCATAACCGGCCAAAGACAGAACTCACCGCGCAGCATTTGACTGGGGGCCCCAGTCTGGTGGCAGCAGGCAACAACGGGTCGGGATTTCGTAAAGGGGCGAAGCGGAGGAAGCGCGGAGAACCATTCACCGCCGAGAGGGCCCAGCGGAGACACTCACTCGCCGGTAGCATATAAGAGAATGCTATAATCCTTTTCGATTCCGGACCGAAGGCTTGGACAATCTGAAAAGTGCCGGTTGGCCGGCTCGCCTGCAACCGGGCCGCGGCGCGGAAGGGAGCATCAAACCTAAGGAGGACTCTCTCATGCTGTTTAACCCCCTCCGGCCCTTGAAGCTTCTGGTGGGCTTGCTTGGGTTGGCTTGGTTCAGTTCCGCCAGCGTGACGATGTACATGGTTATATCCGACGGTCCGAGTGTTTACTCGAGCAGCTTTCAACAGTACGAGAGCAATGGCGTGCAGGCCCTGATGCAAGGCATTACCAGTTTCGGCACGCCTGGCACTGTTGGGTTTTACCAGTCGCTCGGCTCAAGCGCCTCGATCGGCGCCGGCTGTGCGATCACCACAAACGACGGTGGTGGCAATTCCTTTGCCTCCTGGTGCGGTCAAACGTCTCCCTCGGCTCCTTACACCAGCCAGACCGGGAACGCGATCTACTTCGGACTTGGACTCGTCTCCACGTCAGGCACATTCACGCTCGGCGACATCACATTCACTGGGGACCTCGTTGCCCGCACGGGAGATGATTTCACCGGAACCAATTTCGGTTCGAACCTGATTGGAATCGACGGCGCCACCTACTTCAACTCGCCGGTCGCCAACCCGCTTTCGCAGCCGCTTACGGCGCTTTACGCGATTTCGTTTATCTCGGACTTCAACCCAGAGCTGAGCATCACGAACGAGGGGAAGATCACACAGTACCCCATTCCATTCAATTCGGGCCTGTCGAATCAGACGAATTTAAACAACGATGAATCCGGCATTGCCAAAGTATACAGCGAGCAATTCAGCCTGGGAGCCCTTCAGGCGGCGGGTTCAGTCACTCTAGTCGATCTCCCCGCTCCCACTCCCGAGCCGGGATATGCCGGGGTGGCCGCGTTGGCGCTTGGCGTTCTGGCCGGGATGCGGCGCAAAATCTGTCGCCGCTGACTCTAAACCGACCAGCCGGTTGGCAACCTACCCCGAACCTACTTCTGCACGCCGGGGGGTTCGGCGGGCATCCAGACTGGCAGGGCGGCGATGGATTTGCGGGCGGCGCCGGATGTCGGGATACCCCATGCTGTAAAGAAGGGGCCGAGGTTGCGATGCACCTGCCGCGAGAAACGGACCAACCACTGGTCCCGTTTTTCGGCGTCGGTCTTGGGCCGCTCGGCAGCCGGAAGGTCGCGGTATTCGGCGAACACGTTCCTGAATGGCGCCCAGCCGAAGGCATCGAGCAACTGCTCGTAGGTCACCAGAGCCAAATCCATATCGGACTTCCACTTTTCGAAATCGGGCCTGGCGAAATCGTAGCGGGCCATCTGTTCGGCGCGGTACTGCGGGGATCCACGCGGATGCGATGCCAGAGGCAGATTGCACATCTGCTCGCCGACGTAGAGCGCGAACAGATTGTTGGTCACCTCGACGGCGCCTTCGAAGGTCCAATCGTCGCTCTGGTGGTTGTGGCCGAGTTCGTGGAACAGCCCCCAGGCGCCGTGCTTGTCCGGGCCCTCCCATCCCGCGAGGAGCAGATCGCGGCTCAAGAGGACCTTCACGCGCTCCATGTGCATCATGATGGGGTAGCCGGCATGCAGCCAGCCGCCGGCAATATCGACGTCCGGCACCATGCGCCACGCGATCGGCGATGTCTTCCAGCCGGCCAGTTCATCCTGCAGGCCGACGACACGGTCCCAGACTTCCATCAGTTGATCGGGCGAGTCGAAATCGCGGATAGCCGACGAAGGTACAGAGAGAGCGATCTTGGCGCTCTCGATTTCCGCCCACGGCGCCGGCAGTTTGCGCTGTATGTCGCGCCACTCGGCGATCGGGGTCTTGCCGGCAACGTAGCGCGGCGCGGCGACTGCGCCGGCGATATTCACTACGAACACGGTCTGGTCTTTCAGCGGCCTCCCCGCGATGTAGATGGCGCCGCCGAAGGCGTTGGCGATCCGGGTCTCGGTCTGATTGAGCGTACTCGTCGCGCTGATCTCCGGCATTCGCTGCCAGGTCTCCAGGTGCCAAAGGGTGTCGTTGTGGACGCCGACGACGACGTGGAGTCCCTTGCCGGTGAGCTCCGGAGAAATGCGGATGGTGATGACTTCGCCGGGAGGTGCGTACAGCCCCGTGCCCCACCACCCGGGCTTGCCCGCGGTGTCGATTACCTGGTCGCGAGCGACGCGCCCGGCGTCGGGAGGAACGCTACCGGGGAAGATCGCCGCGGCGGGATGAGCGCCGACCTGATGCGGCGTGGCATAGCGGATCTTACGTTGCTCGAGGGCGATGGCGAGCCGCCGCAGCGGCTGGTCCACGCGAACCGGATCGGTCTCCGAAGGCACTACCACACCGGCAGTTTTCGCCAATGCTTCGAGTTTCGGCAAGAGTACTGTGTCGCCGGCTGGCAAATTCAGGGCGGCACGCGTGATCGTGCGTGAGACCTGTTTGAGGTCTTTGAGGGCAGTCCCATCGGCCGCGACCTGGGCAGCCGCGCGGGCGTGAATGATCTGGGGCGGAGCAGACACCGTATAGACGCCATCGGCCGGCACCTGGAGCCGACCGTCGGCCCAAACGATGCCGGCCGGTCCCAGTAGCCGATTGCCGGAGAAGTGGCGGACCAGGTCGGAATCCCTGGCGATGATTTCCCAGCCGAAACCGGTAGCTCCGATCACCAGTCCATGGCGGTGCGCGAAGGCCGCCAGTTGTGCGATGCCGCGGCCGCTATCGTAGGGCGGCGTGGTGATGGCGACATCGGGCGCGCCGGGGCCTTCGAGGTCGCCCAGGGCGACGTCCACAGCATTGAGGCCGAGGAGCTTGAGCCGTGCGGCGAGGCCCGGCAAATCGAGGACGCCGACACGCGGCGCGGCCTTTTCGCCGGCGGCCCAGCGAAGGGCGTTGGCGAGAGCGCGTGAGGTGTCGGCGACCTTCATCATGTCTTCGTCGAAGTAGCGGCGATTGCCAAACGCGACGATGCGGCCGTCCTGGTAGCTGGCCGCGGCGACCACAGGTTCCATGGCGTCGAAATCCGACGGCGCGGCAATCACCGGGAAGGCGCGGAGGCCAAAGACACAGAGGGGGCCGGGGGTATCCGGAGCGGCAATGGCTTTGACGCCGTCGAGCAGGTACGCCACGTCGGGCGATTGTGCGGCGAGCGGCCAGACCAGGCTGCTCAGCAGAAGAGCAAGGGCACGCACCAATTTATAGAGTAGCGGGTTTCAGGCCAGCAAGCTCTGAGAGACCGTTTACAACCACGGGGGAAGCCGGCTCTCTCAAAAATGCTCAGGACTTCGTGGGCCGCCATGCGGATCTCAAAAGCCGCGGGCCGACCTCCGGAGGAGCGGGGGAGATTTTCGAGCTTGTTGGGGTGCCCGCGCGCGGGCAACGATGGGAATGAGAATGGGGGGAACGCGTCGGGGTCTCGCGAAGGGGCAAATTCGAGCCAGTTGGGGTGCCCGCGGGCAACGATGGGTATGAAAATAGGGTGAACGCGTCGGGGTCTCGCGAAGGGGCAAATTCGAGCCAGGCACGAAGATTCGCCAAAAGGCGGCGAATTTCGAGCCTG
>OKRF01000219.1 GCA_900290315.1 Candidatus Sulfopaludibacter sp. SbA3 | reverse complement strand
CCCCCGGCCCCCGGCCCCCCCCCGGCCCCTGGCCCCTGGCCCCATTTTCATCAGTGCGGGTGAGGCATCGCCTCATGAGCCGGCTGGCACCGTATTAAGTCAGGTCTTCGGGCGTGAGGCGGAACTCGAGCGCGCCCAGGACTCCGCGAGCTTGCGCGGCGGAGCGCATACCGACGATCGCGCCGGTGACGGCGGGATGGCGGAGCGTCCACGCGATGGCGACTTCGCCGGCCGTGCGGCCGTAGCGGGCTCCGATCTCCTTCATTTTTTCCGCCAGGGCAAGATTGCGAGTGAGGTTGGGCTCCTGGAAGGCGAGGGCGTGGCGGCGGAAATCGTCAGGCGGAAAGGCGGCGACACGCTCCCTGGTCATGGTCCCTGTCAGCAAGCCGCTCTTCATGGGGGAATAGACAATCACGCCGATGCCGTGCTGCTGGCAATAGGGCAGCGTCTCGCGCTCGATGTCGGGACTGACTGCCGAATAGGGGGGTTGCAGCGAAGTGATGGGCGAGGCACACCGCGCCATCTGCGCCGGATTGAAGTTCGAAACTCCGATCCACCGCACCTTACCCTCTTCCTTGAGCTTCTGCATCGCGCCCCAACCTTCTTCTATATCGGCCTCGGGATCCGGCCAGTGGATCTGGTACAAGTCGATCGTGTCCACCTTCAGGCGGCTCAGGCTGGCCTCGCATTCGCGCCGGATGGAATCGGCCTTCAGCGAACTGGTGATCTGGCCATTCTCATCCCACACCCGCTCGCACTTGGTGAAGACATACGGCCGATTGCTCCGCCCCGCGAGCGCGCGTCCCACCACTTCTTCGGAGTGACCCAGGCCATAAACCGCGGCCGTATCGATCCAGTTGACGCCGTGATCCAGCGCTTCGTGAATCGCGGCGATCGAATCGTCATCGTCCTGCGGGCCCCACGCGAATGCCCAGCCCCCGCCGCCCATTGCCCAGGCTCCTACGCCGATGGGTGTAATCTCCAGATCGCTATTCCCCAACCGTTTCTTCAGCATCTCCTCTAAAATAACCTGCGATGGCTGTTTCTGACCAATCTCGCGCGGTGGTGATCGGATCCGGACCGAATGGATTGGCTGCGGCCATCCTGCTGGCGCGCGCGGGGGTCGTCGTCACGGTGCACGAAGCAGCGGCGGAAATCGGAGGCGGGACGCGTACGGAGGAATTGACGCTGCCGGGCTACCGGCACGATGTCTGTTCCGCGATTCACCCCATGGCGGCCAGTTCCCCGTGCTTCGAGCGGTTTCCGCTGGCGCAGTTCGGCCTCGAGTGGATTCACTCCGATGCCCCTCTGGCGCACCCGCTCGACGATGGATCGGCGGTGATGCTGGAGCGGTCGATCGATGCCACCGCCGCAGGACTGGGCAGCGATGGCGCAGCGTGGCGAGCGCTCATCGGGCCGCTGGCGGAGCACTGGAGCGAGTTGCGGCAGGACGTGCTGGCGCCGCTGGGCGTGCCCCGGCATCCTCTGCGCATGGCGAATTTCGGGCTGCACGCGCTGCGCTCAGCGCGGGGACTAGCGGAAAGCCAGTTCCGCGGCGAGCGGGCGCGCGCCCTCTTCGCCGGAATCGGCGCGCATTCGGTACTGCCGCTGGAAGCTATGCCCAGCGCTGCCATCGCGCTGGTGCTGGGCGCGGCGGGGCACGCCGTGGGATGGCCTGTGCCGCGCGGCGGATCGCAGAGCATCGCGGGGGCACTGGCTGGATATCTGCGCTCTCTCGGCGGCGAGATCCGTACCAACTCGCGCATGGACTCCCTCCCCGGTGTCCCAATCGTGATGTGCGATGTGGGGCCGCGGCAGTTTCTGAAACTGGCGGGCCATCGCCTCCCCGCCGCCTACCGCGAATCGCTGGCGCGCTATCGCTACGGTCCCGGAGTGTTCAAATTGGACCTGGCGTTAGATGGGCCTATTCCGTGGCGGGCGGCCGAGTGCGCACGCGCGGCGACGGTTCACCTGGGCGGCACGCTGGCGGAGATCGCGCAATGGGAGTCCACGCACACGGGCCGCCCGTTCGTGCTGTTGGCCCAGCAGAGTCTCTTCGACCCCACGCGCGCCCCGGCGGGTAAGCACACAGCCTGGGCATATTGCCACGTGCCCAACGGCTCAACGGAAGATTTCGCGGACGCCATCGAGCAGCAAATCGAACGCTTCGCTCCCGGCTTCCGCGCGCGTATTCTGGCGCGGCACGTGTTGACTCCCGCGAAGCTGGAAGCGCGCAACGCCAACCTGGTGGGCGGCGATATCGGCGGCGGCTCCATGGAACTTGGGCAGACGTTCCTGCGGCCCAACTGGCATCGCTATCGCACGCCGCTGCCGGGCGTGTACTTCTGCTCCTCTTCCACTCCTCCGGGCGGCGGCGTTCACGGCATGTGCGGATACCACGCCGTGAAGCGGGCTGGATTCCTGATAAACTGATCCATCACCCCGTATTTCGAAGGAGCAGGCATGAAGAGAGGCTTACCAGCTATCGTTTTGAGCTTTTGCGTTGTCGCCGTACTGGCCGCGCAGGACGAACCCCCGGCCCAGACGCAGACGGGCGGCGGTTTTGGAGGCGGACGCGGCGCCGCCGCAGGCACCGTGCCGGACCCCCAGCCCTACGACCGCGTCATCACCAAAGACGCCAAGACCACCAAGGGTCTGTTCACCGTCCACCAGATCAAGGAACGCTACTACTACGAGATCCCGAAGACCGAACTCGGCAAGGACTTCCTTTGGAATTCGCAAATCGCCAAGACCGCGGTGGGCGTGGGCTACGGCGGCGGACAGTTGACCGACCGCGTGGTGCGCTGGGAATTGAAGGGCAATCGCGTGCTGCTGGAAGAGGTCAACTTCAGCGTGGTGGCCGATCCTAAAGAGCCCATCGCCATGGCGGTGAAGGCGGCCAACAACGATTCCATCATCATGGCATTGCCGGTCGCGGCGTTTGCCAAGGATGGCGCGCCTGTCGTGGAGGTCTCGCGGTTGTTCACCAGTGACGTGAACGAGTTCAGCGCGCGCCAGCACATGGGCGCTAGCGGCGTAGATGCCACGCGTTCTTTCGTGGAACACATTCGTCCCTTCCCCGATAACATCGAAGCCGAAGTCACCATGACTTACACCAACACCGGTGGCCGTGGAGCCACCGCCACCGTGGGCCGCGGGGGCGGACTGGGCGGCGGGACCATGCGCGGCAGCAGCGCCACGGTGGTGCTGCATCACAGCATGGTGCGCCTGCCCGAAAAGCCCATGACGCCGCGAATGTTCGACGAGCGCGTGGGCTACTTCACCACCAGCACCATGGATTATTCGCGCAACGAGTACAAGACCGAGCAGACCCGCTACATTGCTCGCTGGCGCCTGGAAAAGAAGGACCCCAATGCCGCCATCTCCGAGCCGGTGAAGCCCATCGTTTATTACATCGATGCCGCGACGCCGACCAAATGGGTGCCGTGGCTGATCAAGGGCGTGGAAGACTGGAACCAGGCATTCGAAGCCGCCGGATTCCGCCACGCCATCATCGGCAAGAAAGCTCCCACGCCGGAAGAAGATCCCGACTGGAGCCCGGAGGACGTGCGCAATTCGGTGATTCGCTGGCTGCCCTCGACTACCGAGAACGCCAGCGGGCCGCACATCTCCGACCCGCGCACCGGCGAGATTCTCAATGCCGACATCCAGTTCTATCACAACGTCATGAACCTGGCGCGCGACTGGTATTTCGTGCAGGTGGGGCCGCTCGATCCGCGGGCTCAAAAACTGCCGCTGCCCGACGACCTGATGGGCCGCCTGCTGGAATATGTGGTGTGCCACGAGGTGGGCCATACCCTGGGCTTCGAGCACAATATGAAGGCCAGCAGCGAGTATCCGCAGGAAAAGATCCGCGACAAAAATTTCGTGCACCAGATGGGACACACGCCTTCCATCATGGATTACTCGCGCTTCAACTACGTGGCGCAGCCCGAGGATGGCATCGCGGTGGAAGACCTGGTGCCGCGCATCGGACCGTACGACATTTGGGCGACTCACTGGGGCTACGCACCGATTCCGGGCGCCAAGACTTCCGACGACGAAAAGGCGACTCTCAACAAGTGGGCGAAGGAGCAGGACGATAAGCCGTACCTGCGCTTCTCCACCGCCAACGCCGCGGGTTCAGATCCCGGTGATGAGACCGAGGCTGTGGGCGATGCCGACGCCGTCAAATCCACCGCGCTCGGTATGAAGAACCTGCAGCGCGTGTCCAAAATGCTGATGTCCGCCACAGCTTACAAGGATGGCGAAACGTACAACGACCTGGCCGAGGTGTACGGCCGCATGCTCAGCCAGTGGCAAACTGAAATGAGCCACGTGGCGCAGATTGTGGGTGGGTTCAACAGCCAGGAGAAGACGGTCGGGCAGGAAGGCCGCATCTTCACCCTGGTGCCCAAGATCAAGCAGGAAGAGGCAGTCAGATTCCTGATGGAGAATGCATTCACCACGCCGCTTTGGGTGCTGGATCCGGAGATTCTGCGGCGCATCGAAGCGATCGGCGCCATCGACCGCATTCACAACGCCCAGCGCGCCGTGATGACCAACCTGCTGCAAAGCACGCGATTCGCCCGTCTGATCGAGCAGGAAGCGATCGATGGAACGGCGGCTTATCCGCCCTCCGAATTCCTGGCCACCGTGCGCAAGGGAGTCTGGAAAGAACTGGATGCGCCGCAGGTGAAAGTGGACGCCTATCGGCGGGCATTGCAGCACACCTATCTGGACCTGGTGAATGCCAAGCTGAATGCGCCGCCGGCGGCCGCGGCTGCCGTCCCCACAGGGCCCGATGCTCCGGCGCCCGGTGGCCGAGGTGGACGCGGCGGCGCCCAGGCGAGCCTGGATGAGAAGCCCATGTACCGTGCCGAACTGCGCGCGCTGACAGCTTCCGTCAACGCCGCGATTGTGAAGGCGGCCGATCACGAAACCAAGGCGCACCTCGAAGGAGTGCGGGACGAGATCGCCAGGATCCTGGATCCGAAATTCCTTCCGCCTGCGCCAGCCGCTGCGGCGGCCGGCGGCGGACGCGGCGGCTTGCGGTAAGACTACTTCTCGCTAAGACGCAAAGCAGACGTGGATTCTCTACGCGGCTTTGCGTCTTGGCGGGATGAATTGCTTACCAGATGTTCTCGATTGAGGGCACTGGATATTTTTCAACCTTCGAAACCATGATTTGAATCGTCCCCCATTTTCCAGGTATTGGTGTCGGGCGTGTGCTCTTGACAACAGCTCACCCTAATGCTAGTTTTGAAGCACGATGCTGCTTTTACAGCAACATGCTATGGCATGCCAACTCCTGAAGTGGACCGTGTGCGCAGGCGCCCTCTCATACGCTGAAGTCTTGGCGCAAACCGCGCCGGCTTTCGAGGCCGCCTCTGTTAAACCCGCGCCTTCGCAATCCGCCAGGACCAGCATGCGCGGCGGTCCCGGCACTCCCGACGTGGGGCAGATTACCTTCACCAGCGTCACCCTGATCAACGTGCTGGTGCGGGCCTACAATGTGAAGGCCTACCAGGTGACTGGCCCCGATTGGTTAGGGTCGCGGCGATACGATATCGTCGCGAAGATCCCGCCTGGAACGACAAAGGAGCAGTTCAGTCTGATGCTCCAGAATCTTCTTGTCGAGCGATTCCACCTGGTCCTGCATCACGAGACGAAGGAATTTCAAGGCTTCGAACTGGTGACGGGAAGGAATGGACCCAAGTTGAAGGCATCGCCGGAAGCGGACCAAATGGCTTCGCCCGCGCCGGAAACGGCATCGCCTCCCAAGAGGGACGCGAACGGGTTTCCGCAATTAGACGCTCCGGGACTGGTCATGATGGAGGGTGTGAGGGGAAAGGCGGTGGTTTCCTTCCTCACGGCAAGAGCGCAACCGCTCTCCGCCCTTGCCGAGATGATCAGCCGGGAGTTCCGGATGCCCGTCATGGACAAGACCGGGCTGACGGGAAAGTTCGATTTCACCCTGGAGTTTGCGCCGCAGCCACCCGGCGCCCTGATTCCGCCGTCTCTAACGGAGGGACCGTCGAATACGGTGGATGAATCCGGAGCGAACCTCACCACCGCCGTGCAGCAGCAACTCGGGCTCAGACTGAATTCCAGCAAGGTCCCGCTGGATATGCTGATCGTCGATCGTGCGGATCAGGTTCCCGTTGAGAATTAGGGCGGCTGTCAATTTTGGGCGGCTGTCATTTTGGGGGCGGACCGCCCCCCAAAACCGGATGAAAAACCGGCGGTTGGTAGCGCCGGCGGTCTCGCCGCCGGTTGCACTCCCCGACCGGCGACAAGATCGCCGGTATTACCCAGTCGCTGGGCCGGTTTTTCGACCCTGTTGGGATGGGCGTACCGGCGACAAGATCGCCGGCGTTACCACTCCGGCGCGGCCGTGAGAGTTTTGGCGTGAGTCGGGAACACCAGGACGGGGTGCCGGTCACGACGCTCCAGTAAAGAAATCGCCCGGTCGACCGCTTCCAGTTCCGCACGAAGCGCACAGATCATTCGTGCCACTTCCTCTTTAGTGCGGCTTGGGAGCACCGGGCTCTCGTCCAAAAACGCTGCGACATACTCCTGCTCATCCACTAGATTGCTCCTAGTGTAACTTTGCATCGTGCGATAACCCAGAGAGTTCATGTCCCTGCACGAGAGCAAGTTGTCAGCCATTTCTGATGCGCTTGTTACGCATTTTACATCGCCCGATGTTGAAGTTATCAGAAGGTAAGTCAATGGCCAGTGCAGAGGGCAAATAGAGGGATGCGATTCAGTGCTGTCTGATTTTCGTCACCGATGAGTTTTCGACTGTCGAATTCTCGACGGTAACTATGCGATCCCGGTCCTGATACTAACTGGATCGCCGTGCCGAGTGGGTACCGACTTAGTAGCCCGCGCCATGGTGAATCCCTGCCTATGTGCCAATGCCTTTTGATACTGATCCAAAAAGCGCATTTTGGCTTGCTGTTTCAGAACTCCGAGCTGAGACATGCTGAGTCCCATGGTAGTTGCTGCGACGTCACGGGGCTCATCGCTGGCGAAGTGCAGCAAAGTGTCCCTGTATGGTTCTGGCAAGCCCATTAGCACTCTGCCGGCCACACCGAGCCGCTCCGCCCAAATGTCTTCCGATCCCATTGGGTCGCCGATGGCTTCCGTTGCGTGGATAGGGGTGGCGATCATGGCGAGTTCGACTAAGCCCTCCGCGTGTCTCAGGAAGCAATAGCGTACATGCTGGGAGAGATCATGGGCCAAATCGGGGTGAGGACTGGACTCATCCAGGCGGATTCGACTATAGGAGTAGTACTTATGCCAAAGCCGGATCAGGCATCGGCATAAGTCCTGGAGTGCATCCTCTTCGGACTGCATCACACATCGAACGATACTGAACCACGTCGAGTCGTCAACTTGAACAGTTCCCGAATTCATAGTAAACTCCGGTTCAATTTCTTACCGCAAGCTGATGTTATCTCAGATTATTCCGATATGCAACATCAGTGAACTAGGTTGATACCGAGGCGACATGAGCGGGGTGTTCCTACAGGAATTATCGGGAAATGGACTGCGAATCTCACCAGACTCGGCAGGCGTTGGCCGATACCATGGGTTGGCCCGCCTTGCAGGAGAAAGCCTTCTGGAACTCCGGCATGTTCTGCACGACGCCATCGACACGGTCGCGTGCGGGAGCGTGCGGATCGGTCTGCACCTGCAGGCGGACCGCTTCTTCGCGAATGTTCTCACACCAGATCTGTCCGAAGGCCAGGAAGAAACGCTGCTCGGGAGTGTAGCCGCCGATCACCGGCCGGTTCTTGCCGGCCAATGTGTTTTCCAGGGCCATGAGCGCAATGCGTGCACCGCCGTTATCGGCGGTGTTTTCGCCCAACGTCAAATCGCCGTTCACGTGTGCCCCGGGTGCCACTTCGAACTTGGAGTATTGCTGGGACACGCAGGCGGCCCGCTTCTCGAACTCCTTGGCGTCCGTGGGAGTCCACCAGTCGTGCAGATTTCCGTTGGCGTCGAACTGGCGGCCCTGGTCGTCAAAGCCGTGAGTCATCTCGTGGCCGATCACCATGCCGATGCCGCCGAAGTTGACAGCATCGTCCATGTCGCTCTCGAAGAAGGGCGGTTGCAGGATGCCGGCGGGGAAGTTGATATTGTTCATGGTGGGGTCGTAGTAGGCGTTGACGGTGGGCGGCGTCATGCCCCACTCGGAGCGATCCACGGGCTTGCCGATCTTGTTCATTTGCCGCTGGAACTCAAACTCATCGGCGCGGAACCCGTTGCCAATGGGGTCGTCGGCCTTGATCGTCACGCTGGAATAGTCGCGCCACTTGTCGGGATAACCAATCTTATTGGCGATAGCCTTCAGCTTGACTGCGGCCTGCGCCTTGGTCGCCGGGCTCATCCAGGGCAGGTTCTGAATGTCCTGTCCCAGGGATTTTTCCAAAGCGTCCACCATCTTCAGGGTCTTCTCTTTGCCCTGCTTGCCGAAGGTGCGTTCCACAAATTTCTGGCCCAGGGCTTCTCCGAGTTGCGCATCGGTAAAATCCACACAGCGCTTCCAGCGGGGTCGGATTTCGGCGGCGCCACGGAGGGTTTTTCCGAAGAACTGGAAGTTCTCATCCACGAACGGCGTGGGCAGCACGCCTACCTCGTTATGCAGCGTTTGCCAGATGAAATAGGTCTTCCAATTGTCCAGGCTGACGTTCTGAATCTCTGTGTTCAGCGCCTTGAAGAAATCGGGCCAGACGACGTTTACTGATTCGAAGGCGGGCGCGCCGCTTCCCATCACGTACTGGCTCCAGCGGAACAGGGGGCTGAGTGTCTCCAGATCCTTGCGGGGCATTTTGTGATATTGCTTTTCGGGATCGCGCCGCGACACCAGGTCCAGCGACCCTTTGGCGAGATCGGTCTCGATCTTCATGACGGTGGCGGCATCGGCCTTGGCCTGCTCGGACTTCTCGCCAGCCAGCTCCAGCATGCGCTGCACGTGGGCCAGGTACTTCTGGCGGATGTCCACGCTCTTGGCGTCGTCTTTAAGGTAATAATCGCGATCGGGCAGGCCCAGCCCGCCCTGGTCGGCCTGGGCGATGTTGGTATTGGCGTCCTTGAAATCGGGCCCGGCGCCGAATTCGAAGAGCGTATCGACTCCAATGCGCTGCAGGTGGGCCACCAGTTCGGCCAGTTGCGCCTTATCTTTCAGATTGCGGATGCGATTCAGTTCCGGTTCGAGCGGCGCCAGTCCGTGCGCATCGATGGCATTTTCGTCCATGCAGGCGGCGTAATAGTCGCCGATCTTCTGCGTGACCGAGTCACGATTCGGCGCCGGCTTGGCAGCCTCGTCCAGAATTTCGCGCAGCACCTCTTTGTTCCGTTCGTCCAGCTCCGAGAAGCGGCCCCAGCGCGATTGATCCGGCGGAATGGGATTCTTCTTGATCCAGTTGCCGCAGGCGTACTGATAGAAATCGACGCACGGGTCGGCGGCCTTATCGATATTGCCCAGGTCGAACTGCAGCGGGCTTTTTGCCGGCGCCTGCGCCCACACGGACGCCATGCACAATGGAACCAGAAGCGTGATTTTGAACAAGGCTTGCCTCTCCTGACATTTTTATTGTACGTGCGGGCCGCGATTTTGGTGCGGTTGGCAGGCGAAAGCCTGCCTCGCCAAAAACGCGCAGCCCACAGATGTTATACTGCACCACTGTAACGCTATGGCCAATATCCTGATCCGCAAGCCCCTCTCCATGATTAAAGATGAAGCAGGAGAGGAGGGCGAACATACATTGAAGCGCTCGCTGGGGGCGCTCAACCTGATCGCCCTGGGCATCGGCGCGATCATCGGTGCGGGCATTTTCGTGCTCACGGGATCCGCAGCCGCCCAGTATGCCGGACCTGCCATCATCCTTTCTTTTGTACTGGCCGGAACGGGTTGCCTGTTCGCCGGGTTGTGCTACGCCGAATTCGCCTCGCTGATTCCCATCGCGGGGTCGGCCTACACCTACGGGTATGCCACTTTAGGCGAGCTGTTCGCGTGGATTATCGGGTGGGACCTGATTCTGGAATACGCATTCGGAGCCGCCACGGTGGCATCGGGATGGAGCGCCAACGTCCTCAAGGCGCTACAGCTTTTGCAGATTCACATACCGCCGCAGTTGATGGCCACGCCCGGCACCGACATGGTCTACTGGCAAGGCATGTGGCGCACCGCCGCATCCCTGCCGATGGGAACCGATCTGGCGTCGCTCTCCCACGCTACGGCATCGTTCAACATTGTGGCGTTCCTGGCGATCTGTATCATTACCACCA
>OKRF01000517.1:9963-50679 GCA_900290315.1 Candidatus Sulfopaludibacter sp. SbA3 | reverse complement strand
AGTTCTTCCTTCCAGTGCTGCCGGAAGCCGACGGCGCGTGCACCGAAAGCAAGGTGGTCATTGTATATGTCGCCGGCGGCTGCTACGATTCCACGCCATGCCTCTACCGCGCCCTTCTCGGCGGCGATGGATTCGTCGAATGACGTAGTGTCTCCCGACTCCTTGTAAACGTTGTACGCGACCGCGGCCGGCAGACGTGCGGCATAGTATCGTGCCAGACCGGCAAGAATCTTCAAGTCCGAGGCCGTGGAGAGAAACTCGTTGCCGGGTCTGACGCCGGCCGCTTTCTCGGCCAGTGAAAGTTCGGAGGAAATCTCGCTGGCCGTCTGCGCGAACCAGCGGCTGGTCTCCTGAGGACGGCGCATCGCGGTATCGGTATTCTGAAGGATGCTCAACGCTTCGCCGCGCGGGTTTTCGAATTGCTGGATGTCGCTGTTCTCCGCCGTGGCGAACTTCGGCAGCGAGTCCTGGTGATTCATCTCTGCCCACCCTCGCGTGGTGGGGAAGTATTGGTATCGATACGCCGCCGCCACGATGCGCGGCAGCACCCTGCTTCCGGCCGCCAGCGCCTTCATGACGTGGACCCCCGCCTCCGGTCCGAAACGAGCTTCGAACTCGCTCTGCCACACCTCCGGAGCCATCCGCGGATTATAGGTGAGCCGGCCCCACACCTTGTAGAACGCCCAATACCTCTCGAATTCATAATCGTAGTAGCGGTAGCGGGCATTCAGGATGGGAATGGGCGGCTCATCGTGAGGCTCGCCGAGCATCTTCGTGGCGAGCATTTCATTCATCTCGAAGCTGTTGCCGTCGTACAGCCGCGCGCTCGCGGCGAATCGCCGCACGTAATCCGGATCGCCCCACAAGAGGAGGCGCGTGGTGCCGCCCGTCCATACCTGCCATTGCACGCGGTATTGTTGCGGATACCGCAGCAGATCGGCGTAACCGTGGCGGCGGTCGTGCTGATTCTGAGTGTTCACGTGCGTCGGGTGAAATGGCAGCCCCAACTGCTCCATCCAGTACTTTGTGTTGACTCGCGCCTGGAGGCCCTGGCCGCGAGCGCATCGCTGATGACTGCGTCCGGCAGATCTTTGACGCGCAGATCAATCCGCATGTTCGGCCGCTCGGCCTTGATGAACCCGAACACTTCATGCCAGAATCCGGCCATCTCCTCGCGTTTCAGGCCGCTCTCATCGTGCATGCGGAACTGGACGGCATCCAGTTCGGGGAAAGTGTTCAGGAACTGGCGGAGGGCCGCTTTGGTGTATCCGGCAAGATTGTCCGCGGTGACGCCCCAGACGAGCCCCGGCGTGCGTTTGCCGGCGGCCTCCGCTGCGCCCGGGATGCCTCCCGCCTGCACGCCGCCGCGGTAGATGTGGTCCCAGATACCCGCGGTAACGTCGATGCCGCGTTCATGCGCCAGGCGCATCATGGTCTTGAACGCCGCCGTGTTGCGGGCTTGCTGAGCGGGTGTAATGCCGACCAGTTCGACGCCCGGATATTCCGGGAGGTTGAAAAAGTACGGATAGAGCGGCGCCATGAAACCGCCGTTCTCGTACCCGAAAATCACAATGAAATTGTTGATCCGGCTGGATGCCAACAGGTCAAAGTACCGTTGCCAGTAGTTTTCGTCATAGAGCCGGCTTTCGAAGTATGCGCGCTGCATGGTGTAGATCGAAACGCCGCGATCCACCAGGTAGGGCTCCTCGGAGACCTCGCGTACCCGCGCGAATGGGTCTTCGACTTTCGTGTTCCAGCGCACGTGATCGGCCGTATCCAGTGCGGCATACATTAAACCTCGCGCGTCGCCGCCCGAGAGCATCACGGACGGTTTGCCCTGGTATCGGGAACGGCGGATCGAGACCGACTGTCGCGCTCCTTTCCCGACGCCTGCGAGGATGAAGAAATCGGCCTGCGCCGGCTCGCCGGCCCGTGGCTGGATCACGGTGAGGCCCTTCGCGGAAAGCGCCTGCGCGAGCTTTCCGATTCCGTATCGCGCGGGCGGATCCAGTTGGCTATCGTACACGATGGCAACCTGGCGGACGGCCCAAGCCGGCACCACGGTCAACAACGCTAGCAACGCGAATCTCATGCCATCTCCTTACTCCTGCGCTCTCGCGCTAATCCCGGAAAAGCAGCGGTGCGTACTTCGAAAGGTACACTTGCCAGTTTGGCCCGAATGCACCTCGGGCGATACCGGAGCATTGTTGGTGTCCTCATAAAAGGGTGTCGGCCGGCCATAACCAGTGCTCGCGGCGATGCACCACAGAGCGGCGGCGAATCGTAGTCGCATGTGACACGTCCCTTACGGCTTGATCCCGGTGGGTTTGAACTCGCCGCCCTTCACCAGAAGATCGAGTATTTCTTTCGTTCTGGCCGGGCAGGCCCTGCCTTTCTGTGGCGTCAGGTTGTCGTGCTCGGATTCGATCAGGGGGAGCGGTTCCTTAGGGCCGGGAATCTGGTTCAGCGCCGTCCAGACACCAGCGGGCGGCGAAATCGTGTCGATGAAACCCATGCCGGCCATAACGGGCGCCTGGATGCGCGAAGCGAAATTGACTGTGTCGAAATAGAGTGCGGCCCTCATCACGTCCGGGTTGTCCGACGGCCAGTTGGGGTAGCCGGCTTTACGGCCGTGAAGATCTCCGTTGGCGTCGGCGCCGGCAGGCACGCAAACCAGCGCCGCCGCGATCTTATCGGGCCGGAGGCCTGCAAGCACAAGACTTTGTTGGCCGCCCATGCTGCCCCCGGTCAGGACGATCGTCTTGCCGTCCCAATCGGCCCGTGTCAGCAGGTAATCCAAGGCCCGCGAGTCGCGCAGGTACATGCTCAGAAAATACGATTTCTCGCGATCAGTGTTGCCGACTGCCTGATAATTCCGCGGGACGCTTCCGGAAGGATCTGACGGCAGCTTATCGTGCGCATCGACATTGAGGAACAGCCAACCTTCCGAGGCGCGCTGCGCTGCACCGCGGGCGTTCAACGCGTAAACGCCGGCATACTGCAATTGGATCAGAGCAGGGAACTTGCCTTCCTTGGATGGTTTGGCGACGTAGCCGTGCGTCTGGGATCCGAGGGCGTCCAGGACGAACATGTTCAGCTCCACGCCCGGCACGTCGGTCTCGACCTTGGTGAGCACGGCGTTGATGGGGACTTTGGCCTGTGCCGCGAGTTTGCCATCCCAGAATGCGTCGAAATCGCCGGGCCGCGGCGTCGAGAGCCCGATTCTCGACGGCGCCACGGCGGCGCCGGCCGCGTAGAGTCCGTTGTTGCGGCCAGTATTGCCTCCTACATAACCGGGTGCGGCGCCACGGCCGGGACCGCCCGCCGGTGCGGACGTATCGGCAGCAAGGTTAGCGTACTATCGGCAGCAAGGTTAGCGTACGGTTCTACGGCGACGTAGATCATTTCGGGCTGGTCGCCGGTGATTTCGATTTTGTCCTTGCCCGAGGAAAGATCGAGCTTGCCTTCCTTGAGAACCACCGCGTTATTGCGGCGAATCGTCCACTTGTAAGCGAAGGTGGGCGTGACCGGACCGGGAGTCACTGTCCAGCCAACGGTTTCGCCGACGTCGTAAATTCCGCTCGCATGGTCTGGCGTAAAGATGAGTTGCTCGTCGATTGGGCCACGCTGCGCGAAGCCGAACGAAGCGGCGGCCAGGAGGGCGAATAGGAAACGTGTACGGATAGGAGTCATGATCATCTCTGTTGCCTCACTTTATCCCGTTAACCAGGCTCACGGTGAACCCCTTCAGTGGCTTATCCTCCGCGTCGAGAAACCGGGCGCAGAAATCGGTGGCTCCG
This sequence comes from Candidatus Sulfopaludibacter sp. SbA3, assembly GCA_900290315.1. Taxonomy (GTDB): domain Bacteria; phylum Acidobacteriota; class Terriglobia; order Bryobacterales; family Bryobacteraceae; genus Sulfopaludibacter. The sequence continues at coordinate 46,879 of OKRF01000517.1, read as the reverse complement.
CCGCCGTTGATGACGGCAGCGCGCACGATCTTCGGTCCCTTATCCAGCGTGAGGCGTTTGGAGACGCCATCGTCGATCACCGCCTGGCGATCACCGTGAATGCCGATAACCTCCTAGCCGGACGCCGGCAGCAGCCAGACGCCTTCACCGCGAGAGGTGGTTGCCATATAGCCCTTCGATCCGACGAAGACGGCGCCGTTGCCTGGCGCACGCATCTTGGGATCTTGAGACGCGCCCGGAAAAAGACCGCGTCCACCGCCGCCCCGTCCGCCCGGACCGCCCGGTCCCTGGCCCGCGCCCGAAGAAGGCGACTCGCGGCGTCCCGTGCATGTGACACGGCTATTTCTTCCTGGCCGTTTGAATTACCGCATGAAATGCCGGCTTTAGTTTGCCGTCGCGATCGAATAGCAGCGGATAGTTGGTGCGGCCGCGGACGGGAAAATCGTTCTTCCACGAATCCCCATCGGTGACGCCCCAGAAGGTGACGCGAGACATCACGGCGGCGTGCTTGACGAAGATGGCGAAGAGGTCTGCGTAGCGCCTGGCAAGGGCCTGTTGGATGTCGTCGGGCAGGCCGTTGACGTAGGGGTTGGCGCCTCCCGCGGACGTGGCCGAAACGTCGGCGGAGTTGCCGCGTCCGGCGCGCGGCAGCACATCGACATCGAACTCGCTGATGGCGATTTTCACGCCGAGCGCGGCGAAGGCATCGATCGTGTCTTCCTGTTGCTGGAGGGTGGGCCAGTCGAGCGAGTCGTGGCCTTGCAGGCCCATGGCGGCGACTTTCACTCCGGCAGATTGCAGGTTCTTGATCAGATCGACCGCACCTTTGCGCTTGGCTTCGTTCTCAATGGAGTAGTCGTTGTAATAGAGCTCGCAGTTGGGGTCGGCCTCGTGGGCATACTGGAAGGCTTTTACCAGATAGTCCTCGCCGATGATGTTCAGCCATTGCGATTTGCGCAGCGTGCCGTCTTCATTGAGAGCTTCGTTGACAACGTCCCAGCCTCCGATTTTGCCTTTGTAGCGGGTGACGACGGTGGTGATGTGCTCCTTCATGCGCGCAAGCAGCGCGTCGCGGGTGAGAGGCGCGCCTTTGTCGTCCTGGAAGACCCAGCGGGGGACCTGGCTATGCCATACCAGGTTGTGTCCGACGATGAACATCTGGTACTTCTGGCCGAAGGCAACGTACTCGTCGGCCGGTCCGAAATTGTAGGCGTCCACCCGGGGATGGATCACTTCCCACTTCATGACGTTTTCGGGGCTGATGGTATTGAACTGCGCGCCGATGATCCCGGCGGCGCGGGGATCTTTCTCTTCGAACTGGCGTTGATTGACCGCCGCGCCGACGCGGAAGAGGCCCTGAAAGGCGTCTTTCAGGGACGGCTGCTGGGCCAAAGCGGAGGTGGTGAGAATGGCGCAAAGGGTAATCAATTTAGTGAACATAGCTTCCTCCCGAACATCAAAATGCTAGGCACTGGCGAACTTCCTCCGGCGCTCGGCTAGCTCGTCTTGAATCTGAATGTTTAAGCTCTTGCCGATCTTGTAGAAGACAAGGCACACAATTACGATGCCGAAAAAGATTGCGGGGAACAGGCTGATCGTCATGCGGATTCCCTCCAAGGCATGCGGCGTTTGCACCACGTTGGCTCGATAGCCAAAGCCCGAGAGGAGCCAGCCGGCCATAGCGCCGCCCAGACTCAGACCTGTCTTCAATCCGAACAGGATCGTGGCGTAAATTACTCCAGTGATGCGGCGCCCGGTTTTCCATTCGGAGTAATCGACGACGTCGGCGAACATCGCCCAGATCAACGGAATCGTCGGCGCGTAGGTGAGGGCGCGGGCATATTCCATGATGAACATGGCGCCGATCGCGTCCGCAGGCACCAGGTAAAACAGTGCCATGAAGATGGTGGTGAGCGAGAAGCCCCAGATCGCCACGGCCTTCTTGCCGAATTTGATGGAGAGCGCCGTGGAAGTCAGTACGCCCAGCACAGTGACGAACTGGCTGGTCATATTGAAGAAGCTGAAGCCCACCGAGGAGACATTCGATTTTTGCGCGTCGACGACCAGACCGAAGGTATTCAGCAGGTAATGCCAGAGTCCGCCGCTGCCGGCGACGTTCGTCAGCCCGGCCGTGCCGAGAAAATCGTAAAGCTTGCCCTGGTTGGCATAGTATTGGAAGTAATACGAGATGGTGCCGCCGCGCATTGCCAGCACGATGAAGTGGGACAGAGTGAGGATGAACATGGCCACCCACGGTCCCGTCTTCACCAGGTTGGCGAAGTCCTGCCTGGGCTCGGATTTCTGCTTGGGGTCGGGCTTGATGCGCTCTTTCGTGGTCAGGAACGTGATGAGGAATAGCACCATGCAGACCGTGGCCCACAGCGCCATGGTCATCTGCCAGCCCTTTGCCTTGTCGCCGTGTCCGAACTTGGCGACCAGCGGCAGCGTGAAGCCGCCGACGATCAACTGGGCGATCATGGCCGAAACGAACCGGTACGAGGACAGGCTGGTGCGCTCGTGGACGTTGCCGGTCATCACGCCGGTCATAGCCGAATACGGCGTGTTATTGGCGGAGTACAACGTCATCAGCAGGACGTTGGTGGCGCAAGCCCACAGCAGTTTGCCGGTGTAGCCCCAATCGGGCGTAGTGTAGGCCAGCACCATTACGATGCCCCACGGGATCGCGGTCCAAAGCACCCAGGGGCGGAACTTGCCCCAGCGGGTTTCGGTACGGTCGGCCACAACTCCCATCATGGGATCGAAGAACGCGTCCCAGAGCCGCCCTACCAGCAACAGAGAACCGGCGACCGCGGCAGTGATGCCCATGGTGTCGGTATAGAAATTGAGCTGGAACAGGATCATCGTCATGAAGACGAAGTTCGCAGCGCCGTCACCCAGGCTGTAGCCCGCCTTTTCCAGGAACGAGAGCCTCTGGGTTTGATCTTCCATGTTTGTGGCCTCTTAAATACGGCTAGGCATTGCGGCTTTGCATGGTTACTGTACCACCAGGACCGCGGTCTTCAAATCCGCATCGCGCGATGAGTTCCCGACCATGATTTGGAACTCGCCCGGCTCGACGACGAACTTCTTGCCGGCGTCGTAGAAAGCCAGCAGGTCCGGTGTAATGTCGAAAGCGACGGTCTTGGTTTCGCCCGGCTGGAGTGCGATCTTTTGGAATCCTTTCAGCTCTTTCATGGGGCGCGTGGCCGAGCTATAGGTGTCGCGGATATACATTTGGACCGTCTCGCTGCCAGCGCGATCGCCGGTATTGGTCACTTCCACGCTGACTCGCGCGGCCGCGCCGTTCTTGATCTTCTTCTTCGATAGCAGTGGTTCGGAGATGCTGAACGTGGTGTAACTGAGGCCGTAGCCGAAGGGGTAGAGCGGCGTCACGTCGTCGAAAAGATAGCCGCGGCGCGCTGTGGGCTTGTAGTTATAGAACGCCGGAAGATGACCGGCAGACCGCGGTACGGTAATGGGCAGCTTGCCGCCGGGGTTATGGTCGCCGAAGAGCACCTCCGCGACGGCGTGGCCGGTCTCCTGTCCCAGGTACCAGCATTCGTAGATTACCGGCGCTTCCTGGCTGATCCACTCGATGGAGAGCGGCCGGCCGTTGAAGAGGAAGATCGCTACCGGTTTGCCGGTGGCGAGCATCGCCCTGGCGAGTTCTTCCTGGCGGCCGATCAGTTCCAGGTGCGCGCGGTCGCCCAGGTGGACCCACGACCAAGCTTCCCGCGAGGTTTGCTCGTTGTCGCCGATGGCGAGAACGATGAGGTCGGCCTTCTTCGCCACCTTCACGGCTTCGGCAATCTGGCGGCGGTCCTCTTCGGGATCCGCTGGGACGACTTGGTCTTCAATCCATGCGCCGCCGATGGTGATCTTGCAGCCCTCGCTGTAGACCACTTTGGCGCGATCGCCCACGCGCGCCTTGATGCCGTCGAGCACGGAGACTTCCTGCTTGGGGACACTGCTGTAACCGCCGAGCAGAGTGCGATGAGCGTTCGGTCCGATGACAGCGATAGTCTTGAGTCTGCCGAGGTTGAACGGCGCGAGGTTGTTCTCGTTCTTCAGAAGCGTGATGGTTTCGCGCGCGGCTTCGCGGGCCAGGACTCGATGCTCGTCGCATCCCACAACGCGCTCGGCCTCGTCGGGATCGACGTAGGGATCCTCGAACAGGCCCATCTGGAATTTCCAATAGAGCATCGGCGCGACCAATTCGTCGAGCTGTTTCTCTTTGAGCACCCCCTTGCGGACCAGTTCCACTAGGTGCTTGTAGCAATCGGGCTCGGGCAGTTCGATGTTAACGCCGGCTTCCACTGCCTGCCGGCAGGCTTCCTTCCGGTCCTGGGCTACGGCATGGCCCCGGACGTCGGCGCGATAGTGAAGCTCTGTGATGGCGTAGTAGTCGGAGACAACGAAGCCCTGGAATCCCCACTCCTTGCGGAGGATGTCGCGCAGCAGCCATTTGTTCGCGTGCGAGGGAATGCCATCGATCTCGTTATAGGAGGCCATGACGCTGAGAGCGCCGGCCTTCTGGATGGCCTCTTTGAAGGGGAATAGGAAGGTTTCGCGCAACACCCGTTCGGAGACGTTCACGGGGGCGCAGTTCGTGCCCGATTCCGGCTGGCCATGCGCAGCGAAGTGCTTCAAGGTCGCGATGACGCGGTCCTTATTGCGGAAGGTGGCGTCGCCCTGGAAGCCGCGGACAGCGGCCATGCCCATGCGCGACACCAGGAAGGGATCTTCGCCGTAGGTCTCTTCGACGCGGCCCCAGCGCGGCTCGCGGGCGACATCGACCACGGGAGTGAGCGCCTGATGCGCGCCGCGCATGCGGGCTTCCTTTGCAGTCATAGTGAAGAGTCGCTCGGCCAATTCCGGATTGAAGGTGGCGCCGAGTCCAATGGGTTGCGAGAAACTGGTGGCGTCGAGCGCGGCATGGCCGTGGAGGCACTCTTCATGAAAGATGACCGGGATGCCGAGGCGGGAGTTCTCGATGAAAAACTTCTGAATGGCATTCGAGAGTTCGGCGGTGGCACGCGCCTTCAGCCCTTTGCCCGCCTCGCTGGGGCGGCCAACCTGGCCGAGTCCCCGGCGATCTTTGAAGGCCTTCCTGGCTTTCGCGAGATCGAAATTCCCGTCGGTGTCGACAAGGGTCTCGGTCCTTTCGCGCCAGACGCACATCATCTGGGCGGCCTTCTCTTCCAGGGTCATTCGCGAGAGCAGATCTCTCGTTCGCCGGGCGGCTGGCAGCGCCGGGTTCTGGTACGCGGGAGCGGGCGTTTTCTTGCTGGGAACTTTGGTGGCTGAGGGCATGATTTTGGCGCCGATTCGGGCGCTGTCGCGAATTGATTTTGACATCAAACTATATCTGGATTACTCCGCGAAAGCAATGCTTTTCCCCGGACTGTCAACCAAATCTATTGCGCCACACACCTGTGCGAACTCTCAGATCCGGCCGGGCCGTTCGAGTACTTTGGGTACTCCGGATACGAGCACATTGGCAGACTTCGCTCTCTTGCTCTAACTAACCGGGACCGACTTCCCGGGCGGCCGGCATTCCGATTCCTCAACCAGGCATGCCAAAGGCGGCCAGTTGGTGGCCGGAGCCGCCGCCATAGGTGGCGAAGCCCTGCTGCAGAAGCGTAGGGCCGCCGCGGCCTACTCCGCCGGTCCAGCGCGGAATGGTCCCGTTCATTCCACCGCCTTCGAGTTGTGCTCCACGCGGCGGCCAGGAGCCCGGAAGGGTGACACCGAAACGAATCGGCGGCACGTTCTTATCCACGCGCGCGATACTCCCTTCGGCGCTGCAATAGCCCGCCACGCCGTTGGCCTCCGCGCGCCGTTGCAGGCCTGCCCACCGCATCTTCGAAGCGCTGCTGTATGGCGCCCTGCTCGGCCGCGGATTTACTCAACCCAGCAGTCGGGACTAAGAACCCGATACAGCTCAATGACTGCGGTCGTCTGGTATTCGAAGCACGGCAGATCCGGAACCTCCCGTTCGTAGACCATGCAGGGTCGTAGACGCCCTCAAGATCGCCGGAGAGCGAGAGCATCTCGGGATGGCGAGCCGCGCCGGAAAGCGCCAACGCCGCGAAGACGCCGAGGGTGTCACTTCACCTCGACCGGCTGCGACGATGCGGTGTACTTGCCCTGGTTGGCCTCGCGGACTACGCCGCGGAGCCTGTATTTTCCCGGAGGAGCGTGCAGAGTGAGGCCGGCAGTCGTGCCGGTGGAGAGTTTGTTGAAGGTATCGTCCTTCATGTTGAAATCGATCTCACATTCCTTGCCTGTGACGAAATTGCCGGCGGCATCGAACAGGGCGGCGATGACGGTGAGTTGGTCGGTGTGCATACCGGACAAATTCGCCAGTTGCAAGTGGGCGACGTCCAGGTGGAGCAAGACGTGCGCGCCGGGCTTTCCGGGGGGCGTGGTCGCAGGCTCGGTGGAAAAGGTCAGGGGCACCTCGTCCAAGGTATCGTCGGAGAGCATTTCCTGATCGATTCTGCGCTCGGCGGGCAGCGGGTTTGCGGGATTGACCGCGCCGGCGAAATAACCGGGACGCGCCTGCACTTCGTAACCGTGGTTTTGCTTCAAGCGAACTTTCAGGGTGTGATATTTGCCATCGGGAGCGCCGGGCGGCGCGAAGGCGAGCGAGTAGGAGTATTCCGGCAGAAGGCCGAGTTCGCGAAGGCCGAGATTCAGATCGTTGTTGTTGTGGAAGAAGAGGCCGCCGGTGCTGGCGGAGAGGATGGCCATGGTGTCGTTGCTTTCCCATTGCGGGCGGGTGGCCTGGCTCTGGCGGGCAATCCTGGAACGGGCGGGCATGCCGCCGAGGGGCATTCCCATGTCCTGGGTGTAGAGGCCCTTGGCGTCAAGCGAATTGATCACCACGTCGCCGCGCAAGGCGCGGTTGACGATGTCCTCGCGTTCGCGCTCCAGGGTGCCGGACAGGAAGCCGGAGGATGCCAGCACCAGAACGCGCTTGCCGGGCAAGGTGGCCATATGGTCCACGACGCTGCCGATCGAATAGAGAGAGCTCACCGAGTTGTGCTTGACTTCCTCCCAGGCGCGGTTGGCGAGAGATTCGACGGTTTGGTTGCAGACGCGGTCGGTGCGGTCGCGGCGCTGGCACAGGCCGCACTGATAGGCTTCGGCGACCTTGATGGGGAGGAGCGTGGAGTCCCGGTGGGTGGCGATGACGTAGGACTCGTAGGCGGAGAGGTTGGGGCACGTGGGAAGAGCGGGATTGCGGGTGGCGACGCTGAGGTGGTCGAGGGCATCGTTGAGCTTCGCGATGTCGGAGGTGAACGGCAGGATCTGGCCTCTGGTGATGAAGAAGATGGCTACGAGGTCGCCGGGGGAGATGCCTTGGGTAAGGAATTCTTTGGCGGCCTTACGGGCGGGGATGAGGTCGCCGGGGCCCATGCTGAGATCGTCAAACACGAAGCCCAGGAATCGGGCCGGGGGTGTGGAGACTGTCGGCGTGGCGGCGGTGGGCGCAGGTGCGGACGGGCGACTGGCGAGGGCGGGGGCGGCGGCTGGCTGGGTGGCAGTCGCGGCGGTGAAGGCAGTGATCTCGCGGGGCTTGCCGCCTTCTTCGACCGTGAAATCGTCGCGGGTGAGTCCGCCGATGGAGTGGTTGCGGCTATCGCGGACGACTACGCCTACTTCTACGAGGAGGGTTTCGGTCTTGAGAACGTACTGCACGCGCGGGGCCCAATTGGAAGCGCTGAAGGTCACCTCATTTGGGGGAATGTTCTGCTGCGCGGGCAGGAAGGCGGTGAGACAGAGCAGGGCGGAGAGGCGACGGATGGGCACCTCTTCTCTTTAACACAGGCGAGCTGGGGTTGGGGGAGGCATCCCGTTTCTAGGCTTTTTACGGCGGGCGCTTTTGTCCGCACCTGCGCTTTCCCATGCGGGAGTCTGGTCGGTCACGGTCGGACCCTTAACGCCGGGATTGTGGGCTTACACCTTCACCGTCGATGGCCCGAGCCTTATCGATTCAGCGAACCCCAATATCCTGCTGGACGAAGCCCTGCACTCCAGTTTCCTGATCGTGGATGAAGCGCTTTCCGCTACCTACAAGATTTCAGAGACGGATCCATCCGGATCCCGGGCCGCCTCTGCGCTTTCATTTTGTATACTGAGGTCGACCCGGTGACCCGGGTTGGAAATCGCCGATGAATCGACGCCACTTTTTCCTGAGCTCGATAGCGGCCACTGCTGCTCTCACGCCGTCCTTCGCCGCGCCGAGCCAGCTCGCTTCGAGCGACGCTCCGGCAGCGGGCGGGCCCAGAGTCGCCGTCCTGCCCGTCGATACCGACCGGGTCATGGCTTCCATCGACCAACGGATTTACGGCCACTTCCTCGAACACATCAACCATTCGGTGGTCGACGGGCTGTTTGCCGAGCAGATTCGTGGCTGCGGGTTTGAGGGTAAGGACTTCGCCACCTACTGGCAATCGTTTTCGGACCGCGGCGGGGTCGAAATCGCGGACCTCCAGTTCCAGAACGGGGAGAAGAGCGTGCGCCTGCGCGTCGAGGGCGGCCGCGCCGGAATCCGGCAGGGCCGCATCTACGTCGACACGGGCCACGAGTACGACGGCTCGCTCTGGGTCAAACGCGAGCAAGGCTCCCCGCAGTTGACGTTTCGCGTCGTAAGCTCCGAGGGCGACCCGATTGCCTCGGTACCGCTCGCTCTCACAGGCTCGGACTGGCACGAGGTCCGCTATTCCTTCACCAGTCCCGTGCGGGACACCCAGGCCTCAGTGGAGATCTTAGCAGCGGGCAGTGGAACGCTGCTGCTCGACTTTGTCTCGATGATGCGCGCGGACGTGCGTCGCGACGGTATGCTGCGCCCCGACCTGCTGCGGGCCCTGCGAGATCTCGCTCCGCCCTTCATCCGTTGGCCCGGGGGCTCCTACGCTTCCACATACAAGTGGAAGGATGGCATCGGCCCGCGCGTCTCGCGCCGCTACCACCCCAACATGATCTGGGGCGGCTATTCGGACTACTACGGCTTCGGGACCGATGAGTACCTGGCGCTCTGCCGGAAGCTCAACGCCGAGCCCCTGATCGTGCTGCCAGCGCCCAGTACCAGCTCCGAGCAGATTCAGTATGCCATGGACTGGGTGCACTACCTGAATGACCCGCCGGCCACCGAATGGGCGCGGCTGCGAGCGTCCAACGGCCATCCCGAGCCTTACGGCGTCCGGTCCTTCCAGATCGACAACGAGCCCATGAATAACGGCTTCACGGCGGAGAAGTACTCCGAGATCGTCAACGCCTACGGCAGCCGGTTGCGGGCCATTGCTCCCAAGGCGGGCATCGTGGCGTGCGGACAGAAGCGGTCCAACGACATGGACTGGAGCCAGAAAGTCATCGACTTGGCCGGAGAGAACTTCGACATCCTCGGATGTCACAACTACGAGTACGAGCCGGAGAACTTCGAGACTGGGCTGAGGCGCATCCGCGACTACCTCTACAAACTACGGGACTATGTCCGCGCTTCGGCGCACCCGCGCATCCAGATCGGCGTCCTGGAGTGGAACCTCTCCCGCACCTACGATTGGCGGGCGGGACTCCATGCGGCCGGCAGCCTGATCCTATACGAGGAGCTCAGCCCGGGTCTGACGATGAGCTGCCCGGCTCTGCTCATGCGGAACACGGCGGACGATCCCACCTGGACGTCGTTTGTCTACCACGACCACGTCTCCTGGTTCCCGGGGTCGGCCTACCCGGTTGAGAAGCTCTTTCGCGAGCATTACGCGGAACGGTACCTTGCCTCCACAAGCGGCGCCTTCCGGGACGTTTCCGGCCGCAAACGCCTATTTGACGAGGTCGCCACCATGAAGCCGGAAGACTGGCTGCCCGGTACCGTCGACGCAATCGCTACGGGGAGCGCCGACGGTCGCCGGATCGTGATCAAGGCCGTCAACTATGGAGCCCAGGGGATTGCCCTGCTCGTGCGGCTGCAGGGCGTAAGCGTTCCCGGGAAGGCGGTCGTGAGGTTGCACACAATCAGCGCCAGGCTGAAGGATTCCGCGTCACTTGAGAATCCGAATGCAATTGCCCCGGTGAGTCGAACGCTGGTTTACGCGAAGGACCTGACAGTGGACCTGGACCCCTACACGGTCGCGGTGGTCGAGATCCGGGCGGAATAAAGTCTGGCGCGTATAGGTTTGTCTGGCTTCCGGACTCGCGAGTGCGAGTAAAGGAGCAGATCCAACGGATTTTGGCCATCCCCGCGAAAAAGACGGACACCCGGCTTGTCAGCCACCTCACTGCCCAGGAGATGCAATCGATCCTGGATGCCCATACCGCTGAGACACGCTGCTCAACGCTCTCCTCAAAGCATGTTTCACCACGTGTGTTGCGGCACACCTGCGCTCTGACCATCCTGCAAGCCACCAAAGATCTCCGGAAGGTGTCTCTCTGGCTTGGACATTCCAGTATGCAAACGGCCGGGATTTACACTCGGGCCGACCCGTCCGTGAAGCTCGAAGCCCTCGAATCAGTGATCGCTCCGAAGCTGCGGACGGCGGGGCCTTTCCATAGAACGCGGAGTCCGCATAAAGATGGCCTTCGCATTATCTGTTATAAACGATTCGACAAGGTCATCGGTCGTTGTGGAGAGAAAGACAAAAACAGGCTCAGATAGGCCGGATTTGTGACTGGGCTCGCCGTACCGGCTGCAAGACCATCTCGCACCCGCTGTGGAGATATCTAGACCCTGCGCGGGTGATTGTGACGGACAGAGATCCATGGCGGATGTCCGATCCACTGCCGCAAGACCTTTTGCCCCAGTGCCTCAGTTGTTATACACACAATCGGGCGTTCCGCAGTCTCAAGAGTATGCGCGCTCCGTTCGTTTGTCTCAATCTGATTGTGGCAGTTGCATTGGCTGGTCAAACGGCGGCCCCGGACCGCCCAACCTTCGATGTGGTATCGGTGAAACCGTCGCCGCCAGGGCGGGGCAGCCGGCGATCATTCCAATCTGAATGTTCCGAAGGCGGCCGATACATCTCCCATGGGACGCCGCTTTTGTGGGCTATTGACTGGGCATACGGGCTGAATGACTATCAAGTGGTTCCGGGCTGGCCCGATTGGCTGAATTCCTTTGACACTTACGATGTCGATGCCATTGCCAATGGCCGCGCCACAGAGCATGAGTGCAGACTGATGCTTCAGTCGCTATTTGAGGACCGGTTCAGATTACGTGTCCATTGGGCTCGCAAAACTGTGACCGCGTTTGCCCTCATCCCTGGGAGGAAAGGACCCCGGCTCCGGACTGGCGGTCGGGTCATTATCAACGGTGAAGTGAAGCAGGCGGCTTCCGAGATTGAAGCGCCGGACGGCTGGACTATGCCGAGGCTGGCAAATTACCTCGCCAGCGTTCGAGGTATCGGCATGCCCGTACTCGATAAGACGGGACTCACGGGCGTTTTCGGACTCGCTCTGAGTTACTCCATTGCGGACGACGACGGCCGCCCGGATATCTTCAGTGCTTTACCGGACCAGCTTGGACTGAGGCTGCAAGCGATCAGAGCGCCCGTCGACATGTTCGTAATCGACCACGTCGAGCATCCCACCGGCAACTGAAGGTCGGGAGGGGGTTCCGTTGGCGTTGCCTTCAGCGCTGCAAGACAACCTTTTACCAGCTCCGCGCAAATACCTTGCACTTCTACACATCCAGTGATAAGCTGTAGAAGATCGAGGTGTAGACTTTGCCGCTCAAATCTGACCTCCCGCAGGGTACACTGGACCTGCTAATTCTCAAGATCGTAGCCCTTGAGCCGGTTCATGGGTACGCCATTGCCCAGCGCCTCCAGCAGGTCTCGCGCGACGTCGTCCAGGTGCCGCAAGGCTCACTCTACCCGGCCTTGCACCGCCTCGAAAACCGCGGCCTGATGTCCGCCGGCTGGAAGGAGACGGAGACCGGCCGTGAAGCCAGGTTCTATCGGCTCACGCGTAAGGGCTGGGCGCGTCTGGAGAGCGAATCGGCGAGTTGGCAGCGGCTGACGNNCGAGAAGGAGCTGAGCTTCCATCTCGAACGACAAGCGGCGGATCTGATGGCGCGTGGCCTTCCTCCCAGCGAGGCGAACCGGCAGGCTCGGATGGCACTCGGCGGCCCCGAGCAAGTGAAGGAGGGGTGCCGCGATGCACGTGGCACGCGCTGGCTCGAAGACCTCTGGAAGGACCTGCGCTACGCCCTCCGCATGTTCGCCAAGAATCCGGGGACCACGGCTGTGGCCGTGCTTTCGCTGGCCCTCGCCATCGGCCCAAACGCCACGCTTTTTACTGTGGTGGACCGCATGTTTCTGAGACCTGTCACGGTTCAGGGAAGCTCCGAAATATTCTTCCTCTACCCCAAGGCCGACCGTGAGGGCAAGTCGGAGAGTCCATCCTATCCCGACTTTCTGGATTACCAGGCGCGCGGACGCGGTGTGGCCGATTTCATAGCCAGCGTTGGTGTTCGTGGATTTGGTCTCCGACAACTACTTCCAGGTGTTGGGGGTGCGCGCCGCCGTGGGGCGAATGCTGGTGGCAAGCGATGCCCGCTTCGAAGGCGCGCTGCCGGTGGTGCTGACCTACTCGCTGTGGCAGCGGAAATTCGGCGGGGCGGCCGATATCGTCGGCAAGAACATCATGCTCCAATTCCAGCCGTGCCATGTCGTGGGGGTGGCTCCGCGAGACTTCCTGGCACCGAGCCAGCACCTGACTTCCGGCGATGCCTGGGCTCCGATGAACGCGGCCACCCTATTGGGCGGGCGGGAAGGCCTGGCGCAGCGCGGCAAGGGTATCGTGGATATCACGCTCCGGCTGCGTCACGGGGTCAGCCGGCAACAGGCCGAGACCACTCTGAGCGCCATCGCGGCGCAACTTAACCGAGAGTACCCCGCAACCAATCGAGCTAAGGCTGTATCCCTTAGCCCTGCCGCCGATCAGAGGAAGGCGGTGGTCGGCGCCATCATACTTTCGCTGGTCAGCCTGGTACTGCTCATCGCATGTGCGAATGTCGCAGGAATCCGGCTGGCCCAAGGCGAGGCGCGCCGCCGGGAGTTCGCCATGCGTCTGGCCCTTGGGGCGGGGCGTGGGCGGCTGCTCCGGCAATTGCTTGCCGAGAGTCTGCTATTGGCGCTGGTGGCCGCCGGTCTGGGCCTCGTGCTCGCGCGCGGGCTGATGCAGGCGATCCCGGCGGCTCTGCCGGCGCTACCCTTTACGCTGGATCTGGGCCTGCGCGTGGATGCGCGAGTGTTGGCCTACATCCTGGCGCTTGCGCTGGTTACCACATTGGCCACGGGACTGTTGCCCGCGCTGCGCGTTTCCCGTCCCGATCTCACGGCGGTACTCAAAGGCGAGACTTCCGGCTCCAGATCGAGGTCGTGGTTCCGGGGTGGCCTGGTTGTTGCGCAGATCGCCTGCTCACAATTCCTGCTGGTGGTGACCGGACTGCTGGTGGGGAGCTACCTTCAGGTACAGCACATCCNNCTGCCGGCCACGGAGCATCCCAACTCCAACTTCTACGAGGATATGCTCGGCAGGCTGAGCGCGCTTCCCGGAGTGCGCCGCGTCACTTCTGTCGGGAGTCCGCCGCTCAGCGGCTCGGGTGGAGGGGCCCAGCAGGTCTCCATTCCGGGCATTACGGACGAGCCAGTAGGGATCGGCGCCTATTNNATGGGCACGGCTATCCTTCGCGGACGTGAGTTCACGGCACTCGATTCCGCCGGGGTCGTGATCGTCAATGAGCGGATGGCGCGCGGGTTCTGGGGCGATGCGGGCCGCGCCATTGGCCAGTTCGTCCGCGTAGATGGCAAGGATCGCCAAGTCGTCGGCGTGGTCGAGACGGGCAAGTACCAGACGCTGCTGGAACCGCCAACGCCGATCTTTTTCCTGCCCACGCACGGCGGGGGAACCGTGTTAATCGAGACGGCCGGCGATCCGGCGGCGATGGCGGACTCAGGATGCAAAGCGTTCCGGGAGTCGGTTACCGGCGTGACCGTGAATTCACTGGTCACGATGCGCCAGCAGATGGGCGTGACGTTCTTTCTTTGGCGGGCTGCGGCGGGCCTGTTGGGGATTTACGGCGGGCCTGTTGGGGATTTTCGCGATCCTGGGGATCTTCCTTGCGGGCGTGGGGCTGTACGGCGTGGTGTCGTATGGAGTCACTTGCCGCACCCACGAGATCGGCGTGCGCATGGCGCTGGGAGCTCGCCCGGCCGATGTGCTGGGAGTGGTGCTGAGGCAGGGCCTCTCGATGGTGTTGATTGGGGCCGCGGTCGGAACCGCGGTCGCGGTAGCGGCTGCGCGGGTCGTCTCAGCGCTCCTCTACGGGGTCAGCCCGGCGGACCCGCTAGCGATAGCCGAAGCTGCTCTGGCAGTGGCGGCGGTCACTTGCCTGGCCATTCAGATGCCGGCGCGGAGAGCGATTCGCACAGACCCCATGACGGTTCTGCGGAGCGAGTAGCCGTGCACCGGGGCCTCTGCCTGCCTGCGAATCGACCGTCGGCGCAGCGTTGTGGCCGAAAAAGGTGTTCCTTTCCTTTGACCCTGCGGAGAGTGGATGCCTTCAGCGCTGCAAGACAACCCTGCGATCGGCGGGCCTTTCCAAGACGCGTCAAAACTCACCCTTCAAGGCACATGGACCGGCCGACAGTGGCGCCACCCAGGTTCAGGTTGGCGCGTGATACGAGCGGAGAGATCATCCGCACGTCTCTGCGTCTCCGACATTACGTGGGCCAGCGCTGCCATTGGGTTCGTAGTGACTCCTAGTACTGGAGCCGATCAGTTTTCAGAATTTACGGGTTCTAATTTAGTGATTTAAGAGTCTCAACTGGTAAACTCTTTAATAGCGGTTTTCCACCCTGGCTAGTCGGTTCCGAGAACCGCTGGAGGTGCTCGTGAACCGTTACCGAAGACTTGTCCTTTTGCTCCTCTTCCTGTCCCTGTTGTCCCTACCTCTCCACTTGGGACTGGCTGCCGATCAACCCGCGCCGCACGGAGCACGAGCCGGCGCCGCCTTCCGTCTCTCGGACGTCGACACCCGGCTGCAACCTGTCGTCCGGCAGGCGCTATACGGCGTGGAAGCGGCCCCCGAAGGGTTCCGGGCCGCGAATCCAGCCCAGCGCCTCTTCGTCAGCTTCACCGGGCGCGAGGCGCGCATCGCATCCCCTGGGGACGGCGTGGGGCTACGCCTATCGGGGTACGGCTATGGCAAACGCCTGCTCCCGGCCGCGGCAGCCCGGCCGGCGGGGAGCGGCACCCGCGTCGAATACCGCCGCGGCAGCTTGACTGAGTGGTACGCAAACCGGCCGGAGGGACTCGAACAGGGTTTCACGCTGGCGGCGCGGCCGGGCCAGGCGGAAGCGGGCGAGCGGCTCATCATTGCCCTGGAAGTGACGGGCACGCTGCAGCCGGTGCTGGCGCCAGGCGGCGATGCCGTGGTGCTCGAATCCGGCGGGCAGGCACGGCTACGCTACAGCGGGCTGCGCGCGTGGGACGCCGCCGGCCGGCAACTCGAGGCCAAGCTGGACGTGCGCGGCCGGCAGGTGAGGCTGGCGGTGGATGATGCGCTGGCGGCCTATCCGGTCACGGTGGATCCCTTGATCCAAGCGGTGGAACTCGCTGTCGCCGGCGCCGCCGGCGACGCTTTCGGCGTTTCCGCGGCGATATCCGGGGACACGGTACTGATCGGGGCTATGTATGCAGCGAATTCACTCGGGATGGTTTACGTTTTCCAGAACAATAGCGGCGTCTGGAGCCAGCAGGCGACGCTGACAGACCCCGACGGTGCGATGATGGACACGTTCGGCGCTTCCGTGGCGGTGAACGGGGACACCGCGTTGATCGGAGCGGGCAAAGCGGGCCAGGGGGCAGCCTACTTCTTCACGCGTAACGGGACAATCTGGACCCTCCAGCAGGCGCTGGCGCTCTCCAGCGCCTCGGCCCACGACGGGTTCGGCGACTCCTTGGCGCTCAGCGGGGACACGGCGGTGATTGGCGCTGGGGGCAGGAACAGCGGCCAGGGGGCGGCCTACGTCTTCACTTGTAACGGGACCACCTGGACCCAGCAGCAGGAACTCACGGCCGCCGACGGCGCGGCGCTCGACGGGTTCGGCACTTCCGTGGCCCTGAGCGCCGACACCGCGGTGATCGGAGCCTACTACAATGCCAACGGACAAGGGGCAGTTTACCTCTTCACGCGCTCCAATAACGTCTGGAGCCAGCAGCAGAAACTCACGGCCTCCGACGGAGTGGCGAGCGACGCGTTCGGCTTGAACGTGGCCGTGAGCGGCGATACAGCGGTGATCGGAGCCGCCCAAAATCCGAACAAACCGGGCGCAGCATACGTGTTCGCGCGCACCAACAATGTCTGGAGCCAGCAGCAAAAGCTGGCGGCCTCCGGTGGCACGGCGCTCGACTTGTTCGGCTATTCCGTCGGTGTGAGCGGGGACACGGCGGTGATCGGATCGATTTACAGGGCATCCCAGGCGCGGGCGGCCGACGTCTTCACGCGCAACGGGACAACCTGGACCCGGCAGCAAGAGCTGACGGCTGCCGACGGCCTGTCCAGCGACTTCTTCGGCGCTGCCGTGGCGTTCGACGGGAACACGGCGGTGATCACGGCGCCCGGCAAATGGAGCTCACAGGGGGCAGCGTACCTGTTTGCTTACCCCCCGAGTCTCTCCGTGGCCTCGTCGCCGCCGGGCCTGGCGTTCACCGCCACCGGCGCCGGCTGCCCGGCCGGACTGCTGACCACCCCGTACACACTGCCCGCGGGTCTAGGCTGCACCGTTACTTTCGCCGTGCCGGTCCAGAACGGCGCCGGCACGGCGAGCTACAGCTTCCAACAGTGGCAGGACGGCAATACCAGCAACCCGCGAACAATTCCGGCGCCACCCCCGACTGCAACGAATTTGACGTACCTGGCGGAATTCAGCTCTCAATACTATCTGAGGGTCACGGCCAGCCCGGCGGGCGGCGGAACGGTGGCTCCGAGCGGGTGGTACCCCGGCGCCACCAACGCGAGCGTTAGCGCGACGGCCAATCCGGGCTGGCTGTTCGCCGGCTTCGGCGGCGACGCCAGCGGCCTTGTCACACCTCAATCCATCCTCATGAACGGGCCCAAGGTTGTCACGGCCAGTTTCACGCCGACGCCGGGCGTGACCATGAGCGCCCTGATTTCGGCGAAGTCCGGACCCCAGAATGCCCGTATGTGGAACATCTCCCTGACCAACAGCGGACCCGGTGTGGCGTATGCGCCGCAGTTCAACGGTGTCGTTCTGACCCAGACCTACGGCACGGCCTGTACCCCCGTGCGGCTCACCCCGGCGGCTTTCCCCATCAACCTTGCGAACCTGGCCGTGGGCACGACGGCCGGATCGGCCCAGTTCGACTTCACCTCATGTCCGGCCAATGCACGCTTCACGGTCGTGGTGGTGTTCACTGCCAACGGCGGCTGGGCTGGCGGCGCCACCACGCTGGCCAATCAAACCATGTAGGGAAACCAATACGTCATGCGACTTCACGCTTGCATACTTTCAGCCTTATCGGTTCTCGCGTTAGGGGCTCCGAGCGCCGTCCAGCGTGATCGTCCCGCTGGACGACCCCAATAACGTGCTGTCGGGCCATGTGGACTTCACACTGGACCCACCCGGCGGGGCGCTGGCGGCTGAGCCCTGGCAGACGCTCGGCTGGGGGTTGACCATCGACAACCAGAGCAACGGGTGGGTGGTGATCATCAGCACCACCTGCGGCCAGACGGCGTCCATCGGGACTTTCACCGATCTGCTGACTTCGCAGTTCCTGAACTTTTCGGTGGCGCCGGGCGTCACTTGGCCGAGCGTCGCCTTGGGCCCTGCGGGCCTTGGGTCCTACGCGATCGACGGGAGTTTCGCCTTGCCGGGAGATGCGGCGGTGGGCGAGCTCGATCTGCTGTTCGACGTCCACAGCGTCGATCCGAACGATCCAAACTACGATTCGACCGGCGACACACAACTTCCCGGCCAGCAGGCGCTGCTGCCGGCCACGGATCTGCCGGAGCCCGCCACCCCGGCTCTGACCGGCCTGGCGCTGTTGGACCTCGGCCTGAAAGCGGTGCGGCGGCGTTCGTAGCATTGTGCGAATTGGTCCGGGCCAAGTCCCGCCTGGAGCGGGGCGGCGACGGCCTGTATGGGTTCGGACGGCTCGCGCGCGCAACTGAGTTTCAGGAGGAGCCTTGGGCCGGCGTCCGGCAATTCCGTCCTCATCGTCGGCACCGGGAGGTTGGCCAAGTGGAGGTTGGCCAAGTTGACGCGTAGTCGTTATCGGACAAGTGCGTGGGAAAAGGCGAACGAAGCGTTCGCTTAAACATCCACGCGGAGGTCATTGCACGAACGACCGCTTTTGATGCACCGCGGAGTTGCAACCAAAAGACACCGCCGGCAAGATCGGCGCCGCTACCGCGCGCTCGGGCGGAAGAAAAAAGCCGCTCTCCGGTGCGGACTCCACCGGGGAGCGGCTCAGGCTCTCCCTTCGTTTATAGCGAGCGAAGTCTTAGCTGCAGCCGCTGGTGCCGCCGCAATTGCCGCACTTGTAGCAGCTTCCATTGCGGGTCATGATCGAGCCGCATTCGGCGCAGAGCGGCGCGTCCGCAGCCACCGGCGAGAAGGGCAACTCCTGCTGCGGATCGGGCTCGGTGGGCCGCAGATTGGTGGTCTCTCCAGCATCGGTGACCGCGTACTCCGGCCCCAGGAACTTGGCGCCCATCCAGCGGAACATGTAATCCATGATGGACTTGGCATACGGAATCTGCGGATTGCCGGTCCAGCCGCTGGGCTCGAAGCGCACGTGTGCGAACTTGTCCACCAGGAACTTCAGCGGCACACCGTATTGCAGGTTGAAGCTCACCGCCGTGGCGATGGAGTCCATCAGGCCGGAAATGGTGGAACCTTCCTTGGCCATGGTGATGAACACTTCGCCCGGCGCCCCATCGTCGTACATGCCCACCGTGATGTACCCTTCGTGGCCGCCTATGGAGAACTTATGAGTAATGGAGCGGCGCTCATCGGGCAGCTTACGGCGCACCGGACGATACACCACCTTCTCCACGAGAGTTGGGGCCGTCTCCGATGCGGCGCCCGAAGGAGCCGCGCCGGACGCACGCTTCTCGTTCTTCCCCGATCCGGAACTGAGCGGCTGCACCTTCTTGGAGTTGTCGCGATAGATCGCCACCGCCTTCAGCCCCAGCTTCCAGCTCTCCGTATAGGCGTCCATGATCTGCTCGACATTGGACTCCTCCGGCATATTGATGGTCTTGGAGATGGCGCCCGAAATGAACGGTTGCACCGCCGCCATCATACGCACGTGACCCATGTAGTGGATGGACCGGACGCCGTTCTGCGGGCGGAAGCTGCAATCGAACACCGGCAGATGCTCCGGCTTAAGATCGGGCGCGCCTTCGATGGTGCCGGTGGCATCGATATGGCTGACAATGCGTTCGGCCTGCTCGGAGCTGTAGCCCAACTTGATCAGCGCCGCGGGCACGGTGTTGTTGACAATCTTGATCACCCCGCCGCCCACCAGTTTCTTGTACTTGATGAGCGCCAGGTCGGGTTCGATCCCGGTGGTGTCGCAATCCATCATGAAGCCGATGGTTTCAGTGGGAGCGATCACGGTCACCTGCGCGTTGCGGTACCCGTGGCGGCGTCCGGATTCGTAAGCATCGTCCCAGCACTGCTGCGCGCCCTGATAGAGGGCGGTGGGGACGTGCTGCCGGTTCACCCGCGACACCGAATCGCGATGCATGCGGATGACTTCGAGGAAGGGCTGCTCGTTGACCGGATATCCAGCGAATGTGCCTACCGCTTCCGCCACGCGCGAGCTGGTGAGGTACGCCTGCCCGCACATCACGGCCGTGATGGCGGCGGAAAAGTCGCGGCCCTGTTCGCTATCATACGGAACGCCCATCGACATCAACAGCGCGCCGAGGTTGGCGAACCCCAGGCCCAGCGGCCGGAAGCTGTGCGAATTCTCGCCGATCTTCTGCGTGGGATAGCTGGCGTTATCGACAATGATTTCCTGAGCCAGAATCATGGTGTCCACGGCGTGGCGGAACGCTTCGACGTCAAACTGGCCGTCGGGTCCCACAAACTTCATGAGGTTCAACGAAGAAAGGTTGCAGGCCGAATCGTCCAGGAACATGTACTCCGAGCAGGGATTCGAAGCGTTGATGCGCGCGGTATTCTTGCAGGGATGCCAGCGGTTGACGGTGGTATCAAACTGCATGCCGGGGTCGCCGCACTGGTGGGTGGCTTCGGCGATCTGGCGCATCAGGTCGCGTGCCTTGTAACGCTTCACGGGTTGGCCAGTGGCGACAGCTTTTGTCCACCATTCGCCATCCGACACTGCCGCTTCCATAAAATCGTCGGTGGCGCGCACGGAATTGTTGGCGTTCTGGAAGAAGATGGAGCTGTAGGCTTCGCCGTCCAGGGATGCATCGTAGCCCGCCTCCACCAGGGTATAAGCCTTCTTCTCTTCCTTGGCCTTGCACCAGATGAACTTTTCCACGTCCGAATGATCCACGTTGAGGATCACCATTTTCGCCGCGCGGCGGGTCTTGCCGCCGCTCTTGATGACGCCGGCGAAAGCATCGAAGCCTTTCATGAAGGAGAGCGGTCCGGAGGCGCGTCCACCGCCGGAAAGCACGGCATCCTCTTCGCGCAAAGCGGACAGATTGGAGCCGGTGCCGGAGCCCCATTTGAACAGCATGCCTTCCGTTTTGGCCAAGTCCAGGATGGATTCCAGCGAATCCTTCACGGACACGATGAAGCAAGCGGAGCACTGCGGGCGCAGCACGCCCGATTCCAGTTTGGTCACGCGATCGGAGCGTTCGTCGTAGATCCAGCCGTAGCCGCGTGTCTCTTTGACGCCGACGTTGAACCACACCGGCGAATTGAAGCAGGCCTTCTGCGTGAGCATCAGGTGCGCCAGTTCATTGCGGAAGTTCTCACCATCTTCATGGCTCTTGAAGTAGCCGTCGTGCTTGCCCCAGTCGGTGATGGTGTCCACCACGCGCTGCACCAGTTGCGCCACACTGGTTTCGCGCTCCGGCGAGCCCATTTTGCCGTAGAAATACTTGCTGGCGATAATATTTGTGGCCGTCTGCGACCATTCCATGGGCACTTCGATATCGCGCTGTTCAAAGATGACTGAGCCCTTATCGTTGCCGATTGATGCGGTACGAGTCTCCCAGTGTACGTCGTCGTAAGGAGTCTTGCCCGACTCCAGGCGGGCGGTGAAATAACGCGGAAATGCAATTCCCGTCTTCGAAATATTTCCCGTCTTCAATGATTCTATTTTCGCACTCAGATCGACAGAAAGCTGGCCCATCGTCATCCTCCGGATTTCCTGCTAGAAAGAAACGCCTTCGTAATGTTGCCCCAATATATGGTGTGGCGTCAAGAAGTTTATCTATATGCTGCGTGTTGGGGTTACGGACTATGCGTCCTGAACCTTACATTCATTTCGTAGAAAAGCTCAATTTTCTGTCAAGGGAAAGTCTGATTTCAGCTCGCGGAAGACAGACGACCCACTACGATCGTGTGTCCTACGGGTCGGAAGTCGCGCTCGACGTCGTAGGGTTTTCATGGCATGAAGTTCTGGTCGCTGGCGACGTAGCCATGCTCGATCTCCTGCGCGGTCGAACGTGATGGCGGTCGACGGGGCAGCCCTGAAGGGTCATTACTCTGCGAAGTCCCGGTCTGGTCAACGGGAGGAAAAATGCGGGAGCGTTGATGTTGCGATGCGAGGTGCCTGTTAGGTAAACAGCATTGTGGCTTCAGGCGGGGCGTGTTTTATCGAGCGTGTCTTTCCGGGCCCCGAACGGCCGGCCTCCGGCCACCCCGGCAAGCTGAAGCCAGGCTGAAGCCATCTTGCAGCATGCCCCACTACAAGCACCGTGCCTTCGTGAGGTTTCGCGGGCGGAACGGCCGTCCCCACATTCTGCTGCCGGAATTGGTAACGGGGGGCGGGGAAGGAACGGACGCAGACTCTCTTGTGACGATTTACACCCCGGCCCAGGCTGCGATCTGTCCAGTTAATTCTCGGACGCTACACTAGTGCTTAATTGCGTAAATTGACAACTGTATTTCTGAGCTGGCTGCCTTTGACGTCGCCAGCGGTCAGACGCGGGTGCGTTTCGGATGGCGGCCGGAACCTCAGCCCGCGTGGGCGGCGCCGCCGATGCCAAATGGCTGTCACTTTCTGAATTATCTGGCATAGTTCTTTCTGCGTTATTTGGCATACTTGTCTGGTATGGATGAGTTGGCTGGACTCCCAGAGGAGGCCCGGAAGCTGGCGCTGGATAGGTTCCGCTTGCTCCGGCCGCACGTGGAGCAAAACCAGCCCTTAAGGACCGTCGCCTTGGCGGCAGGCGTGCCATATCGAACGGCCCATCGGTGGCTTAAGCAATACCGGCGGTTCGGTCTGGTGGCGCTGGCTAGAAGAGCGCGGCAGGATCGGGGCCGTCGCCGCGCCGTCTCGGGGAAGGTCAAGGAAGCTATCGAAGGTCGTGCCCTGCAGAAACCCCCACTGCCCATCGCTGCGCTGTACCGGCAAGTCCGGCGGGTCGTTCAAAACCTTGGTGAGCCGGTGCCCAGCTATTCTGTGGTCTACGATATTGTCCACACCTTGCCCGCTGATCTGGTCACTCTCGCGCATGACGGCACAAAGGTCTACAGCGAAACGTTCGAATTGATTCATCGACACGAAGCCGAAAGGCCCAATGCGATCTGGCAGGCCGATCATACGCCCCTCGATATTCTGGTGGTCGGTCCGGACGGCAAAGCAGCTAAGCCATGGCTCACGGTCGTTATCGACGACTACAGCCGAGCCTTGGCGGGGTATTTCCTTTCGTTCGAAGACCCGTCAGCGCTACACACGTCCCTGGCTTTGCGACAGGCGATCTGGCGTAAAGAGGATTCGCGCTGGATGGTTTGCGGTATGGATTGGTAAACGCTGCGCCGTTGATCGCGGGTAATTTTGTCTCGTTCGCCTGGGGTTGTTTCCCGGAAGCCACATTGGAGAGAATGAAACACAGTATGCCTGCATTTCTTTATGAGTTTGAGTGGGATCCGGTCAAGGCAAAGGTGAACTCGCTGGAGCGGGAGGACGCCCGTGGCGGGAAGTAACAGCCTCGCTCTGGTATTTGCGATATGCGGTATCTGCGCCAGCCAAAGTGCGAACGCTCAGCCCGCTACTCTCCAGGGGATCGTAACGAATGCGGCCACAGGAGAGCCAGTGGTGCGCGTCGACGTATTCATGCGTCCGAAAACTGACGACTCGGAAACGAGTCCAAGCCACACGACGACCTACGGAGCCTTAACGACTCCGGAGGGCAAGTTCAGCATTATGGGCGTGGATCCAGGTTCGTACATCATCATTCTGCGCAAGGTGGGGTTCATCTCGAAGGAAGATCAGGACGGCGAGGTACTCACCCTAAGCCCCGGGGAGAAGAAGGAGGATCTGAACCTCAAGCTGGTTCCCTATGGCGCAATTTCCGGACGCGTTTTGGCTTCCGATGCCCTGCCCATGGGAGTCGAAGTGGACCTCGAAGGCGAGGGGGGAGACGTCGGCGCGAGAGCGGGAGTGGATGAAAAGGGGCAGTATCGCATGGAGGGCCTGCGGCCGGGCCGCTATCGGGTCCGTGCAGTGCCTACACCAATACACAACCGGCCGGAGATCCGCAACGATGGCACGAAGCAGGCGCACTACGCAGCCACATATTATCCGGGCGCTCTCGCGGCCAGCGAGGCGGCGCAAGTGGAGGTGAAGGCCGGCGTTGAGACGCCTGGCCTCGATATCCGGTTGGCCGCTAGACCCGGCGTGCGCGTCAGCGGAACGG
Source organism: Candidatus Sulfopaludibacter sp. SbA3 (assembly GCA_900290315.1). Classification (GTDB taxonomy): domain Bacteria; phylum Acidobacteriota; class Terriglobia; order Bryobacterales; family Bryobacteraceae; genus Sulfopaludibacter. Next base: position 22,998 of record OKRF01000517.1, on the reverse strand, counting down.
TTTCCGGGCTGCCCCAAGGTGTGAAGGACCCCTTCCTCATGGCGCGCGAGCAGATGGTTAAGGCACAGGCCGTCGGAGGCTTGAAGCCGGACGGTACATTCGAGATCTGGATGGTCGATCCCGGTACTTACACTCTGACTGCCTCGTACCGTCTTGGTGGCGCAGATGTGGAGAGTTCGTCGGCGGAAATCCACGTGGCAGATACCGATATCGACAATGTCGCCCTCCATTTCTTTCCCCCGATCGATCTGATTGGGCGCCTGGAGTTCGACCAGGATGGAGCGCGGCCGCAGGCGCAGTACGAGGAAGAAGATGGTGAGGGCAATCGGCGACGGTTGCAGCAGCCTTGGTACGGCCGAATCGACCTGGTGGCGCTTGATGCGCTATTTGGAGGGGGATCGGCCTCCTTGGACGCCAGGGGATCGCTCAAGTTCACCGGCCTTTCCCCAAATCACTATGACGTGAGGCTGAGTTGGGTCTCGGAGCCCAAGTACGTCAAATCGATCCGCGTCGGCTCGCGGCTGACAGAGGGACCAATTCTCGATCTCACCAACGGCGGCGGCCCGTTGACGATCGTGGTTTCGACGGCTATGGGCGCGATTTCAGGGAGAGTTACTGATGGCATTGGGCCCGCCGGAGGTGGCTTGGTGATGCTGCTGCCTGTCGCGCCCTTTCACGCGCAACTGGCAAATCAAGCCGCTGCACGGATCCAGCCTGATGGCTCTTATCAATTCGACAAAGTCGCTCCGGGCGAATATCGCATCGTCGCGATTCGCGAGTCCTCCTACAGTTTCGCGGTTTACCACACTGAGGAGTACAAGCCCGAACTGGAGAGGATCACGATTCACCCTCGCGACCGGCTCACGAAGGATTTGAGAATTCGGGAGCCGCAATAGGATCGGACAATCCGTCCGTTGCAGGCTTTGAAAGCTAGTGAGGACCGAACAGTGCCACCGAAACAGGTCACAGCTCTGTTTCACGAGCTTGAGAAAGCGCAACTTGCTGAGGAGCGACCGACCACGGTTCGGGACATCTGCCTTGGATTCTGCTATGACCCCTTGGCCGCACAGGGATTCTCTATTCTGCAGCAGCGTACGAAGCTCCTCAATCATGGTGGCCCTTTCCGATAACCCTTGGAAAACGGCGTTATCGGAGAAGTGAATTCTGGAAGCGCCGGGGAAGCACTGCTCGTCAAAACGCATCCGGGCTAAAACCAGGCCTGCCTTAGCGTGCTTAATATTCCGTTTCGTGAGGCGACTCCTTGGAGCACCGTATGCCAAATGACGCCGAAACTTTTATGCCAACTAATTCAGAAAGTGACACAAATGGCAAAACTCACTCTGTCTCTTTCCGTAGCCACTTCCTTCGGAACAGTTTGCCTCTCCCAGACTGAGGGGCGGCGAATGCTCAGCGTGGGGACTTGTGATAGCATGATCACGAAGTGAGAAAAGCATTCGCAGAACGCCCGCTGATTCTTGTCTTGTGCGTCGCGTTGCTATCGCTTCTGGTCCTGAATCCTGCCGGCTCACACGTTTGGGTAGAGCTGGTTCCGGCGCTGATTTTGTTTGCAACACCTCTCGTGTTGATGGCAAAGCGGCCCCGAAGACCACAGGTGCAGAGCCAGCCCCTCTCATTCCTCTCCCTCGACATCTCTAGAGCTCCTCCCATCGCATAGAAAGCGGACGACGGCACCTGCCCAGCGTTCGATTCTCGTTGTTTCTTTGCCACGTTGAAACTGGAGTACGCATAGGATGCCCTGAACTCGCAACTCGAGAGTCTGGCTCGTCCTGGCGTGCAACAAGACATCAAACAGGGACGGATCTTTAAGGAAGGAATCAGGAAAGTATGTCTAAACAATTTATGCTCAGATTGACTCTCGCCAGGAAGGCGGCGGTAGTAACCGCCGGAGTGGTGGCTTTAGCGATGACAGCCGTAATTGGCACGGTCGGCGCACTTGCTATTCAGGCTCAATCGCCGCGGCCCGCAGTCCGATTAGCGACAGCGCCGCGATTCGAAGTGGCCTCGGTCAAACCTTGCATGGTCGAGGACAACGGGGGAGTGGGTGGCAAGAAAGGCGGCGGAGGCAGAATCCGATGGGATCCCGGGCGGTTGAACGAAGAATGCCAGACCGTGTTTAATCTGATCCGGGACGCTTATCTTGCATATCCGGATGGTAAACCTTGGCGCGCCGCCGCGTTGGGTGATGCCGGCACAAACGAACCCGGACAGGTTGCTTGCACGGGTTGCGGAGGTGGCCTTCCTCCAGTCTCCGACAGGCAGTTTAATCAGCCGTTCAAGGGAAGCCCGACCTGGCTCAGATCCGATCGGTACACCATTGACGCGAAGGCGGAGGCATCAGAGAGCATCGCAATGATGCGTGGTCCCATGATGCAAGCCCTTCTCGAAGAGCGGTTTAAGCTGAAGGTCCATCACGAGAACAGAGAGATTCCGATTTATGAGATGACCCTTGCCAACGGCGGCCCTAAGCTTCGCGCAGCGAGGGATGGGAGTTGCATTCCTGCCGACCGCTGGGAGCCCACCTCTCTGCCGTCGCGGGAGCATCCAGTGCCTTCCGGGTCCCCTGTGGCGTGCGGCGTTCCCTCTGCGTCCACGAACGGACTTGATTTCAACGGCACAACGATCGCAAACCTTTGCAGGCTACTGTCTGGCTGGGCTGACCGAGATGTTATCGACAAGACTGGGATTGGGGGAACGTTTGATTTTCACTTCGATATTCCACTCAGGGAGCCGCCGGACGACGGCGTTTCTGCGCAAAGTGCTCCAGTGCCACCGAGGCCGGCGGATAACAGTGCGGCGATGTTTACTGCGGCCATCCAGGCGTTAGGGAAACTCGGATTGAAGCTCGCGCCCGGCAAGGGGCTCGGCCAATTCCTGGTCATTGACCACGTGGAGAGGCCCTCTGGCAACTAGTCAGTGTTAAGCAGGGCAATGGTCCACATCCTGAAGAGGGCCAGCAGGTCCGCGAAGGATCGGCCCAACGGTCCAGGCGCCACTCCAGGACTATGTTGATTTCGCGGCGGTGTGCCGCCTCCGGCAACTTTTGCCCAGTCGCCGTTCGGACGCGCCACGCCGGCCTCTTTCACCTGCAGTGCGATGTGAACTTTCGGCAGGCGCGCATAGATACCTGCAGCAGCAACCCCAGGAACGGGCGATGTCGACTCCGTCGATGTTTGCGCTAGCCCCTGCGTTTTCATATAACCTCGGGGGTGCCCCCAATCCTGACACGCCTGCTACTGGTTCTATTCAAGTGCTTTCGCAAGTCCGAAATCAAAGAAGCCTTGAGGGCCTGGCAATTGGAGCAACGTCACTTCCTTAACGCCTGCGTCCAATTCAGCACCACCGTGAATGCGGCTCCGCCGGGCGACGCTGGGATTGCGATCAGGAAGCGTTTTCCGTCCGGGGAGGGTTCGTAGGCACGGTTGAAGTCGCTGGAGTCGGCTGGAAACAGGGGCTCGGCCCGGCCGAACTCCACTTCGGAAGCGCGGATTGTGACCGGCACCGCCGTCAATCGACCATCGCCGGCCACAAAGTAGATTTCCTTGCCATCGCGACGCCAGGCAGGATTCATGCCGCCTTGACTGGAAACTGTGTACCGTTTGCCGTCTACCGGGGGGAACGGTGTGAGATAGACTTCGTAACGGAGCGATTCATTCGACGAGTACGCGACCCATTTCCCGTTGGGTGAAAATGAACCCGCACGCTCGTCAAAGGGCGTCTTGGCGATAGTGTATGGTTTCTCATTGCCATCCACCGGTACGATCCACAGGTCCTCGTTGCCCCAGTAAAGGAGATTCTTGCCATCTGGTGACCAGTCGGTGGGATAGCCTCCGGCTAACTGCATGTCGAAGACGAGCTTTTCCCGGTTGGGACCGTCCGTGATATACGGGTTATAATGCCCCGTCCGGTTCGAAGAGAAGGCAATGTGCTTTCCGTCTGGGGAAAACACCGGGACGGCCGAGTTCTTTGCTTGTGAAGTGAGCCGTTCGCTGGTGCCACGCACCAAGTCGAGAACAGTAACGTCATAATTGAAAGTTCCAGGTGCGACGGGCGCGAACGCGACCTTGCCCTGATCCGCCGACAGGCGAAAGTTGTACCAGTCCTCCGGCAGGCCCACTTTTTCGTTTATCGATCCGGTTCGATCCACCCAGACCAGTTGTTCCGGCGCTTTCTCACGGTAAACCAATGAGCCGCCGCGCCCGGCGGAGAGTGCCGGGTAGAGCAGGTCGTTGGTGACAAACTCCGTGGTCAAGGGGAGGGCTTCACCGATGAGCCGGAGCGTCTTGAGGTCGAACCGCTGCGCGGTCAAACGGCCTTGGCGCACGAAGAGCAGATATCCATCGGGCGAATACACAGTTCTTGACCGATCCGGCAGAAGACGCACTGGCGGCTTGCCGTCCAGGGAGCCTAAAAAGACGCCATCATACATGTTCACCCACAACAGATGATTTCCATCGGGCAAAAACTCCGGGTTAAGGGCCACCCCGGTGTCTTGTTGTTAGAGGCGTTCCGGCACGCCGCCCTTCTCACTCACCTTGTAGAGTTCCCGCGCCTGGGAGAAGACAATCACACCTTGCGTACCCGAGGTGGCGCCAAGAATAATAGGCACCACTTCTGCGATCGCAACCGGCTCGCCCCCCGCCACGGGGATGGTTTTCAGTTTTCCATCCGCAAAGAATCCAACCTCCTTGCCATCCGGCGACCAGAACGGAAATCGTGCGCCTTCGGCAGCCGGCAGGAGACGCGTTTCTAATGAATCCAGAGGCCGGACTTTCAGTCGAAACCTACCTTCCTCGACGGCTGAGATGGCAATGCTGCGTCCGTTCGGAGAAAGCGCCAGCATCGCGTCCCGGGCGATGCCCCCGGGAATGGGCACTCCGAATCGGGCCAGGGCCGGCGGAGAGGCAGGCGTGGTGAATCGGAACCAGCCAGAGATTGCCAGCACCAGGAGCGCTGCCGCGACAGCCCAGGGTATCCACTGGCCCCGTACTGGTTTGGAAGGTGGTCGTGCTGAATCGTTTTCCAGTAAGAAGCGCCAGTCGCCGATACTAGACAAGCGCTCCAGCGGGTTCTTCATCAAGCAGGCCCGCAACAGCGGCCGCATGCGGACCGGGACGATCGAAAGATCCGGCTCCCTGGTCAGTACGGCCGCGAGCGTCTCTTGCATCGAGTCGCCAGGAAAGGGACGTCTTCCCGTCAGCAACTCATACAACAACACTCCAAATGCCCAGACATCCGCGCGCTTGTCCACTTCCTTAGCCTGCGCTTGCTCCGGGGCCATATAGGCCGGCGTGCCCATCACAATTCCCGCTTCGGTGGATGTCATCGTCACGATTGAGCCGTCGGGCGCAGTCTCGGAGGTCCGCTTCGCCAAGCCGAAATCGAGCACTTTGACCGATCCGCTGGAAGTGATAATCACGTTACCCGGCTTGATGTCGCGGTGCACGATTCCTTTTGAGTGAGCCGCGGACAAAGCGTCCGCGATCTGGCCGGCCCATAGAATGGTTTGTTCGACTGAGAGTTTCCCGAGCTTCAGTTTTGACGCCAGGGTTTCGCCGTCCAGGAGTTCCATCACCAGATAGTTGGAGCCAACGTCGTAGATGGAACAAATGTGAGGATGATTCAAGGACGCGATGGCGCGCGCCTCTCTGAGAAACCGCTGGCTGAATTCCTCCCGGCACATCTTGAGCGCGACGGCCCTACCCAAACGGGTATCGATGGCGCGGAAGACCGCACCCATCCCGCCCTCGCCGACTTGCAGTTGGATCTTGTATGGGCCCAGTAGTGTTCCGGGTGTGACAATGGTGGCTGTTCGGAGAAGGCTGGCGTGGCTCTCCCAAGCCGGGTGCTCCAGCGCCGATCCCTCCTGTGCGAAGATTGCCTCTACTGCCGATTGCAGCTCCGAATCGACGCCTTTCAGCCGGCCGCGGCGTTCCTCGGGAGACAAATCCCGAACCGTGTCGTAAAGGTCCTCCAGTTGACGCCATCGTTCGGGAGTCATAGCCACTGGTTCATTCTACTGCTGACGCCGTGTAGCTTCCGAATCTCAGCAGACCTGGGGGTCAACTGTCATCGGCCGGCCGAGTGGTTAGCCGTCTGCGGGGCGTTGCCAAGCACGCTCGAGTTCGTTCCCGAAAATCTCTCTGTTCCAGGGGGCGTGCGATTGCCAGCCGGTCGGCAATGGCTCAACCGCCCGGCGTGGTGAAGTCCAGAGCCTCGGTCAACGACACCATAGGAACGCCGAGATGTTCCAGTTCCGGGAGCGTCGCCAGAGAATCCGTTATGGCCAATCCCCAGGTGCAAACCGCCACACCGATCGACATCGATTTCCCGTCGGCGCGCGGCTCTCGGTAGTTTCCTGCAAGCTTCGCGTTTCACCGCTTCCGGTGAACGTTATGGAACGGCAGGGCCCCGCCACGAAGCTCGCGCAAGGTGTGAATCTGCAACGTGATGGTCTGCCGATCGTTCGATCGTTCGTAATACGAGCGCGGAGCGAGGCCCGAGACATTCTTGGTGGTTTCCGCCGCCGGCCAAAAAACGTTTTGAGATTTTCCCTTCTGGGACGCCCTTTTCTGGGCAATTCAGAATGTCACCCAACCATGGCCGCAGATAATCCTTTTCGGCCAGGCAGGATTCATCATACCCTATGCCGCATCCAAGAGATCGCCAGTCCGTGCCAGCGTCTCGCAGTTGTGCCAGGGCATCCACTCCGACGGCGTTCGCTTCAACTCTTCCGCGTGCCGTTGTAACTGGTTCAGATAGTCGAAGGGTCGGCACCGTTTAGCTCACAGGCGTGAATCTCATGAACAAATCGCCCATTTGAGCCCCATTCCGATTCTCCTTCGGCGCTCGTGAGAAAAGACCCGCACCATATGCGGAGCAGCGCATATGGGGTGGGTCACTTCAGCCGAGCGCTACTGGGTCACTTTTGCCCAGCACCGAAGGATTCTCCAAACATTTTGATAAAAAACTGTCTTAACGCAATTATGCACTAGTTCTCGGGAGGCTTCTCCGCGTGATCGATCCGAGGTCCCTAACCCGAATTGAGTGTCATCGGGCCTCCAGCTCAGGTCGAAAATTGAATGTTCCGGTAGCGAGGTCTGAGGGCAAACTGCTTCCGCCACCCGGGCCGTATGCCAGCCGAATCAGATCTTTGAAAGATAGGCCTTCGAGGAGGAGCCGGTCGCCGGGCCCCCTGCCCCTGATCCCAACCCCGCCCTTTTCCGGCGTTATTCATAGAGGAACGTGGGCCTGGCGGAGCGAGGGGCCCGCGGGGGCGCAAAATCAGCAAGAAATCCCAGCCGGGGAGGCCCGAAAACTGGGAGAATCGCCTCATGGGAGATGTGGCCGCGCTCCTGCTGCGGTGGCAGGATAACGGGGACAAAGGCGCCCTTGACGAGATGCTGCCTGCCGTCTATGACGAGTTGCGGCGTCTGGCCAAGGTCTATTTGAGCCGCGAGCGCAGCGACCACACTCTACAGCCGACCGAACTGGTCCACGAGGCCTATATGCGCCTCATCGCTCAACGCGAGGTGAACTGGCGCAATCGCGCTCATTTCCTGGGGGTGGCGGCGCAGGTGATCCGCCGCGTGCTGCTGCATCACGCCGAGAACCGGTCGGCACAGAAACGCGAGGGCTTCGCCAACCGCGTTTCGCTGGACTCCGCGCTGGAGTGCCTGGAGCGCGATGCCACGGTCGATATCCTCAGCCTCGACCGGGCCATGAATCGTCTGGCAGCGCTGGACCCCAGGCAGGCCCAGATCATGGAACTGCGCGTCTTCGGCGGCCTGACCATCGAAGAGTCCGCCGAGGTGCTGGAATTGTCGCCCGCCACCGTCAAACGCGATTGGAGCGTGGCCCGCCTGTGGCTGCGAAAGGAGCTGTCTTGACAGCCGACCGCTGGGATCGCGTCAAGCAGATTGTGGCGGATGCCCTGGAGTTAGGCCGCGAAGCCCGGCCGGTGTTCGTTCAGGAGAAGTGCGCCGGCGACGAGAGCCTGCGCGGCGAAGTGGGTGGTGGCGCTGCGCGTGCTGACGCCGCAATCCGCCAGTCCCGAGCAGGTGCTGGGCGAACCGCTCACGACCGCCAGCGACGTGTATGCGCTCGGCATCCTGCTGTTCGAACTGCTGGCAGACCAGCCGCCCTACCAGATCGCAACAGGCTCGCCGGAGGAATGGGCTCGCGTGGTATGCCGGCAGCCCGTCCCGAAGCCCAGTTCGTTGGTCCCCGCAGCGGCGGCCCGCGCCATCCGTGGCGATCTCGATAACATCACGCTCAAGGCCCTGGAGAAGGAGCGTGGCAGACGTTATCAGAGTGCGGCCGACCTGGCCGCCGACCTCACATGCTATCTGCGCGGCCTGCCGGTGCAGGCGAGGCCCGGTGGGGCCCTCTATCGCGCGCGCAAGTTCGTCGCCCGCAACAGGCGTACTCTGGCGATTGCCGCGGTGGTGCTGCTGACCATCAGCGTCGCAGTGGCAGACGCCATTCGCGAAGGGCAGCGCGCCAATCGACGGTTTCAGGATGTGCGGCAGATGGCCAACTCGTTCCTGTTTGAGTTTCACGACGCCATCGCCAATCTGCCGGGGTCCACGCCCGCGCGCGAGCTGGTGGTGACGCGCGCGCTGCAGTATCTGGCCAAGCTGGAAAGCGAGGCAGGCGCCGATATCGGCCTCAAGCGGGAACTGGCGCAATCGTACCTGCGGATTGGCGCAGTGCAGGGCACGCCATACGAAAACAATCTGGGCAGGCCGGCTGACGCGCGCGCCAGCTTCGAGCGAGCCGTGGCGCTCTTCCAGGAAGTCCGGCGCGCGCGGCCTGCCGATATGACGGCCCTCACCGATTTGGCCGAGGCGCGTCTGCGGCTGTCGAGCCTTCTGGAGAACGAGGGGAACAAGGCACGGAGTATGCAAATGAACCAGGACACTGCGGCCATGCTGGAGCAGGCGGGCCAGCGCCAGCCGCTGAGCGCCGCCGCGGAAACCGCTTTGGGGCTGTGCTATTTCGGTATCTCCGAATCGCAGATGGCACTGGAGCATGCGCAGGAGGCGCTGCAGGCGCGCTTGCGCTCCGTAAGCGTATTGCGCGACCTCACCACTCGTTTTCCCGGCTACCCCGACGGCCAGCGCTGGTTGGCGCAGACGCAAAAGCGCCTGGCGTACCTCTATCTCATCCAGTTGCACGATGCCGATAAGGCCGCCGATAGCTTGCACAACGCCATCGGCATCGATGAGAAACGCGTGGCGCGAGACCCAAATAACGCCGTGGCGAAGCTGGATCTGGCGCTGGGACAGGTCTACTTCGCGGCCGTGCTGCGCCGCCAGGGCGATCTGCCGGGGGCGCTGGCCCTGCTCAATCAGGGAATCGCGGCTCGCAGCGCGGTGCTGAGCGCCGATCCGCGGAACTTTCGCGTGCGCTATCTGCTCATCACCGACTACGCCAAGCTGGGCGCCTGGCTGCGCGAGGCCCACCGTACCCAGGATTCCCACGCCGCATTTCAAGAGGGCTTCCACCTGGCGGGTGAGATGGATGCGAATACCGCGCGCCTCCCGGACGCCGTGGCCGCCGTCGCGCAGTTGCAGCAGGCGGAACGGTAGTAGCGTCCCCACAATTGCGTGGTGTTAATCTATCTGGCGGAGGGCGGTTTCATGATCATCGGTGTTCCCAAGGAAGTGAAAGATCACGAGACGCGCGTGGGCCTGGTGCCCAGTTGCGTCACGGCGTTGCGCGAGGCAGGCCATGAAGTGCTGGTGGAAACGCGCGCCGGTGAAGGCAGCTCCCTGACCGACCGGGAGTATATGCAGGCCGGCGCGCAGATCCTGAACAGTGCTTCCGAGGTCTGGAAAGCCGACCTGGTGGTCAAGGTGAAGGAGCCGCAGCCGGCGGAGTACGCCTTTTTTCGTCCCGGACTCATCCTTTTTACTTATCTGCACCTGGCTCCGCTGCCGGAGCTCACCGACCGCCTGCTGGACACCCGCGTCAACGGCGTGGCCTACGAGACCATTCGCGAAGCCGATGGGTCACTGCCACTGTTGACCCCCATGAGTGAGGTGGCCGGACGCATGTCCGTGCAGGTGGGCGCGCAATACCTGGAAAAGCCCAGCGGGGGCCGCGGCATCCTGCTGGGCGGCGTGCCTGGCGTGGCGCCGGCGAACGTGGTGATTCTGGGCGGCGGGATTGTGGGCACCAACGCGGCCAAGATGGCGCTGGGCCTGGGCGCTCACGTCACCATCATCGATCGCAGCCTCAACCGCCTGCGCGACCTCGACGATATCTTCAATGGGCAACTGGTCACGCTGGCGTCCAACTCCTGGACCATCGGAGAGAATCTGAAAACGGCGGACCTGGTGGTGGGCGCGGTCCTCATCCCGGGTGCTTCCGCTCCCAAGCTGGTCCGCCGTGAGATGATCGCCAACATGAAGCGCGGCGCCGTGGTAGTGGACGTGGCTATCGATCAGGGTGGTTGCTTCGAGACCTCGCACGCCACCACTCATACCGAACCAGTCTACTTCGTGGATGGCGTGCTGCACTATTGCGTATCCAACATGCCGGCCGCGGTGCCTCACACTTCCACCTTTGCGCTCACCAACGCCACCTTCCCTTATTTGCTGGACCTGGCGAATCACGGGCTGGAAGGCGCCTGCGAGCGTCATCAATCCTTGCGGGACGGCGTCAACACGTACAACGGCTACGTCACGCACAGTGGCGTGGCGGAATCGCAAGGCCGGCAGTGGCGCGAACTGGCGACGGTAGAGTGACCGCTCGCTGAACCGAGCCACGACCGTAAGGGAGTGGTTACAGAACGTCGGCGAAACCGCGTTTCATATAGCGGAAGAACAGGCCGCCGGCGACGAAGGCCGCCACGCTGTACAGCGCCAGCATGCCCAAGCCCCGCAGGCTCGGCCAACTCGACGTGAGCAGCAGTCCGCGGTATGCCTCCACGGCGAAGAACATGGGATTGGCACGCAGGAACGGGCGCAAGGGCTGTGGGAATTGTTGATCCGTGAACATGATTGGCGTAAACCAGAACCAGAAAGTGAGGACCACGCTGAGCACCTGTGCGGTATCGCGCAGAAACACATGGAGACTTGCCACGATCCAACCCAGGCCCACAGCGAACAACCCCACTAAGAAGGTATAGAGCGGCAGCAGCACGAGGAATATGCTGATCTGATTCCGCGCCACGGCGTAGGCGGTGATCATCAAAGCCAGCGCCAGACCATGGCTGACCAGCGACGACAAAAATACCGACACGGGGACAATCTCCGCTGGAAATACGGTCTTGGTGATCAGGTTGGATTGGTCCAGAAGGCTGGTTGCGGAACGCTGTACGGTATCACTGAAGAGCAACCAGGGCAGCATGCCGGCGAAGATGAACAGAGCGTAGGGTACGCCCTTGGGCCCTTTCACGTCCAGGCAGACACCGAAGACGAACCACCAGCTCACCAGCAGCACCAGAGGGTGAATCAAACCCCAGATCCACCCGATGGCGGAGCCCACAAAACGCTGCTGGAAGTCGCGGCGGACCAGTTGGAAAAGCAGGCTGCGCCGCTCCACCAAATTACGCAGAAAAAATGTTCCGGGAACTCGGGTGGACACGATAAAATCGAATAATACCATTTTTTTCAATAACTTGCAATCGTCTATTATTGCTTGACAACAGTATATCCGGGCTGTTACAGTTTCAGTTTCGTCAATTCGTTGTCTGAAATAGCCCCATTCGGATCCTGGGCACAGGGCGGGGTAGTCCCGAGTTTCCTAGGTTCGGCCGGAGAAGACTATGAAGCAAGAATATTTCGTTGTGGTACTCGCGCATTCTTTGCGAGGCAGGCTTCGCCGAGTTCACATACCACACACGGCTGTGTATGCCGTGCTGGCGCTGGCCCTGCTGGGCTGCTTCTCGGCGCTCGGTTTCTTGGCCAGTTATGGCCGCATGGCTCTCAAGGTTGCCAACTACAATGCGTTGAGACGCGAGGCGGACAGCCTGCGCAATCGATATCAGAACCTGCAGAAGGTGGTCAGCCAGACCAATGAGCAACTGGCAACCCTGGAAATTTACGCCAAGGAAGTGACCCTGGCATACGGGATCAAGCAGAAACTGGAAGGCCCTTCGGATATCGCTTCGGAAGGCAAGTTGGTCCCGACATTTGCCGAAAGCCTGGAAGACTACACCTTCCTGCAGAGCACCAAAGTGCTGTCGCTGCCGGGCCACCGCTCGCGCAGCCTCCAGGCCGTGTTGCCGGCCGGCCACATCCAGCCGAACCTCTGGCCGGTGGAAGGCCGTTTGATAGGAGGCTTCGGCAAACGCACCGATCCTTTCTCCGGCGAAGGCGCCATGCACATGGGAGTGGATATCGGCGCGCCGACGGGCACCGCGGTCCGCGCTACCGCCGATGGCGTGGTGGTGTATGTGCAGTACGAAAGCGGATACGGCAAGCTGATCCGGGTGGATCACGGCAACGGCATCGTGACCTGCTACGCGCATCTTTCCCAGTTTTTTGTCAACGTGGGGCAGGATGTCCGCCGCGGCGAGAGGATCGGCGCCGTGGGCAGCACCGGCCGCGTCACCGCTCCGCACCTGCACTATGAAGTGCGCGTAGGCGGCTTGCCGATGAACCCCGCCCGGTATCTCGCCAACTCGCCTTTCTTCCAGGCCGTCGAGGTGCATAAAGATCCCTTCCTGAATCCGTAAAACAGGAACGCCGGGTCGAAAAACCGGGGCCAGGGGCCGGGGGTCAGGGGCCGGGGCTGTGAAGCGGCGCGCTTCGCTCGCCGCACCGGCGGCAAGACCGACTCCGGTTTTTCATGAAGTTTCGCGGGCGGAACGCCCATCCCAACAGGGTCGAAAAACCGGCGTAGCGAACGGGTAACGCCGGCGATCTTGTCGCCGGTCGGCGAGGGCAACCGGCAGCTACCCCGCCGGTTTTTCATCCCGTTTTGCGGGGCGGTCCGCCCCTGATTGACAGGGTCGAAAAACAGGGGCCAGGGGCCGGGGGTCAGGGGCCGGGGCTGTGCAACGGC
>OKRF01000517.1:0-9953 GCA_900290315.1 Candidatus Sulfopaludibacter sp. SbA3 | reverse complement strand
ATGAAGTTTCGCGGGCGGAACGCCCATCCCAACAGACGACAAAAAACGATCGTCTGTCCCACGCGGCGCTTACAGCGAAGGCTTCGCTGGGACAAAGACGATGCGTGGGCCGCTGGCGGTGGCATCGAGCAGCCACAGCGGATTCGGCCCCACTTCGTTCAGCCGGTACAGGCTCCCCATGCCGGTAATTTCCGCCGGCGCGCAATCGCACGGGATCACGCTGCGCGTTCCAGCGGTAAGGTCGAACGTTGCCACACCTCGGGCGGAGGCACTGGCCAGATAGAGTTTGCTGCCATCGGCGGAGAACCCCAGGCCGACGGCGGCCTGCCTGGCATCATCCGGCGCGATCACCTGCTGGGCGGCGGCTCCGCCTACATCCTTCACGAGCGTCACGCCGAGGCCCGCTACGCCTGCGTCGTGATTTCCGGGAGCGAATGCCAAGGCGGTGTTGTGCCCGGCAACAATCTGGCGGGAGGAGCCGGCAGCGAACAGTTGCACACCCGGCCCTTCGGCTACCAGCACATATGCACCGTCATCGCTGACCGCGAAAGAGCCGGTCAGCGGACGGTGGCCCCGTCCGCCGGGGTTGGACAAAATCGGCGTCAAGTCGAAAGTGCTTCCGGGAGTGGGGGAGGCGGGAAGGCCCGTCACCACCTGAATCCGTCCGCCGGCATACAAGGCGGCAGCGCTTCCCACCGGACTGAATACCACGCGCTCAGGGGCGGCCGTAATGCCGTTTACGGGGACTTCACCCACCGTTCCGTTGTTCAGCGTGAAAATGTGGAAGGAGCCATCGGCGGCAACGGCCAGCACCGAATCCAGCCATGGCGAGACTGCGGCGGAAGCTAAGTCCATCCCCAAACTTACGGGATCGCCCAGCAGCGAGGCGCCGGGAATGCCCAGGACTGGCCGCAATGCCCGCGCCGCACTATCGAAAACATAGCCTGCAACGGGACCGGCAACCCGCCCCTGCTGCGCGTGCACCAGCGGCGCCGCCAAACAAAGCAAGCTCACGAAAGTCCAGTTTCGAACTGCCATAACGTTTACCTCGGTGGTCCTACGGTTCCCGTGCCGGGCGTGATGGTCACGAGCGAAGCGGCAGGGGTCCCGGTATTGGTATTGCTGCTACCGCCAATCGCACCCGTGGCGTACAGCGCACCGCCGGCGGCGGCAGCGGCGGCCACAGCCAGGATCACAATCAGCTTGGCGGAAATGCCGGCACTCGCTGCCGCTCCGGCAGCAGCCAACGCGTTGCTCTGGCTGATGCTGGCGCTAGCGGTCTGCCCGTTATACGACGCATTGACGTGGATCTGGAATTGTCCCTGCACACTGTTCGGCTTCAAACCGTGCGCAATGGCGCGCCCCTGGCTGTCGGTCAGGACGGTCAGGGTGTGAGAGCCGCCGGTAAATGTACCGCTGGCTCCCTGGGAGGGGAGTGAAAAAACAACCGCGGCGCCCGCTATAGGCTTGTGGTTTTCGTCCTCCACCTGGACGATGGGCTCACGGGCGGTCCGCTGGCGGATGTTGTTGATCGCGCCATCTCCTTCGACCACAACGAGATTCAGCTTGGGCGGCGCGTCCTGCGCCAGCACCATGGGCGGAAGCTGTAAGACGAGGATTCCGGCAAGAAGCAGAGATAAAGATCGCACACCATCCTCCGGCATCTATTATGTCGAGCGGCGGGCGAAAACACAATGCGGGGGTTGGGGGTGGCTCGCTTCGCTCGCCGTGCCGGCGACAAGATCGCCGGCGTTACCCACGCAACGGCGCAGGTCACTGCCCCTGGCAGGCGACCTTCAACTTCTTGAGCGAGTACCTCTCGATCAGGAATTGCACGAATGAGCCGGCTGCCGGATAGGCTATGGGGGTTCGGGCGTCGGAGCCGATCCGAATGCGGCCCATCTCTTCCAGCGGAAAGGGTTTGCCGGCTCGCAGATTGGCGGCTGTCTCCCGGTGGTTTTTAGCCTTATCGTGGCCATGGCTTCCGCGTACTTGCCGGCTCCTTCGGACAGGAACGACCTGGTTCCGCCCCAGTTCTCTCCCATCAGGGCGTGGGCGTTCTCATGCGCGGCCAGTCCGAGATCGGGCTTCCCTTCGACAGCAAGGAACTGCTGGCCCGCCTCAACGAGGAGTAGCGCGGCCGAAGGCGGCGAGCAAGCCGGAGATGGCCGAGGCCAGGCGCTCCTGAGTCAGGGATTCCGGCAGAGGGATGGACAGGACGGGCCGATTTGTTTTGGCATCGCGTGTGATCAGATGGGCCACGCCGCCGGTGGAAAAGGACTCGAGGAATTGGACTCCGGCTTCGAGCAAGCCGGCAGTGGCCTTCTCGATTCCGCCGGGCCGTTCGGCCGAAGTCGCCGGCTTCAACGGGACGGGGACGGGGGCGGGCGTGCTGACAGTGGGCTTCGGCCTCTCGGGCTGACTTTCAAAAACCTCCTTCACCGCCTGGAGAACGGTTTTCCGGCCCAGTTCGGCGAAGCTGACTTCGCCCGTTGGCGAATCGAACACGCCTTCGAATAGCGACTTCTTCAGCCGCAGCGTCTCCCACACGCGCTCTTCGATGGTCCCGGACGTCAACATGTGGATCACATGCACCGGGCGCGATTGTCCCAGCCGGTGGACGCGCCCGATGCGCTGTTCCAGCCGCGCCGGGTTCCAGGGCGGCTCGAAGTTGACCACAGCGGAAGCGGCCTGCAGGTTCAGCCCCACGCCTCCCGCATCGGTGGACAGGAAGACCTTGCACTTCGGATCGTTGCGAAATGTTTCCATCAGCGCTCCACGCTTCTGCGCAGGCACGCCGCCGTGCAGCGACACGAAGCCGATCCCGAGCTTGCGCAGTTCCTCGCCCGCCAGGTACGTCATGCGCTCGTACTCGCTGAATACCACTACCTTGCGATCTTCTTCGATGGCCAACTCCGTGACGATCTCGCGAAACTCCTGCAGCTTGGGCGAATGGTGGGTTTGCTTATCGTACAGAAAGGTTGAGTTGCACAGCATGCGCATGTTTTGGATGCAGCAGAGAATGCGCTTCTGATCGATTTCGCTCAGCCAGCCCTGCCGTTCCCACTTCCGCATGAGCTGGCCCAGCAGGTCGTGTTGCTCGTAGTACGGCTCGGCTTGTTTGGGCGTCAGGGGCACGCGGAAGATCTGGTCGGTCCTCTTGGGAAGCTCCTTGAGAACCTCGGCGCGCGTGCGCCGGAGCAGGATGGGCGCCAACTGATCGTGAATGCGGTCCAGCCCGCGATATCCCAGCAGGCGGCCTTTCTCGTCCTCCATGCGGTGTTCGTGCAGGAAGCGAAAGGCCGGACCCAGCCTCCGGCCGTCGACGAACTCGACCACGGAAAACAGCTCTTCCAATTTGTTCTCCAGGGGCGTGCCGGTCAGGACCAGGGCGTAGCGGCTCTTCAACTGTTTGATGGTGCGTGCCGTCGCGGTGGTCCAGTTGCGGATGCGCTGGGCTTCGTCGAGAATGATCAGGTCGGGCCGCAATTCGTGCATGTTGCGCACATCTTTCAGCACGAGTTCGTAGCTGGTGAGATTGAAGAACGCGGGGGCAGCGTAGAGCGCTTTCCGCCGGAGCAGCATCCCATCGATCACCTGCGCCGACTGATCCGTGAACTTCTCGATTTCCGTCTTCCACTGGTACTTGACGGAAGCGGGCGCCACCACGAGCACGCGTTCGATTCCCTTGCGGCGGCGCAGGAATTCGACAGCAGCCAGCGCCTGAACGGTTTTCCCGAGACCCATGTCGTCGGCCAGAACAACGCGCCCGCGGCACGCTGCGAACAGGACTCCTCGCGCCTGGTACGGCAGCAGCTTCGTCTTCAAAAGACCCGCCAGCGGATCCCGGCCGCGCTGCAATTTGGCCAGCAGGTCCGTTTCCAGTTCCAGTCCCTCGGCCAGCTCGTTTTCCCGCTCGACGTATTCCAGGGCGTCGCTGTAGACAACGGCTTGCTCGTCGGCGTTGCNNTCCGTACTGCAGCGAAAGGGATGCGCGCGTGCGCTTGTACGCGGCCGTCTCGAGTATTTTGCGGCGGCCCTGGCGCAGCCGCGACAGCATGGCCTCGATATGTTTGCAGGTCCCCAGCGTATTGACGGCGAAGTCCGGGCAGGAGCAGTAGTTCTCAAACAAGCCCGGCCCGCGCATCGCCACACGATAGGTCTTCCCGCTGGCGGACTTGATGGTGTAGTCGCCATAAGGGCCGCCCGCCGGCCGCGCCAGGACGCGCGCGACGGCGCTGGCGGCTCTCTGCTGCCGCTCGGCAATCTGTTGTTCGATTAACATGCGCTTCTTTCCGTGGCGCCGTTGGACCGGCGGCAAGACCGCCGGCGTTACCGCGCTCGCCAGTTCTCCAACATTTCCGCTACGCGATCGGCAACCGCCTGGCGGGCCAGACCGCGGTCGGCGCCGGACGCCAGCAATTCATCATACTTGGTGTGGTTGTGGCGGACTGCGGCCGCGACGGCCAAGGTGAGCGCCTGCTCTTGCAGTTTCCGGCCTGCGGCGGAGCGGCCCACGCGGCCACTGCCTCGTTTCGCGGTATGCGCGGCGATGGCCGCGGCTTCCTTGGGCGGACAGCGGGGAAACAGGATGGCGATCTGCCGGGTCATCTCGGCGATCAATGCGCGGTCCTCCTCTTGCCGCCGAACGGCGCCGGCAGCGCGGGCCTTCGCGCGTTCTTCGGCGTCCTCGGAACACTCCTGTTCGGCCTTTTCGATCGCTGCCGGCTCCACCAGGATGCCTTGCCGCTCATAGTGCCCGCGCGACCGGCTGAATCGCACCACTACGGCGCTGCGGCTGCTGTATTTCGTGGAGCGCCGGGTCAAGGCGGTGTCGCCGGACGGAAGGTACTCCAGGTCACCCAGACGGGCACAGGGCAGGCACAGGGGCTGACCTTTTTCCATGAGAAGGAAGCTGCCTTTCGGGAGTTCCGCGCCGCATTCCGAACATTCCGACTCACGCAGAATGTCGAAGACGACCGGCGGCTCCGGGCGGCTTGCCTTCTCGGTGATCTGCTTCTGTTTGCGCTCCGGGAGAGCGGGTGACAGGTAGTGCGTGCGGAAGAAGCGTTCGGTATTAGGATCGGCAGTCACGCTGAATTTGAGGTTTACAGTTCCCGCCGGCGAGTTCCGGACGTAGCGGGTTTCGCTCGGTTTGAGCCCCTTCGCGACCGCCCAATCGCGGAACAGCGTCAGGGCATCGGAGATTTTCTTCGGATTCCCCTGGATCATCTCATCGAGAGAGTCGATGCGGCCCTTCTTCCAGCGCTCGACGTTGACCTCGTGCAGGAGTCTGATTCCTGTAAGGATATCAATGGGGCTAACGTATTGGTGATCGGCGAGGGCCGCTTCCGCGGCGTTTAGGACTCGCTCTTTCAGGTCAGGCTTTCGCTCCGGGCTCAACGGTATACCTCCTTTCTAAATCAAGGAATGTAGCACAAAGACCGCTCAGGGTCGAAAAACCGGTCGAGCGACTGGGTAACGCCGGCGATCTTGTCGCCGGTCGGCCAGTGCAACCGGCGGCCAGACCGCCGGCGTTACCCGCAGGGTCGAAAATGCACCCCCCCTTGCGCCTATCGCGCGCCGTCAATCGAGCGTATTTTCATCCCGTTTGCGGGGCGGTCCGCCCTAATTGACAGACGACAAAAGACGATCGTTCACGTACTCTTTCTGCGTCGAAGAGTTCGAACGGCGCAGCTTTCCCTACTTTCTTGACTGGGATTAGGGTGATGGTACAATGGGACTGCTCAGAGCCCTGAATAATTCCTTTCCTTCCAGAAACATGTGAAGTTCGCATCTTTACTGGGAGGGAATGAATCCAAGAGGTATAAATGGCGCAAGTTCTCCCGCTTCCACAGCTTGTCCGCACCGACGCCGAGCCTCTGCTCGACACTATCGGCAACACTCCGCTGCTGCGTTTGCAGAAGATTCCGAGCGAGTTTCCGGATATCGAGATTCTGGTGAAGGCTGAGTACTTCAACCCCGGCGGGTCGGTGAAAGACCGTGCCGCGCGCAACATGGTGATGGATGGACTGCGGTCCGGCAAGCTGAATCACAGCCGCGTGATTCTGGATTCCACCAGCGGGAACACGGGCATCGCGTACGCCATGATCGGCGCGAACCTGGGCTTCAAAGTGAAGCTGTGCCTGCCGGCGAACGCCTCGCAGGAGCGCAAGCGGATTCTGAAAGCTTACGGCGCGGAGATGGTATTGAGCGATTCCGGCGAGGGTTCCGACGGCGCCATCCGTCTGTGCCGGCAGATTTACATGGCCGACCCGGACCTCTATTTCTATCCCGACCAGTACAACAATCCGGCCAACTGGAAGGCGCACTTCGAGCACACGGGTCCGGAGATCATCAAGCAGACGGGCGGCCGCCTCACTCATTTTGTGACCGCGATGGGCACCAGCGGCACCTTCACTGGGGTCACCCGGCGATTGAAGCGCGAACTGCCAGACGTGAAGTGCTACTCGGCGCAGCCTTCCAGCGGGTTTCATGGACTGGAAGGTTTGAAGCACATGCCCACCGCCATCGTCCCGGGCATTTATGACGAGACGCTGGCCGACGGCAATCTCTGGATCGAGACGGAAGACGCATATAAAATGGTGAAGCGCCTGGCGCGCGAAGAAGGACTGCTGGTCGGAATTTCCTCCGGCTGCAACGTGCATGCCGCCACGATGCTGGCGCGGCAGTGCGCCGAACGCGGCGAAGCTGCTACCATTGTTACCTTCGTCTGCGACAGCGCCGATAAATACCTGAGCGAGCACTTTTGGAACGAGGAATGATCCGGATCGAAACCGAACCCTGGGCGGCCATGGTGGCCCACGCCCAAGAGACCTACCCCAACGAATGCTGTGGCGCGATGCTGGGATCTACCGATGGAGAGCACAAGACCGTGCGCATCTCCCTGCGTCTGCAAAATGCCTTCGACGGCGCGCAGGCGGCGCGCTACGAATTACGGCCGGAGGATCTACGGGCCGCCGACAAGGCCGCGCGGGAACGGCAGATGGACTTAATCGGCATCTACCATTCGCATCCCGATTGCGACGCCTATTTTTCCAGGACGGATTTACAAAACTCGTGCCCGTGGTATTCCTTCGTCGTGCTATCCATTCAGAAGGGCGAATTCCACCACGCCAATAGCTGGCTGCCTAATCTCGATCAAACTGAAGCGGCCAGAGAGGAGTTGAGTTACTGACATGGCAAAAGTTCTGATCCCGACGCCGTTGCGTCAATTCACCGGCAAGCAGGATGCCGTCACGGCAGCCGGAGCCACGGTGGGCGAAGTGCTGGGCGCTCTCACCTCGCAATATCCCGACCTGCGCAAACAGATCTTCACGGAGGAAGGCAAGCTCCGCAGCTTCGTCAACGTGTACCTGAACGACGAAGACATCCGCTACCTGGGCAAGGATGCGACTCCCGCAGCCGATGGCGACACACTGTCGCTGGTGCCCTCGATCGCCGGGGGCAGCGTGGCCGCGCCGCCCGAAGAAGTGGCCCTCACCAAAGAGGAAATCCTGCGCTACAGCCGCCACCTGATCATTCCCGAAGTGGGCATCGAAGGCCAACAGAAATTGAAAGCGGCCAAAGTGTTGCTGGTGGGCGCGGGCGGACTGGGCGCTCCTCTCGGGCTCTATCTGGCCGCCGCCGGGGTGGGCCGAATCGGCATCGTCGATTTCGACGTGGTGGATTTCACCAATCTGCAGCGGCAGGTGATTCACGCTACTCCGGATGTCGGCAAGAAAAAGCTGGATTCGGCAGCCGCCAAGATGCAGGCCATCAATCCGGCGCTGCGCATCGACAAGCATGAAGTGGCGCTCTCCAGCGAAAACGCTCTCGACATATTGAAGGACTATGACCTGGTGGTGGATGGGACGGATAATTTCCCCACGCGCTACCTGGTGAACGATGCCTGCGTGTTGCTGGGAAAGCCCAACGTGTACGGCTCCATCTTCCGCTTCGAAGGGCAGGCCACGGTATTCGCGTACGAGGGCGGACCCTGCTATCGCTGCCTCTATCCCGAGCCGCCGCCCCCTGGCCTGGTCCCCAGTTGCGCCGAGGGCGGAGTGCTGGGCATTCTGCCCGGCACGATCGGCCTGATTCAGGCTACCGAAACCGTGAAACTGATTCTGGGAATCGGCACGCCGCTGGTGGGGCGCCTCCTGCTCTACGATGCCTTAGGCATGAAGTTTCGCGAACTGAAGCTGCGCAAGAATCCAGAATGTCCCGTTTGCGGTGACCACCGTACCATTACTAAACTGATCGATTACGATCAATTCTGTGGTGTGCCGCAACCTAGCGTGCAGCCGCCCGCTCAGGAGACTCAGGTGAACGAAGGCGAAATCGACGTAGTGGAGCTGAAAGCCAAGATGGACCGAGGCGACAAGTTCGTTCTGATCGACGTACGCGAGCCTCACGAATACCGAATCTGCAACATCCCGGGAGCTCAGCTTATCCCGCTCGGTGAGTTCCCGCGACATGTTGCCGAATTCGACAAGGACGCAGACATTGTGATCCACTGCCGCAGCGGTATGCGCAGCGCCAAGGCCTGCGCGGTTCTCAAGCAGAACGGCTTTCCGCGCGTCCGCAACGTAGTAGGCGGCATTCTGGCCTGGGCGGACAAAGTCGATCCCACAATGCCGAAGTACTAGCCCTGGATACTCTTCTTGATATGGGAGTCGAGGAAGGCGGAAGTCAACCGAAGCCGGAATGGCATGTGGGAAAAACCCGGCCTTTGGGGACTAGGCCACCAACAGCTCTCTGACGGTCTGCAAGAAGATTCTTGGAATAACTGGCTTTTGAAGTTCCGCAGCGGCTCCGAGGTCACCCGCAATCCTCAAGGCCGTTTCGGGCATATTGCCAGACGTAACAATTACCGCCAATTCCGGAGTCTGTATGCGGGCAATGCGCAAGACGTCAAACCCGTTCATGTCGGGCAGCCCAATGTCGAGAACGAGCAGATCAAAGCGATTGGAGTTCAGGGCCTCAACGGCGGCGCCACCGGACGAAACTCCGGAGACAGCGTAGCCTTCTCGCTCCAATAAGCATCGGAAGAGCTGCAACACCTGGACCTCATCGTCGACGACCAGGATCTGCCGGCGCCCACCACCGTGGGGAACGGCTTCATGGTTCTGCATTGCTTGGCACATTCCGGTTCTCTCCCCATTGGCAAGGCGTGGCCAAGCGAGCAGCCAGGCCGGCCAAGCCCTGACACCCAATGCCGATCTCAGCAGTAGTAGTGGGAATCCTCGCGCAAAAGTCCGATGCTTTTGGTGGTGATTGAGCCGCCGCGTTTGCGGGTATTGTTTCGACCTCCTTTGCACCTGCGTCCCGTTCGAATTCGCAAGCCATGACTCGTCGCAAGCCATGACTCGCAGGTCGCCTTTTTCGGAACCGTTAGTTAGGACCAGGGCCGCCCGGTGACCACAACCCGTCGAGACCTTGGAACCAAATCTCCTGGCGTGGGAATCTCCTGGCAAAGTTCAACATATCAGGATTTTGGAGTGTATTATCAGCTTAACCCGAGTCATACTTCCCGGCTACAATACCGGGACGGTGCTGCTCTTTTGTTCCGGCGCTCACACATCGAGCGATGCAGCGCACGCACGGCCAGATGCATTCGGAACTCCTCTCAGCCCTCCGAAACTAGATGCTGCGGCGATACTGGAGTAATAATACCTTTTTACATTTATTGATGCTGTTTGATTGTCTAAGAATGCTACAATCAACCCGTTCCCCCAGAAAGGCAGGCAGTCCAGATTGTTCGACTTGCCCGTTCTGATCGTAGATGATGAGCCAGGTGTTCGCTCGCTCATTAAGCATCTCCTGTCGAGACAAGGATATGGAGTTGTTGAGGCTTCAGATGGAGTGGTCGCTTTATCTATCCTCAAAGTGTAACGGGTCACACTATTTCGCCCCGATGTTGTCACTATAATTTCCAGGGATTTCTTCGG
>OKRF01000408.1:3170-7187 GCA_900290315.1 Candidatus Sulfopaludibacter sp. SbA3 | reverse complement strand
GATGCCATCGGTGTTGGGACCGATGATCGGGTTGCGGATCTTGAGGCCGCGGATGAAGACCGTATCGCACTCGATAGGCCGCAGCGTCCAGCCGAAGGAGTTGGCGAGCGTGACGTCTTCGATGCGGAGATTGCGGCAATTGAAGAATTCGACCATGGGCGAAGGACGGTCGCCGGGTTTCCAATCGTAAGTGGCGACATCGCGCCAGAGGTCTTCGGACTTGGGCGGGACGCGGTTGGCGGGCACCCAGAAAGCGCGGCCCTGTCCATCGATGCGGCCGCTGCCGGAAAGGGTCACGTTTTCGGCATCGCGCGCGAAGAGCAGGTGTTTTCCATTGGCGTCGCCCGTCGGGGGCGGACCCGGTTGCAGCACGTAATCGGCAAGGACGGTGCTGCCCAGCAGCGTGGCGCCGGCTTCCAGGTGAAAAGTCACGTTGTCCTTCAGCACGATGGTGCCGGAAAGATATGTGCCCGGTGAAAGGTAGACGGCGCCACCGCCCGCCGCGGCGCAGGCCTCCACGGCCTTTTGGATGAGCGCGGTGTCTTTCGTTTTGCCATCACCCTTAGCGCCATACTCGCGGACATCGAAGAGGCGGCCGGCAGCACGGCTGAAGGGCGCGGTGGCAAGGGCAGCGCCCGCCATCGCGAAAAGGTCGCGTCGTCTCATTCTCCGGTACAATTTTAATTCACCGCCAAGACGCCGAGACGCCGGGGAAACGGCGGGAGGGAGAGGAACGGATGAGAATCGGAATCATTGGGTCTGGAAATGTGGGCGGCACTCTGGGGTCGCAATGGGCACGGAACGGGCACACCGTGGTGTTTGGAACGCGCCGGCCGGAGTCGGATGAAATGAAGGCGCTGGTGGCCGGCGCGGGTGCGACGGCGCGGGCGGCGAACTCGGCGGAGGCGGTGCAGGCAAGCGACATTCTGCTGCTCTCGACTCCATGGGAAGCGACTCGCGAGATCGTGGAAGGGCTCGGCGATTTGCACGGCAAGGTGCTGATCGACGCGGTGAATCCACTGCTTCCACTGCTGGCGGGTCTGGCGGTTGGCACTACTTCTTCCGGCGCCGAANNCATTATGGCGAATCCGAGTTTCGCCGGGGAACGGCCCGCGCTGTTCTACTGCGGCGACGATGCGGAGGCTAAAGAGGTAGTGAAGGGCCTGGCGGAGGAACTGGGCTTCGACGCGATGGATGCAGGTCCGCTGACGCGGGCTCGCCTTCTGGAGCCTTTCGCCATGCTCTGGATTTCTCTGGCATACCCGAGCGGGTACGGCCGGGAAATCGCCTTCAAGCTGCTGCGGCGATGACGGTGGCGCGGCATTCTCCCTGATTCCTTTTGGCAATACCCGGCTTCGGAATTTGATTATCGGTCGTTGGTGATGGCATACATCATCATCGGCGCCAATATTTATGTAACATCAGTCGCCGAGTTGGGGTAAGGCCCAGTTCTGTTCAGCTCATGCCCACCGACCTGCTAGAATGGGCGGCCATGATATATACCGTCCTGCTGGCTTTACTGCTTTCGATTGTCTCAGACGCCGCTGATTTCACAGCCGGGTCCGCGACTGCGCGGAGTGGTGAGAAGGCCACGGGCTATATCGCCGTACCGGCAGGCGTGGATGCCGCCGCGAGCATCCCGGTGATCGTGGTGAATGGCGGCAAACCGGGGCCTGTGCTGGCCTTGGTGGCCGGATCGCACGGCACCGAGTACGCGTCCATCGTGGCGCTGCAGAAACTGGCGCAAGCGGCCGATCCGAAGGACCTTTCGGGTACGTTGATCATCGTGCCGCTGATCAACCTGCCATCCTTCACGCAAAAAGTCCCTCACCTGAATCCGGTGGACGGCAAGAACATGAACCGCTTCTATCCGGGCAAGCCCGATGGCACACAGACCGAGCGCATATCGTGGGCCATCGCCAAGCAAGTGGTGGAAAAGTGCGATTACCTGATCGACCTGCACGGCGGCGATCTCGACGAGAACCTGCGCCGCTATTCCTATTGGGCCGCGACCGGCAAAGAGGCCCAGGACGCGGCGTCGCGCGCCATGGTGCTGGCCTTCGGCCTGGACCACATCATCCAGCAGGACTTCCGCACACCTGTGGCGCCCGGCGGCGCGGTCACCATCACGCGCTTCGCTGCGGGACTCGGCAAACCGTGCGTCACGGCGGAAGCGGGACATGCCGGAAGCAGCGATGCGGACGACGTCGATTCGTTGATCCTGGGCTGCTGGAATGTGGCGCGGCACTTGAAGATGCTGCCGGGCACGGCGGCACCGGTGGAGCATCCGCTGTGGCTCTCGCGCGTTTCCGTCATGACCAGCGAACTGGATGGCGTCTTCTACCCGCTGGTGGGCCCGGAAGCGTACGTTTCGCAGGGGATGAAGATCGGCTACGTCACCGACTATTTCGGCAGGAAGGTGTGGGACGCGACTGCTCCCATCGCGGGCGTCGTGCTCTACATCGGGGCCGTGCCTTCGCTGAAGAAGGGCGACACCATCGCACACATTGGGGAGATTGGGAAATAATCAAAACGCACTATATTGTACCGAAGTAGTGCGACTACCACCTCAGTCTTGTCTCACACAAGATGAGCCTGAAGTAAATCCAGGCATTTTTGGAAGGTAGCACAGAAATGGACTTTAAGGCCCGAAACAAAGAGGAGATCTACGATTGGGTGAACCAGACGCTACAGGAACTCCATTACCGCAAACTGAAGCGGAGTGCACGCGGGCTGGCGGTTGATCGGTCATGGTTGTGAATTGCCAGAGATGGTGTCGCCTTCGACGATGGCGCGCAGAAACTCAAGTTTGCAGGCGGACTCGTGCTGGTCCGCCTCGGTGAGCGTTTCCATCAGAATCTTCGCCCTGCCCACGATGGTGCGGCGAACATCCTCGTACGCGCCGGCGAACAAGTCGCAGGCGGCGGTGCGAAACAGGATCTCATAGGCGAACACGGTCGCCACGCTTGGCATCCGCGCGAAGGTCTCATAACGGCTCACCTTTGTGCCGGACGTTGCACCAAGCAGGATGGCGATGTCATGAATGAGATTGGATTCGGGGTTTCGCTGAACGATCTCATCCTACCGACCCGGTACATTTCTCCTAGAACGAAAAACCTGCCGGTGACGGCAAGTTTCCGCGCAGCAAGTTCTACACGCGAGGACGAGAGTGTACCTTTCCTGGCGAGGTTCGCACCGCACGTCGGTGTAATCCAATGCACGAGCGGGCGATCTTGAGTTCTGGCAGCCTGTGTATCGCGTTTCAGCCGACGTCATGTGCCAGCCGACAGGGAGTTATGCCAATGTCAATCTTGGCGCAGCGCCAACATCGGATCGATCCGGGCCGCTCTCCGAGCCGGGACATAGGCGGCGCACCCGGCGATGAGAATCAACAACAATGGGACCACATCGAACGTGAGGGCGTCGGTAGCTTTGACGTGATACAACTGCGATGTCAGGAACCGGCTGAGCGCCAGTGCCAGTGCGACCCCGATCGCCAGTCCAATGAGAACCGGAGTAAGCCCCTTGCGAAGCATCATTCCCACCACGTCGCCCCGGGTCGCGCCTAGGGCCATGCGAAGCCCGATCTCTTGACACCGTTGTGTAACCACGTACGCCACCACTCCGTAAATGCCGATGGAGGCCAACAGCAGCGCCACCAATCCAAAAGCGCCCACCAGCCACACTTCCAGCCGGCGCGACGCGAGCGATTTCTCCAACAGCGCATCCATGCTGTCCAGCCCGTAGATCGGCGCACTGCTATCCAAGGCGTGGAATTGTTGGCGCAGCACTGGTGCGAACGCCGACGGTTCGCCACGCGTACGAATCACGAGAGCACGCGGTGCCAACCAGATTTGGCCATCTTGGGTAAGCGGCCTGTAAATCTCCGGCGCCGGGTCGAGGTCCAGTGCAGTCTGATGGACGTCGCCGACTACTCCGATAATCTGGATCCACGGTTTGGAAATGAACTGAAACCTCTTCCCGACCGGGCTTTCGCCGGGCCAGAATCGGCGGGCC
>OKRF01000408.1:0-3160 GCA_900290315.1 Candidatus Sulfopaludibacter sp. SbA3 | reverse complement strand
ATTGATCACCGCCACGAGAGGCGCGTCGGCTCCATGATGGCTGGAGAACGTACGGCCTTCCCGAAGCGGTATGCCCAACATGCGGAAATAGTCTTCGCTCACGAGCCGGTTGTTGGCGATCAGGTCCTCCGGATGCGCAGCGGGACGAGCTTCCCGTATGAACCAACTCGAACCACCTTCGTTAGTAAGAGGCGAACACGTGGTGAGCGCCGCGGATTGGATTCCGGGATTGGCCCCCATCCGCTCCAACAGCCGCTGGTAGAAAGACATCTTGTTGACATATGAGGGGTACAGGAACTGCGGGAGGGCAAACCGTACCGCGAGAACCTGCCCGGGATTGAATCCGGGATCTACGTCCATCAAACGAACGAAACTGCGCAGCAGCAGACCGGCTCCGATTAGCAGAATCAGGGTCAATGAGACCTCGCCTGCCACTAGGACACTGCGCGTCCGGACCTCCGTGCCTGAACCAGTAGCGGAACGGGACGACCCCGCGAGCCAATCGTGCAGGTTTCCGCTGGCCACCATGAGCGCCGGCGCGAGACCAGAAAGCAAGCCAGCGGCCATTGCGATGATCAGACCAAAGCAGAGTACGCCCGTATCGACCCGGATCTCCCCGGCAGGCATCAACGCAGGGGGCAGCGACGTTCTGAGCGTTCTGATGAGAACGAGGCAGAGCGCCAGGGCAGCCATACCGCCCAATGACGCTAGACATAGGCTCTCCGTGAGCATCTGACGAACCAGACGCCATCGTCCCGCCCCTAGGGCTGCTCTGACCGCCAGTTCACGGCGGCGTGCGGTCGACCGTGCCAGAATCAAATTGCCGACATTCGCACACGCGATGACCAGTAAAAGCCCAACCGCCACCAGCAGCACAATCAAAGCGCTACGGACCGTGCGCGTCAGCGATTCATGCAAGGGGAGGAGAGAGAAATCAACGCCAACATTGGTGTCCGGGTATTCCCGCTGTAGCTTCCTTGCGATGAAAGAGGCCTCGGTCTGGGCTTGCCGAAAACTCGCACTTCTCTTGAGACGTCCAATGCAGTGGAGATTGTGGTTCGACCTCTCCTGCCGGTCCTTGGCGTCGAACCGCAGTGGCAGCCAAAACTCATCCTGCGCTCCCGGAAACTGGAACGTATCCGGCATGACGCCGGTCACCGTATAGCTGTTCCCATCCAGGCTCAGCGCCCGTCCGGTGATAGCCGGATCGCCCCCAAACTTCCGTCGCCACAAGCCGTAACTCAGCAGAATCACCCGCGGCTTGCCGGGTTCGCCGTCCTCTGGAATCAGCGTGCGGCCCAGATGAGCGGGAACCCCCAGCACCGCGAACATGTTTCCGGTCACCAGCCTTCCTAAAAGCTGCTCGGCCTCGCCGGCGCCGGTCAGGCTAAGGCCCGTCGAAGTGTGCGCGGCAATGTCTTCGAAGGATGGCGCGTTGGCGCGGAGGTCCACGAAGTTGGCGTTGGCGAACGCTCCGAATGCAGCACCACGGGTGGTGCGGTTTTCGTAGATCGCAGCCAGACGCCCAGCCTCTGCATACGGAAGTGGCCGAATCAGCGCGGCGTTGATCACGCTGAAAATGGCCGTGTTCACGCCGATGCCAAGCACCAGGGACAGGACCGCGGCCACCGCAAAACCCGGCGTCTTCCGGAGCGCGCGGAACGCGTACCGAAGGTCTTGGCGCAATTCGTCAGGCCAGCGCAGTCCTCTTGCCTCGCGACATTCCTCCTTGACGGCCTCCATTCCGCCGAACTCTACTCGCGCGCGCCGTTCGGCCTCGGCGCGGGACACTCCGGAGCTCATCAGATCGTCCGTGTAGGTCTCGATGTGAGCTCGCAGCTCCGCATCCGTCCCATCTTCCAGACGCGACCGCCGGAACAGGGCCTCCAGTATCGACCGGACTCGTGCGCGCATATGGCTAGACCTCCTCCGGGCCGGCTTTCAGCACCGAAGCGATCGCGTCGCTCAATCGGCTCCACTGTTCGGTTTCGCTTCGCAGTTGCTTCCTTCCCCTTGCGGTCAGCCGGTAATACTTTGCCTCTCGCCTGTTTTCCGATTCACCCCATTCACTGGTGATCCAGCCCTTATGCTCCAGACGATAAAGGGCAGGGTAAAGAGATCCTTGCGGAATTTGCAGGGCGGACTTCGAAATCTGCTGAATCCTCAGCAGAGTGCCGTATCCATGCAGCGGTCCGAGCGACACCGCCTTCAGGATAAGCATGTCAAGCGTGCCTTGCAGAAGCTCAACGCTATGAGACATTCGGATACTCCTAGCGATTCTAGGAGAAGTATATTTGATCTCTCCTAGACATGCAAGGAGAGAACTCGGCTCGCATTGAACTTGGCTCCTTTGCATCAAGGCTGAAGGCAGATGCGGCCGGGTGAACGCATAAGGCTATGTCCAGCATTCTTTTGTGGGGAACAGGGCGGATACTGCGATCGGCCGGAGGATGTCAAGATGTATTGTGATTTCTGTAATGCTCCGAATCCTGCTTGGCGATTCCGAGCCAGAGCATTTGTTGTCGACTACGGCCCGATGACCGGCGCGAACGATGCCGGCTGGGCAGCGTGTGATGCTTGCCGAGACTTGATCTTAGCCGATGATCTTTACGGTCTTGTGGATCGAGCCATGCTAAACGCACCCGCCATCCCGGACTTGGCCGAGTCGGAGGTAAGGGAGCTCCGCCATTGGTCACAAGGTCTCTCTTTCACGCACCGCGTATCTTGTCGTAGTCGTTCGCCGGGAGCTATTTGCAAGACAGTTCCGGTACCCGGCGCCTTCGGGTGCATACTGCTGGTGATCGAAACGAGTTCGAGCATTTAAGGTTGATGAGCATGGATATTGCATGCGGGACGCTAGGGCTTCGCGATTACCCTGAGAGCGAATCACGACCCCACCGGAGCTTGGCCAGATCGGGGCAAGCAGGCCTCTGTAGAATCAACCTGCTTCGCCATTCTGGCTTTGCGCCACCAATCGAGCTTCGCACTGAGCCGGGCGGTCCAGTTCCTCTGCGCTATTCAGAACAAGGACGGGAGTTGGCCGGCGTTTGCTTGTGACGACCCAGAAGGGTGCTGGACTACAGCGATTGCCCCCTCTCTCTAGCCCTACCTTCGCACCAGAGGTAAGTGAATCCGCGTTTTCGGGCGGCAATCATGGATG
>OKRF01000384.1 GCA_900290315.1 Candidatus Sulfopaludibacter sp. SbA3 | reverse complement strand
TAGAAAGCCAGGGGTACTTGAAGCTTGGCATTGTGGGGACCAGCCTGGGCTCCTGCTACGCCTACCTGGCCAGCGCGCACGACGAGCGATTGAAGGTCAACGTGTTCAACCATTGTTCCACGACCTTCGCTGAGGTGGTGTGGACGGGCCAAGCCACGCGTCACGTGCGCCTCGGCCTCGAGGCTGATTTAAGCCTGGAACGACTTCGGCGCGCCTGGATGGCCATCAGCCCCATCGCCTATGTGGAGAAGTTGGCGCGCTGGCCCAAGAAATCGCTCTTCATTTATGCCCGCTACGATTTGACTTTCCTGCCTGAGTTTTCGCGCCAGATTATCGCGCAATCTCTTCGTCTCCAACCCGACTCGATGGTGGCCGTGTTGCCCTGCGGACACTACACATCAGGAAAGACGCCCTTCAAGTTCCTGGACGCTTACTACATGGCTTCCTTCCTTGACTCCGCTTTCAGCGAAGTTTGAGGAGAGAGAAATCGCTTGACACCTGTGCTGCGGCGCAATGCCGTGGTGTTCCACTCAGCAATTTACAGGCACGCGCTCTCGCCACCCCCTGCGCCCTCCTCAGCGAGCAGTGGAGTTGATGGGCTGGCCCCGTCCTTGGTAAGGAGGGGGTAGGCGGTGGTTGTTGTAAACAACTGGGCGGGACGGTACACTGGCGTGACGGGTGGCCGAACAATCGGCTTGACTCGGATGAGGGAGCACAAATTNNAAAATCATCAGTGGCGCGGTCGTGGCCCCTTGCATGCTGCGGGCTGCGGGCGCGGGGACGTTGGGAATCAGCAGCGCCTTTGCGACGCCCCGCGAACCACTGGTGCTAGCCGCAGACTCTGTTCCGAACCAGCCAGTCGGCGTTGCCAAAGGTCTTCATCCGGGGCGCGTCGTCTGGGCCCACGACCCGAGAGCGACCGACTGGGCGGGGCCGGGACAGGGACACTGGTGGGAGAGCAATCACACCAACCAGGCGGTGGTCGACAGAATGATGTCTGACGTGATCCAGCCCCTCAGCGGCAAGGCCAACGATGCGAAAGCCTGGGATGC
>OKRF01000278.1:21613-22317 GCA_900290315.1 Candidatus Sulfopaludibacter sp. SbA3 | reverse complement strand
ACCGCACAGCAGTTCTATCGGGCCGACTCGCCTTTGCTGCCGTCCGGCTTGATCGGGCCGGTGGAGGTGGTGAGGTCGGCGAACAAATAGATTCGCGGTGGGCGGACGGGACGACGAGGAGGGGAATGAAGAAGCTGAAGCTAGCCATTCATCTGGCTGGTGTGTTGCTGCGCCGGGATACGGAATCGTACCCGGGCAGAGCACGAACGGGGTCTTTGGAAATCCGGGCGAGGTTGGGGCGGCAGGCTTCGCCGGCCGCGGCCGCGGGCGGCGGCGCAACACCGGGCTCCGGTCGGGGCGGCGGACGCGGAGCAATGGGCGGCACCGCCTTCCCTGACAGTATCGTGAAAGACGTGATTCCGTACATCGAAAAGAACTACCGCGTGATCGCCAATAAGGATGGCCGCGCGATCACCGGGCTGTCCATGGGCGGCGCCCAGACGCTGACGGCTTCCAATGCGCACCCGGAGGTGTTTAGTTATGTCGGCGTGCTCAGCATGGGAACACGCGATGATATCACCGATAAGTTGCAGGCCCTGAAGAAAGCCGGTGTGAAGTTCTACTACGTGGGCTGCGGACAGGCGGACAACATCTGCGTGGAGGGCAGCAAGAATCTGGACGCTCTGCTCGCGAAGGTAGGTATTAACCACAAGACCACCTTCAGTCCCGGCGGCCACACCTGGGCCAATTGGCGCATCTATTTG
>OKRF01000278.1:11651-21603 GCA_900290315.1 Candidatus Sulfopaludibacter sp. SbA3 | reverse complement strand
CTCGATTGATGAGGTTCAAACGGCCGAGATTCGGGTGAACCCGGTAGCCACGTCCTCGCGGTACAAGAGCCTGACTGCGAATGGCGTTGCAGCCGTGTCGGCCTCGTCTGCGCCAGTCAAGTTGACGGGATCGCGTACCGAAATAGCAATTATGGTGACGTCGCCTGATGGTAGCGCGAGCACAAAATACGCGATCGTAGTTTCCAGGAGTCAATAGACCTTGAGCCGGCGGGGAACATTCCTCGGGACGGGTTGACCAGACGGGAGCACTGGGTGGAAAGGGCGCCACGCAGGCCAGATATGCAGTCGAGCCGTTGCACCCCGTTAGGCAGAGAGAAATCCGACGCTACCAAGAGTCGGCGGCGAGAAGTCGCGGAATGCTGGGTTCGAGATTCACCACCGTGCACTCAAGGGCGAACTGCACATTCTTGGCCTTCCAGTTCAGAGGAGCGCGTGCAAGGACTGTCTGCATCTGATTCGGATCCGTAAGGAGTTCCACTGCAGCCTCCGTTCCCCAAGCACTGAAACCACCTGCCAGGACAGTAACGCGGCCACTCAGGGAATCGGAAACACGTGAGATGATGATGAGGTCCTTATCCCTGTTACCACTCCGGACCTTCGAATCAAATTGCCATTGCCTGCTGGCCGGGTTCTTCTTGTCGCGGATGAATCGGACCGTTCCTTCGCCCTCAAAACTGAATCGCGATTGGGGAACTAACCGGGCAGTCCACTGATTGTTCAATCCGCCGAGGATCACGGCCGGGGATTCACGCAGGTCCCGCAGGGTAGCGTCATGCTCACCCTTGACGCGAATGTGCTTCCCCTGGTGTCGTAGTTCAATTGGCGCCCGAAGATCTCCACCAAGGTGCCTCTCCGTGAGAGGTACTTGGCCATTGCTGAGAGCCCGTTCCGTAACGTAACGCAGAAACGCCACGTAACGCTTGCTCTGGCTGAATAACGGATCAGCGAGAAGGCGTTCGACTTGGGCCCGCTCTTCACAGGGCAAACTGATCTGAGGCGTCACGATAACGCGAGCATTGTACCATGTCAAATCGCCACGGCGCATGTCGCACGGCCAGCAAGGGTGTACGTCAGCAAAATGCCGGCTTTGGCCGGCGCCTTTATTTTTGAGCTTGTTCTTACGGCGATATATGCCGTAAGATAAACCATGGCCGCTTCTGCTCCTGATGTCCCGCCTCGTGTTCGCCAACTCGCTGCAGAGTTCGCCGACGCCAAGCCCATGCGGCGCGGTTCCCTCTGCGAGCGCACGATCAAGTGCAGCAAACCTGGTTGCGCTTGTGCGAAAGATCCCAAGGCTCGTCACGGTCCCTATCACAGCTTCACGCATGTTGTCGGCGGCAAGACGCGCTCCCGCTTCCTCACCGACGAAGAGGCCGGCCTAGTCCGGCAACAGATCGACACCGGCCGTGAGTTTCGCGGCCGGGTGGATGCATTGTGGGACGCATGCGAAACTTGGGCCGACGGCCAATTGGCAGATTTGGCAGCCTCCCCGGAGGATGCCAAAAAAGGGGGCTCCAAGCGAACCTCCAAAACGAAATCGTCCAGGAAGTCGAAACGCTCTTAGGACGACAAGCCATCCAGGACCTGGATTTCGAAGCACTGGAAACGGCGGCGCGGCGGCAGGCTTTACGGCTGGCCGCACGGGCGCTGGAACAACGGCTGAACGCCGATATCACAGATCATGCAGGACCAGAACTGCCCTGTTCCTGCGGAGGCGTGGCCCAGTATCATGGCCGTCACGACAAGACATTCGAAAGCGTACTGGGACCTCTACATCTGAAGCGGGCCTACTATCACTGCGCAAAATGCGAAAGTGGATTTTGCCCGCGCGATCGCGCTCTGCGGATGGAACTGTTTTCCCTCACACCTGGAGTCCTGCGGATGACGGGTAGCACGGCGGCCCTGGTGAGCTTTGAGGAGAGCAGCGCGTTGCTGCACGAGCTAGCGGGGGTCGAGGTCAGTGCCAAGCAAGTGGAACGTGCCGCCGAAACGCTGGGCGCTGAGATCGCCGACGATGAACGCCGTTGCGTAGAGAGGATGGGCGAAGTGGCTCCGACAATGTACCTGGGGATGGACGGCACGGGCGTACCGATGCGCGCAGCGGAAGTTGCCGGCCGCGCCGGAAAGCAACTGGATGGTTCCGCTAAAACCCGCGAAGCTAAGGTGGTCACTATGTGGACCGCCGAATCGCGAGATGCGGAGAACAAGCCGGTGCGGGACCCGGGATCAATCACGTATTCGGCAGCGATTGAAAGCGCCGCTACTTCCGACACCCGCCCCGACCGGTCCGACTTCGCCGAGCGCGCACTCCGTGAAGCAACGCGGCGAGGCTTCACCGAAGCTTCCCGTTGCGTGGTGCTGGGCGACGGCTCCTCCTGGATCTGGAACACCGCCCGGGAACTGTTCCCGCAAGCCACTCAGATTCTCGATCGGTTCCACGCCAAGGAAGCTTTGCACCGAGCCGGGCAATCAATCTTCGGCGCCACCAGACAAGGCCAAGCCTGGGCAGCAGAGCAATGCTCGGAACTGGATGCTGGTAGATTACACGCCGTTGTCCACGCGCTTCGCACCCAAGCCGCTTCCTCGCCCGAGGCGGCCAAATGCGCGCTCTACATCTTTCGCAATCGCGCTCGCATGCGCTACCAGAAGTTTCACGCCCAGGGCTTGTGTACGTCCACCGGAGTCCTGGAGGCTGGCTGCAAAGTGGCGATCGGGACCCGGCTCAAACGAGCTGGCATGCACTGGAGCGTCAGTGGCGCAAACGCCATCATCGCGCTGCGCTGCTCAAAGCTCAGCGGACGTTATGAAGACTTTTGGGAGCGTCGCCGGGACCGTGTAGCCGCCTGATCGTATCCCCAAATCTGACGTGCACCCGGCCAGCAACGTCCTTGTGCGAGTGCGGTCCCGACGCATCCTGGGGTGGGGGGGGCACGGATCGCTCCATTGCGCTTGCCCATACGTATTCCAAGCGGCTGATCCTTCGACCCTTAACGTATCCCATACGTCATTTTCAGATAATTCTATGGCTTTCGCGGCGGCATTGCATTACAATCTCACCCCAGGAGGTTAGTCATGCACCGAGTTCGTGTATTCCCGCTAGTAGTCCTTATGTTGTTGGCAATTTTGCCGGTGGCCAACGCCCAGAGCGTCACGGGCCAAATTTCTGGAGTTGTGGTGGATCCGGCAGGGGCCCTCGTGCCAGGCGCCGACGTCCAGTTGGTCCACGATCTCTCGCAAACCATCCACAAATTCACCACCGAGCCGAACGGCTCCTTCTTCTTTACCGGCCTGGTGCCGGGAACGTACAGTCTGAAAGTTGCGCAGGCCGGCTTCAAGCGCTTCGATGCGAACGGAATCACGGTTGCCGCGCAGGAACGCGTCGATTTACACGAAATCCATCTGCAAGTGGGCGATGTCAGCAACACAATCGAAGTTCAGGCGAACACCGTGCACGTCGCCACGGACAGCTCGGACCGCTCCATGGATATGAACCTGAAACAGATTCTCGACGACCCGACCCGCGGCCGGAATCCCGTGAGCCTCATCATGATGCTGCCCGGCGTTCAGTCGTTGGCACAATCGTACGACTATCGCGGCTGGAACGGCGGAGGCATCCCCGGCGTCAACGGCGGGCAGCAGGGCCAGATCATTCTGAACATGGACGGCGCCGCCAGCCAGGATTCCGGCAACCTCAATACCGGATACATTAACCCTTCGGTCGACTCCATCAGCGAAGTCAAACTGCTGATTGAGAACTATACTGCGGAGTACGGTGGGCGCACCGCTGGGCAGTTGACGCTGACCACCAAGAACGGCACAGCGCAGTTTCACGGCACCGCTTACGATTACTACCGGGACGAAAGCTTGAACGCCAATGAGTATTTCAATAACCTGACCAACGTGACGAGGCCCCGTTATCGTTACCAGAATTTCGGCGGCACCATCGGCGGCCCGTTGATTGTCCCGGGCACGAAGTTCAACAAGGCAAGGCAGAAGCTGTTCTTCTTCTTCTCCTACGACAAGCTGTTCAACACCACCGTAACGAACAACACCTACACCATGCCTTCCGCGCTGGAGCGCGCGGGGAATTTCTCTCAGACCGTAACGACCACCGGCGTTCTGATTCCGATCTACGATCCCACCACGCAGACGCCTTTCCCCGGGAACATCATTCCCACCAACCGCATCAGCCCGCAGGGGCAGGCCATGCTGAACCTGTTCCCGATGCCCGCTCCCCAGGGCCTGGCGCTCGATCCGACGGGAAACCGCGGATACAATTTCCGCGCAGTCCTGCCGCAGTCGCGGCCGCTGGACGATAAGATCTTCCGCGTGGACTACAACTTCTCGCCGAAAGTAGTGACCTTCGTGCGCCTCCTGCAGGACTACCAGGCGCAGAACGGTTACAACACTACGGTGGGACCTCCCGGCGGCGCTNNTACGATCAGTCCGACCCTGATCAGCGAATTCAGTTGGGGCATCAACCGCGGAAGGCAGGGTGTCGAACCCCTGACCGACACTAGCGCCAACACCGCGACTGGCGGCGCCCAGACCTACCAGCAGAGCCTGCTGCCACTGAAAGATGTTAACGGCAATGCGCTGACGCTGCCGCGCATCAACCAGAACAGCAACATCCTCAACCTGCTGCCACAGGTCAACTTCGGCCTACCGTCCGGATACAGCGCTCAGTCCTCCGGCCAAGGCGTTAATGGCGCCCCCAATTTCAGTCTGGATAGCCGGTGGCCCTTCACCGGCACCGACCAGTTGCAGACACTCCAGGACAAGGTCACCTGGGTCGTAGGTCCGCACACTTTTAAAGCTGGTATCTATTAC
Source organism: Candidatus Sulfopaludibacter sp. SbA3 (assembly GCA_900290315.1). Taxonomy (GTDB): domain Bacteria; phylum Acidobacteriota; class Terriglobia; order Bryobacterales; family Bryobacteraceae; genus Sulfopaludibacter. Next base: position 16,752 of record OKRF01000278.1, on the reverse strand, counting down.
GAAAGAATGGCTCGCAACGTGAGCGTGTACTCGGTCTACAACGCGGCAGGAACCTACTATTTTGGTTCCGACCGCGCCAACCCTCTCGACGCCGGATATCCGTACGCCAATGCGATGGTGGGCAGCATCTTCGCCTACGGGGACGATAACACCAAGTTGGTGAACCACGCGCACTACTCACAGCTCGAATGGTACATTCAGGATACCTTTAAGGCCAGCCGCCGCCTGACGTTTGACTACGGCCTGCGCTTCTACCGTGTGGGCGACTTGAACTCGCAGGGCGCCACCTTGGGATTGTTCAACGCGGCCTCGTACAATCCAAGCCAGGTCGGTCAGTTGCTCTACCCGGGCTGCTCCATCGCGGTAACCACCGCCACCTGCCCCACGGCGGACAAAATCGCGATCAACCCAAAGACCGGCGCGGTCTTTCCCTACGTCCGGCAAGGCACGTTCGACACTTCTTCGTATGCCGCCACGAGCTTGCCGTACTCGGGTATCAAGTACTACCAGTCTCACTTCTTCAACGTCGCCCCCATAAAGGTCGGACCTCGCCTCGGTTTCGCCTGGGACGTCTTCGGAGACGGTAAGACCGCCATGCGCGGGGGCTTCGGCATCACCGTGGGCCGCAACTGGACCGTAGACTACATCGGCGCTCAAAGCGCGGGCCAGGGCCCGATGATGGTGCCGCCCGTTTTCCTGGCGCCCACTGTCGTCTACACCAGCTTCCAGAACCTGACTGGCGCGCAGTCAGTCTATACGCCCCAAAACCTGATCGGCGGCACTCCTAACGAGATCCCGCAGTCCACTTACAACTGGAGCTACGGCATCCAGCGGGAACTGACCCGCGGTCTGATCGCTGAAATCTCCTACGTCGGCAACGCGCTCAAGAACGGTTACGGCCAGATGTACGACAGCAACGCCGTCCCATTGCTGACCACCTGGAAGCCGTCGGGATGCGCCAGCCCGGTCCAGGGCGGCTGCCCGCAAGCGCAGTTCATCGACCCGACCACCAATCCCACTAACCCGGGCTTCTACTCCACTAACCTGATCCGAGCCTTGACCGGCTACGCCGGCATCGGCAACGTCATCGACTTCACCAACAGCTACACTAACAACTACAACTCTCTGCAGATGCAGTTGAACCGGCGCGTCGGGAGGATGCAGTGGAACCTCAACTATACCTTCTCCCGCGAGATCGTTTACAACAATGACAGCAACACCACGCTGTGGCAGATGGTCAATGCGGAATTGACGAAGAACGTCATCAACCGCCGCCACGCCATTAACTTCAACTTCGCTTACGATATCCCCGGCGGCAGCACACTGTGGAGTAACCCGTTCACCAAGGCGGTGCTCGACGGCTGGTACCTGAACGGCAACGGCTCGATCTTCGCCGGCACTCCCTACACCGTGGGTTGCAGCGCCACCGGACAGCCCTCACAGTACTGGACCGGCACGCCGACCGCGGATCTCCCGTTCCGATGCCAGATGGGGAACAACCCGTTCCTGCCCGCCGGGCAATTGCCTTCGGCGACGGTTAGTCCGAGCTTACAGGTTCCTCTGAACGCCGCCAACTTTACTCTCCCGCCGGCGAACTCTCTGGGCATCGGCAATACGCCGCCGACCCTGTTCTACGGTCCGTGGCTGTGGAATCTGGACCTGTCCCTGGCCAAGATGACCCGCATCAATGAGAAAGTGACCATGGAACTCCGCGTGGAGACTTTTAACACGTTCAACCATTTCAACCCGAGTAACCCGAATAGTTCTCTCACCTTGAACTTCGCCACTGGCGCGAACACCAATGCCGCGTTCGGCACCATCCAGGGCGCGCAGGTTCAAGCCCGGCACGTAGCACTTTCGGCGCGCATCCGGTTCTGAAACCGCAACCTCTTAGGCCACCCGCGAACCTCTCGGGTGGCCTTGCCGCATCAGGTTGACTGCTGCACTTCAGAGCGGTTTGTTCCTTGAGTCTCGGGGAGTTCGTTATTGCGCGTGCCAACCGGAGTGGTGCATACATGAATCCGAGCAACTTCAGACCACTGCTAGCGGTTGTCATGCTCGCTTTGCCATTTCGAACGACGTTGCTTTTCGCCGACGACTCGGAAAGGGCAAGCGTTTCGGTTCAGGGGCTCCGCTGCGAGTACCTCTCCAACCCGTTAGGCATCGACGTCCAGAAGCCGCGCTTGAGCTGGCGTCTCGATCCAGCGGCAAACCTTCGCGCTCAAAGCGCCTATCGCGTCCTGGTTGCCAGCACTCCCTCAATCTTGCAGCACGACCAGGGTGATCTTTGGGATTCGGGCCGCGTTGCCTCCGCACAGTCCACATGGGTTGAATATGGCGGTAAGGCGCTCCATTCCGGACAACAGGCGTACTGGAAAGTGCGCGTTTGGAGCGATGCAGGCAAGTCGTCGCCTTGGAGCGCGCAGGCAGCCTGGTCAATGGGCCTGCTTCAATCGTCGGATTGGCACTCGAAATGGATTGGCGAACAGCGTCCGGATGGAACTGCTGGAGGCACGCCTTTGCCATCTCCATGGCTCCGGAAAACGTTTACCCTCGTCCAAAAGCCCGCCAAGGCCGTGGCATACGTCAACTCTCTCGGGTACTACGAGTTGTATATCAACGGTAGAAGGGTGGACGACTACGTTTTCAGCCCAGCGGTGAGCGACTACTCCAAGCGGAATCTCTATGTCACTCACGAAATCGCTGACTTTTTGGTCCCCGGAAAGAACGTGGTTGCGCTCTGGCTTGGTCGAGGATGGTGCGTAAAGGGGCATCCTGGAGTGATTCACGACGGCCCGCTGGTACGGGCTCAATTGGAGATTTCATTCGGTAACGGAAGCACGGCCGAGGTCGCCACGGATGAAAAGTGGCGGATTCATGAAAGTCCCATCACTCCACTGGGCCGCGGCACGGCATTCGGGGACTACGGCGGAGAGCGTTATGACGCCGGGTTGGAACTCCCAGGCTGGAATCAGGTAGACCTAGACGATTCCGGGTGGCAAACGGCTGCTGTATTCGAGCCGGCGTCGGCCTTGACGGCGGCACAAATGGTGGAACCGAATCGGTTGATGGAAACGATCAAGGTAGCCCGTGTTGAAGCCTATCCCCAAGGCGGCTGGGTCATCGACATGGGGAAGAACTTCACCGGTTGGCTCGAGATAAAACTGCCCCGATAGCAAAAGGATCTACCGTCAAGCTGGAGTACTCAGACCAGATGGAGCCTGACAAGCCGGCTCCGGGAGCCCCCGCGCGCAACTCGGCCAGTGGTCCCGCGGCCTCCGGAAATGCGCCGTATCAGAATCAGCCCGGCGGGAGAGGGTTCGGCACCACGGTTCCTGCCCCCAACGCTTCCAGCGGCAGCGGAACCGCGGGGTCGCGGGGCGCAACACCGCAGGCGGCCACAGGCGCGGGGAGGAGTGGGCGTGGAGGAAACCCGACCGTATTCCCCAATACTTTCAACCAGCGCGACGAAATCGTAGGCAACGGCCTTCCCTTGACCTTTCGCTCGCGATTTAATTACCACGGATTCCGATATGTGCGAGTGATAGGGGTCGATACCGCGCCCGCAGTTGGCGACGCAACCGGCTACTTGATCCGCACCGCCTACGACCGGGCAGGCGAGTTCACCTCCTCCAACGAGCTCTTGAATCAGATCTATCAGATGGTCACACGGACGTACGAATCTCTCACACTGGGCGGTTACGTGGTTGACTGTCCGACGCGCGAGCGGCTCGGTTACGGTGTTCGTGAAACATCAACTGGCGACCCGGGAAAATGTGGACCATCTCTACCCGAATGATGCGCTGATCAACACCGCAGATCTGAAACTTCTGCTCCTGAAATCCAACTGAGCTTAGTTTTCATTCTGTAAAAACAGGTTTGGTGCCGAAAGCCCGCCATTGGCAGATTTCGTGTGGGCGGTCCCACGTAGCTGCCTGCGTGCTAAGGGATTAGAAGGGCGAGCATTTCTTGAGGCCTCCCGAAATGTGAAAATACCATCGAAGTCCGAAAACTCGTTGAAGCCCGCAGATCAAGCCGATTAGCATCGCTGTGACATCGGCAGTTGACAGAGGCCCCCATCGTCATCGTGGAGGGTGATCGAGCCAGCCGGATGTTCAGCCAGGAGGAGCACATGAAGGAAGCAAACGTCCGCCATGCCTATCGAATAGCCAAGGAGCAGTATGCAGAAATAGACGTCGATGTCGAAAGCGCGCTGGATCAACTCGGCTCGATACCGATTTCCTTGCACTGCTGGCAGGGTGACGATGTAGGCGGATTCGAAATAGCTGGGGCGCAGCTTTCCGGAGGAGGCATCCAAGCTACCGGAAATTTNNTGCCAGCTATCTGGACAACGGCGACATGTACATTGAGCGGAATGACATCGAGCCTCGTCACTTTCAAAGCTGGATCGACTGGGCCAAGGAGAATAGACTGGGGCTGGATTTCAACCCGACTTACTTTTCTCACCCGAAGGCGGCCGACGGCTTTACCCTTGCTCATCCGGACAAAGCAATTCGGGAGTTCTGGATTGAGCACGGCATTGCTTGCCGGAGGATCGGTGCTGAGATGGGCCGCCAACTGGGTACGGCGACGGTTACGAACGTGTGGATCCCGGACGGCTACAAAGATATCCCGGTAGACCGTGCGGGGCCCCGCGAGCGCCTCACTGAATCACTCGATTGCATTTTCAAAGAGCCGATTGATCCCAAGCTCCACCTCGATGCGGTGGAGGCGAAGCTCTTCGGCATCGGCGCGGAGAGTTATACCGTGGGATCAGCCGAGTACTACTTGGGCTATGCTGTTTCTCGCCAGAAACTGCTGACGCTGGATTCGGGCCACTATCATCCGACCGAGATGATCTCTGAGAAGATCTCCTCTGTGCTGATGTTCTGCCCTGGTCTTCTGCTTCATGTGAGTCGCCCTGTTCGCTGGGACAGCGATCACGTTGTAATTCTCGATGACGAGCTGTTGTCGATCGCGAAGGAGTTGGTCCGTAGCGGACACCTCGCGGATAAGATCCATATCGGCCTCGACTACTTTGACGCCAGCATCAATCGTGTTGCGGCATGGGTGATTGGAACTCGAAATATGATCAAGGCTC